>CAIOHT010000018.1 GCA_903858185.1 uncultured Caulobacterales bacterium
CGACAGGACCATGTCGTTGAAGTCAGACAGGGTCAGCCGGGTTTCGCCCGCCGCCGCCGGGGCGCCCTGGAGCGTGACCGGCACCTGGGTCGCCTTGCCGGTCGCGGTGTCCAGCGACCAGATCGCGAAGCCGCGCTCGAAAACGATGGTCTTGCCGTCATAGCCGACCGTCGGCCAAAGCAGCCGGCCGTCGGTGAAGCGGGTCACCTGTTCCGGCTTGCCGCCGAGTGTCAGCTTCCAGAGGTTCTCGGCGCCGCCTTCGTCGCTCATGTACCAGAGCGCGCCGCCGTCCGGCTGCCACATCGGCCAGGCGTGGCGGGCGCCCGTCGGGAGCAGTTGCTGGTAGGGCGCGCCGGCCGCGATCGGCTTGAGCCAGAGTTCGGTCTGGTCGATGTGGCTGCTGCCGTGACGCCACCACTGGCCGTTGCTGATCCCCTTGGCCATCAGGGCGACGGACTTGCCGTCCGGCGAGGGTGCGCTCTGGAATTCGTTGAGGTAGCGCTCGTTGCTGACCTCCAGGGGCACGCCGCCGGCGGCGCTGACGCGGAAGATGTCACCCTGCCGCTGCACATCGTTCACGCCGGAGGTGAAGTAGATCCACTGGCCGTCCCGCGACCAGCCGTCGAGCGCCTCGTTGGCGTCGGCGTAGGTCAGCCGGGTGATCTTCCCGCTCGCCAGGGTCAGGATGTAGAGGTTGGCCGCGCCGTTGCGGGTCGAGACAAAGGCGAGTCGCGAGCCGTCCGGCGAATAGAGCGGGCGCGATTCCGTGGCCCGATCGGTGACCAGAAGGCGGGCCTGGCCGCCCTTGCTCGGCACGGTCCAGATGTCGCCGCCCGAAGCGAAGGCGATTTCCGCTCCGTCCGGCGACAGGGCGGGTTCCGCCAGCGCGGGCAGGGGCGTGACCGGCTCGTTCGCCCCGGCCAGGGTCCAGGCGCCGCCGACCAGAGCAGCGGCGAACAGGGCCAGAGCGGCCTTGATCCGGATGTGCATGGAATTCCCCCTGGCCGCCGCGGCGGCTACTCAGACGCGTCGACGGACCTTCTGCACCGGGGCGCATTTTGACAAGAGGGGAGGGCGGGATTTGGTCGGTCCGGGTGCGCCGTCACTCCAGCATCCGCCACCCGGCTATCGGCCGCACCGTGGCGCAGGCGGGCGAGCCGTCCTTTGCCTTGCCGGGGAAGCGGGCCTCCAGCCTCGCGCCGGTGCGGACCGCTTCACGGGCGAGGTCGACGGGCAGGTCCTCGAACCAGACCTTGCCCCGCCGGCTCCAGGGCGAGTCATGCTGCCCGGCCAGGATGCCGACCCGGAAGTAGACGAACCGTCGGCCACCCTGGTTCTTCACGAACGGGCCCAGGTAGCGCACGCCCTTGTCGTCCTCGACGAACCGGACGCTGACATCCAGCGACAGGTCGCCGCCGTCTGACAGCACCTGTCCGACGGGCATGTCGTCGCCTTCCTGCAGCGAATACCGGACCCCTGCCGGCGGGGCGACGAGGGTGATGCGGAGATTGAGCGTCTGGCCGGTCATGGCCGCACACTACACGCCGCTGGGCGGTTGTCGCCCTGGTGACAACCTGCTGTCAGCAGTCTGGGTTCGCCGGGTTTCTGGCTACCGGGGATCGTCTAGAATGGCATCCCTGTTCCGTTCCCCCGGCCTTTGCCGGGGAAGCGGGAAGACCCGTCGCCAGAGGAGTTCGCATGCCGAAGATCGATCTCGCCAAAGCGCCGCGTCGGGGCGGGTCAGGCTATCCGCGGCCGCTCGACGAGCCCTGCCTGCAACGCTCCTGGCTGGAGCTGGCGAAGGCGGCAGGGCTCGATCTGGTGGGCGTCAATCTGCTGACCCTGCCGGCCGGGCAGTGGAGCAGCCAGCGGCACTGGCATCTCGATGAGGACGAGTTCGTCTGGGTGGTCTCGGGCGAGGTCGTGCTCGTCGAGGATGCGGGCGAGACCGTGCTGCGCGCGGGCGACTGCGCCGCCTGGAAGGCCGGCGTCGAGGACGGCCACCATCTCCAGAACCGGTCCGGCGCCGACGCCGTGCTGTTGCAGGTCGGCAATCCGACCAACCCGGCGACCGAGCATGTCGACTACCCCGACATCGACCTGACCATACGGCCGGGCAACGGAGGCTACCGGCACAGGGACGGGACGCTGTATCCGCCGAAATAGCCCGAAACGTTAGGCTAGAACCCGCCCCAGTAGTCGCCGGCCAGCGGTGTCGTGACCGGGCGGCCGACCTTGTCGAGGGCGGCGCGGACGTCGGGGCGGGCGATCACGGCCTGGCGGCGGGCCTCGAAGGTCGCCAGCCAGGGCGGGATGACCGGCGGCGCCTTGGCGACCCAGAAGGGATCGAGACCGCCGCTGCGGTGCTCCGGCGTCTGCAGTCGCCAGATCAGCAGGGCGGCGGCCTCGTCGAGACGGTTCATGCAGAGCAGGGCCTGGCTGAGCGCGCCGGGATTCTCGTCCTTCCGGGCTCGAAGCGTCTCCAGCATCGCGGCCGCCGCCTTCTGGTCGAAGTCGTTCAGGGCGCAGGCGCGCTGGGAGTCGATCCAGGCCTTGCCGTAGTCGGTGACATAGTCGAGGTCGAGGCCGTCCAGCACCTTCAGCACGTCGCGCGGGCGGGACAGATCGAGCAGGCGTCCGGCCCAGTTCATCCGCGCGTCGGTGGCCGGCTCGCCGCCGTCGTC
>CAIOHT010000019.1 GCA_903858185.1 uncultured Caulobacterales bacterium
GAAGCCGGGGCCGGCCCCGCGCGCGGCCCAGAACATGTCCGGGTTTTCCTCGGCGCTGGCATGCCTGGCGATCCCGTCCGCGCCGACGTAGTCGATCCCGACAACGTTGGCGCAGGCGTTGCCCACCACACGGCTGTTCCAGCCGTATCCGCCCTGGAGCAGGTAGCCGCCGAGGCAGACGCTCTCGCAATGGCCTACGGGGAAGAACAGCTTTCTCTTGGCCAGCAAGGTGTTGATCGCGTTGCCCTCGCAGCCGGGACCGACCCGGGCGATCATCGCCGCCTCGTCGATCTCGACCCTGTTCAGCCGCGAGACGTCCAGCAGCATGCCGCCGTCGCGGATGTGGTTGGCCGCCCAGCTATGGCCTCCGGACCGCACGCCGATGGTCCAGCCGTTGGCGTTGGCCAGGGCCACGGCGGCGACGACGTTCTCCTGGTCCCGGGCCTGGACGATGATCTCGGGGAATCGGTCCGGCAGTCGGGCGTTGAACGAGGCGGCGCGGCGGGCGGCCTCGTAGCCGGGGTCCCCGCGTCGGAAGGCGATCAGGTCATGCGGCACGGAGAGCCTCCCGGAACGGCGCCGGGACGTCCTGCCAGCGCAGGGGCAGGGGCGGCGGCGCGATGAAGGGGATGTCGGCAAAGGCGAGGCGGCGGGCCTCCGCCGCCGACAGGCCGAGGGTCTCGAGCAGGCGGGCGGTGACCGGTTCAATCGCCGAGGCCGGAAGGGCGCCGCGGTGCAGATCGACAGCCACGCCCAGGATACCGCCGGCGACCAGGCTGATTGCCACATCCAGATCGTCCGCGACGAACACCCCGCGCCGCACGCCGGCCGCGATGTCGGCCCCCATGGCGGCGCGAAGGCCCGAGACGAAACGGTCCACCGGCAGTCCCGCGTCGAACAGCAGGCGGCCGTAGCCGTCGCCCTCCACGATCAGCCGCAGGGTCTGTCGTGTCACCTGGGCGAAGGTGGCCGGCAGGTCGTCCCCGCCGCTTCGCAGGCCCGCAACGAGGGCGGCGTGCGAGGCGAACAGCAGTCCTGACAGGTCTTCGATCAAGGCCGGAATGTCCGGGTAGTAGTTGTAGAAGCTGCCGTGCACCAGGCCGGCCTTCAGCGCGATCTGGCGGATCCCCAGCGCACCGGCGTTCTGCTCCACCAGCAGCGCCTGGGCCGCCACAAGGAGCTGGTCGCGCGTCCTGGCGCGCTTGTCCGAAACAGGGAAGCTCCCGGGTGATTTCATCTGATGACATAATGTCAATAATGACAAAGTGTCAATCGACGGCCGGCCGAACCTGCTCAGGGAACCATCGGGCCCATTTTCGGGCTTTGGACCGACCGGCTCCGGATGATACCCCGGCGGCAACAGGGAGACCGCCATGCGTGACATCAGCCACTTCGTGAACGGCGCGACGTTCACCGGTTCGTCCGGTCGCTTCGGCGACGTGTTCAACCCCAATACCGGCGAGGTTCAGGCCCGGGTCCAGCTGGCGACGCCGGCCGAGCTCGACCTGGCTGTCCAGGCGGCGCAGGCGGCCTTCCCGGCCTGGTCGGCGACCAATCCCCAGCGCCGCGCGCGGGTCATGTTCGAGTTCAAGCGGCTGGTCGAGGCGAACATGCAGGACCTCGCCGAGCTGCTGTCCAGCGAGCACGGCAAGGTCATCGCCGACAGCAAGGGCGACATCCAGCGCGGCCTGGAAGTGATCGAGTTCGCCTGCGGCATCCCGCACGCCCTGAAGGGCGAGTACACCGAGGGCGCCGGCCCGGGCATCGACGTCTATTCCATGCGCCAGGCCCTGGGCGTGGTCGCGGGCATCACCCCGTTCAACTTCCCCGCCATGATCCCGATGTGGATGTTCGGCGTGGCCATCGCGGTGGGCAACACCTTCATCCTCAAGCCCTCGGAAAAGGACCCTTCGGTCCCGGTCCGACTTGCCGAACTGATGATGGAGGCCGGCGCCCCGTCAGGCGTGCTGAACGTGGTTCACGGCGACAAGGTCAGCGTCGACGCGATCCTGCAGCACGACGACATCAAGGCCGTCAGCTTCGTCGGCAGCAGCGACATCGCCCACTACGTCTATTCCCGGGGCACGCTGCACAACAAACGCGTCCAGGCGATGGGCGGCGCCAAGAACCACGGCATCGTCCTGCCCGACGCCGACCTCGACCAGGTGGTCAAGGACCTCTCGGGCGCGGCTTTCGGCTCGGCCGGCGAGCGCTGTATGGCCCTGCCGGTGGTGGTGCCGGTCGGCAAGAAGGTCGCCGATGAACTGCGCGAGCGGATGGTCGCCGAGATCGAGACGCTGAAGGTCGGCCTCTCCAACGACACCGACGCCCAGTACGGCCCGGTCGTCTCCGCCGCCCACCGCCAGAAGATCGCCGACTACATCCAGATCGGTAAGGACGAGGGCGCCGAGCTGGTGGTCGACGGCCGCGACTTCAAGCTGCAGGGTTACGAGAAGGGCTTCTTCATTGGCCCGAGCTTCTTCGACGGCGTGAAGCCCGGCATGAAGACCTATCACGAGGAAATCTTCGGCCCGGTGCTGCAGATGGTCCGCGCCGAGAGCTTCGAGGAAGCCGTCGATCTCCCGAGCAGGCACCAGTACGGCAACGGGGTGGCGATCTTCACCCGCAACGGCCGCGCCGCCCGCGAATTCGCCGCCCGCGTCCAGGTCGGGATGGTCGGCATCAATGTTCCGATTCCGGTGCCGGTCGCCTACCACACCTTCGGCGGATGGAAGCGCAGCGCCTTCGGCGACACCAACCAGCACGGCATGGAAGGCGTGAAGTTCTGGACGAAGGTCAAGACGATCACCGCCCGCTGGCCCGAGGGCGAGGTCGGCGACTCCTCGTTCGTCATCCCGACGATGGCGTAGGGACCGGGCGCGCTGGGGCGTTGCCCTGTCGGCTGATTTGGGCATGCTAGGGCGACGCCAGCGGCCGGAACAAGGCTGCGGCAAACCAGGAAGCCAGCATGACCCTACTCGCCGAGATCCAGTCCGTAGCCGACGTCACCCGCATTCAGGCGCGCCTTCGCCCGGACGCAGAGGCCATCTGGTTCGAGGGGCGGGTGACCACCTTCGGCGAACTGGACCGCGCCTCGAACCAGTGCGCCCAGGCGCTGCTGGCCCGGGGGCTGAAGCCCGGTGACCGGGTCGGGGTGCTGGCCAAGAATATCGACGACTTCTTCGTGCTCTGGTTCGGCTGCATCAAGGCTCGGGTGACCCTCGCGCCGGTGAACTGGCGGCTGGCCCCGCCGGAGATCGCCTTCATCCTGAAGGACGCCCGCGCGAAACTGCTGGTGGTCGGCGAGGACTTCGGCGGCGTAGTCGACATGATCGTCAGCGACCTGCCGGACATCATGGGCCTGGTGCAGTTCGAGCCCGGCCATCCGCGCTGGCCGGCGTTCCGCGACTGGATCGGCAGTCACGACGCGAGCGACCCCAACCTCGCCATCCATCCCGACGACGACGTGATCCAGCTCTACACCTCGGGCACCACCGGCCTGCCCAAGGGCGTACAGCTGACCCAGACCAACTTCCTCACCCTGTTCGCCCTGGCGCTCGAGGCCGGCTGGGCGAAGTACGAGGCGGAGAAGACCAATCTGGTGGTCATGCCGCTGTTCCATGTGGCGGGCACCAACTGCGGCCTGCTCGCCCTGCTGCAGGGGGTGCGCAACATCCTGACCCGCGAGGTGAACCCCGTGGAGATCATCGCCCGGCTGCAGGACAAGCAGGTCGCCTACGCCTTCCTCGCCCCGACGATCATCAACATGCTGCTGCAGACGCCGGGCGTGGAGACCGCCGACTTCAGCAAGCTCGAGCGGATTTTCTACGGCGCCTCGCCGATTTCGGAGTCGGTGCTGCGCCAGGCCCAGGACCGCTTCGGCTGCGACTTCACCCAGCTCTACGGCCTGACCGAGACGATCGGCGGCGCGACCTTCCTGCCGCCCGAGGACCATGCGCCCGAGCGGGACAAGCTGCGCTCCTGCGGCAAGCCCTGGCCGGGCTTCGAGGTGCGGGTGCTGACCCCGACCGGCGAGGCGGGCAAGACCGGCGAGGTCGGCGAGATCCAGATCCGCGCCAAGGGGGTCATGAAGGGCTACTGGAACCGGCCCGATGCTACGGCCGAGGCCATCTGCCCGCAGGGATGGTTCTCCAGCGGCGACGCCGGCTATTTCGATGACGAGGGCTACCTCTACATCTACGACCGGGTGAAGGACATGATCGTCTCCGGCGGCGAGAACGTCTATCCGGCCGAGGTCGAGAACGCCCTGTTCAGCCACCCCGCCGTCGCCGACGCCGCCGTCATCGGCGTGCCGGACGAGCGCTGGGGCGAGGCGGTCAAGGGCATCGTGGTCCTCAAGCCCGGCGCGACGGCGACCCCCGAGGACATCATCGCCCACGCCCGCGGCCTGATCGCCGGCTACAAGGCCCCCAAGTCCATCGACTTCGTCGCGGCGCTTCCGAGGAACCCGTCAGGCAAGGTCCTGCGGCGTGAACTGCGCGAGCCGTTCTGGAAGGGTCGGGAGCGACTGGTGGGGTGAGGGCGGTACGCCGCCTGGCAGGTCTGATAGTTGCGGGGCTGCTCGTCCTGCCGCCACGCATGGCATTTGCCTGTCGACCGGTCCCCTACGACGAAACTCGCTTTTCGTTTCCCCGCAATGACTTCGCCGCGGTGCTCTGGGAGAACGCGACCTTTGTTGATGTGGCGGTTCTCCAGCGGACCGAACGACTGCCCCTTGCCGACTGGGTTCGAAGCGCTCGGGCGAGGGATCTGGCGGTGGCCGCCGACGCTGACGACCGCAGGGCAGTCATCGCGATGTACGCCGGCAAGGAAGCTGAGCTCAGGCGCGACGGGGCCGCGGAACTCGTGTTTCGCAGCATTGAGAGCCTGAAGGGGCACGGTTCGACTGAGTTCAGCCTCTATGGGTTCTGGACGCGCGCCGGGTCTCCTTGGGCAGGCAGCTTCACCACCTCCGCGGATCGCCTGAGCCCAAAGGCAGTCTGGTACGCCAATGGCCGGTACGAGCTTTCACCAACCCGGCTGACCTGGTTTTGCACGAGTAGGCTGGGCGCGAAATCGAACCAGCCCTATCTCATCTTCCGCGACGCCGACGGTCGCCTGATGGAAGCGACGATACCCGTTCTGGATGTCGCTACGGGAGAGACTCGGCGCGTACAGGGCTTCGTGGACGCGCCGGTGGAACTCAGCGGTGACCCGTGGCTCGAAGCGGTTCGCCGCGTGTCGGCCCCGTCGCGCTGAGGGTTACTCCGGCCGTCGCGCGGCATGCCGGACTTCGAGGATGATTACGCGGTCGCCGTCGACACGATAGCGGATCAGGTAGGGCGCCATCACGATCAACTCGCGGCGGTCGAGGGAAATGGGGCGGCCGCGCTCCGGAAAGTGGTCGAGGCGATCACCGGCCCTCAAGAGCCTGTCTGCGACGCGGATAGCGGTGCGCGGGCTGTCCTTCGATATCCGGCCGATGATCGCCGTGAAGCCGGCGAGGGCTTTGTCGGTCCAGATTACTTTCGCCACGAGTAAGGCGTGGGTTCTGGCTTTCCATCGATGATGGACTGAAGCCACTGCCTGACCCGTTCGTGCGGCACGACGCGGCCGGCGGCTACGTCGGCATCGGCCTCCGCCGAGAGTTCGTCATAGTCCGCATCGAATGCGACGGACGTCTCTTCGAAGCCGGGGGGCTTTTCATCGCTCATAACCAAAGCCTATCACATCATGCGGCGGACGCAAGTGCATAGATATATAATACACGTATAGAAGGTAAAAATGAGTACCCCATTGACCCTTGCCTGACCCCACGTCGCCCATGATGATTTCGGGGCAAGCGGGGAAACGCCATGACAGACTTCACCATCATCCCGACCAACGGGATCAACCTGCGCGCGGTTGTGCAGGGCGCCGGGCCGCTGGTGGTGCTGGTCCACGGGTTCCCGGAGAGCTGGTACAGCTGGCGGCACCAGATCGCGCCGATCGCCGACGCCGGCTTCAGCGTCTGCGCCATCGACGTGCGCGGCTATGGCGGGTCGGACAAGCCGGGCCGGGTCGAGGACTACAGCCTTGAGCAGATCACCGCCGACGTCGCCGGGGTGATCGAGCATCTGTCGCCGAACGAGAAGGCGGTCCTCATCGGCCACGACTGGGGCGCGCCGATCGTCTGGAACACGGCGCTGACGCGGCCGGACCGGGTGCGGGCGGTGGCCGGGCTGTCGGTGCCTTACACCGGCGTGCCGGCGGTCCAGTTCATGGATGTGATCAAGGCCGCCTTCACTGACCGGGGCCGGTTCTTCTACCAGGTCTATTTCCAGGATGTCGGCCCGGCCGAGGCCGAGCTGGGCAGCGATCCGCGCGCAGCGATCCGCAAGTTCTACTACGCCATCAGCGGCGACGCGCCGGACGGGACCTGGCCGGTCGACAAGCCGCACGGCGAGCGGCTGCTCGATCGCCTGCCCGATCCCGACCCGTTCCCCGCCTGGCTGACGCCTGAGGACGAGGACTATTTCACTGCCGAGTTCCACCGCTCCGGCTTCTTCGGCCCGCTCAGCCGCTACCGCAATCACCAGCGGGACTTCGACTGGCTGCAGCAGTTCAAGGACCGGAAGATCGAGCAGCCGAGCTTCTTCATCGGCGGCGACCGCGACCTGGTGCTGAAGATGATCCCGGGCGTGAACCCCCTCGACTTCATGAAGCCCCACCTGCCGAACCTGCAGGGCGCGCATATCCTCCCCGGCATCGGCCACTGGACGCAGCAGGAAGCGCCGGAGGCGGTGACGGACCTGCTGCTGGGCTGGCTGAAGGGGCTTTGAGGGGCCTTCGAGACGCTCGCTTGAGGCTCGCGCCTCAGGATGACGCAGAGGGTCGACTTCACCTCCGTTCGTCATGGTGAGGAGCGGACCCTCAGGTCCGCGTCTCGAACCACGCACCGGCGACCTGTTTGACTCCCCTAGGGGCAGCGATAGTCTCAACAGAACAACGATAACAAACGCTCCAGGAAACGCTCATGACCCCCGCTGACGGTGTGGCCACGGCTGCCGCGACTCCGGACAAGCCGGCCTTCAAGCCGTTGCCCCAGAAGGGGCCGGACGTATCTGTCGAGCGCCGCGCCGACGGGTCGGTGCTGATCTGGTCGAACCATGCGCCGGGCGAGGGGCCCCGCTCGATCGCCCACCTGTTGAAGGACAAGGCGCAGGCGCATCCGGACCGGCCCTGGATGAAGCAGCGCGAACCCGGGCATGGCCCATGGCGCCAGGTCACCTACGGCGAGGCGCTCAAGGCCGCCGAGGGTATCGCCCAGTGGCTGCTGGACCATGGCCTGACCGGCGCCGACAGCGTCATGGTCCTCTCGTCGAACTCGATCGAGCACGCCCTGGTAACCGTCGGCTGCTACACCGCCGGGGTGCCGGTGGCGCCGATCAGCCCGGCCTACAGCCTGATCTCCAGCGACCACGGCAAGCTCAAGCACTGCGCCGGCGTAGTGAAGCCGCGCGTCGTCTTCGCCCAGTCCGGCGACATGTTCCAGAACGCCTTCAACACCCTGAAAACGGTGATCCCGAACCTGGTGTTCGTCACGGCGGACGGGACCGGCGAGGGCGCCATCCCGCTGTCGGACCTGACCGGCACGACGCCGACCGCCGCAGTCGACGCCGCGCGCGAAACGCTCGGTCATGCGACGGTGGCCAAATACCTGTTCACCTCCGGCTCGACCGGCATGCCCAAGGGCGTGCCCCAGACCTTCGGCATGATGTCGGCGACCATCGCCGGCGGGGAGGGGCTGCGCGCCGAGGAAGCCGATCCGGACCTCATCCCCCAGAGCCTCGAATGGATGCCCTGGAGCCATATCAGCGCCGGCAACATCGGCTTCAACGGCGTGCTGTGGTCGGGCGGCACGGTGCACCTGGACGAGGGCAAGCCGATCCCCGGCATGTTCGATACGACGATCAAGAACCTCTACGAGGTCTCGCCCATCGTGTTCGGTTCGGCGCCGATTGCTTTTGGCATGCTGGCCGAGGCGATGGAGCGCGATCCGGTGCTGCGGGCGTCCTTCTTCAGGAACCTGCGCTACATGGGCTACGGCGGCGCGACCCTGTCGAACGACGTCAATGACCGCTTGCAGGCCCTCGCCGTGGCCGAGACCGGTCACCGCATCCCGCTGACGACCATGTATGGCGCGACCGAAACCCAGGGCGTCACGGTTACCCACTGGGCCACCGAGCGGGTCGGGCTCGTCGGCCTGCCGGTGCCGGGCGTGACCATCAAGCTGGTGCCGAACGGGACCAAGTTCGAGGTGCGGGTCAAGGGTCCCACGGTCACCACCGGCTATCACGGCGATCCCGAAAAGACCGCCGCCGCCTTCGACGAGGAGGGCTTCTACAAGCTCGGCGACGCGGCGAAATTCGTCGACGACAACGACCCGTCACAGGGCATGATCTTCGACGGCCGCGTGACCGAGGACTTCAAGCTCGACAGCGGCACCTGGGTCAGCGTCGGCACCCTGCGTCCCGACCTCGTGGGCGCCTGCAGCCCGTACGTGATGGACGCGGTGATCGCCGGCCAGGACAAGCCGTTCATCGGCGCGCTGTTCTGGCCCTCGATGGCCGGCATGCAGGCGCTGGCGGCCGACGCGGGGCCTGGCTCGCCGATCGAAAAGCTGGCGGCGATCCTCAAGGCCAAGCTCGCTGCCTTCAACGCAACGGCCGGCGGCTCCTCACGGAGGGTCGGCAAGTTCATCATCATGACCGAGCCGCCGTCGATCGACGCCGGCGAAATCACCGACAAGGGCTACGTCAACCAGCGGGCCACGCTGGAACGCCGTGACGCCCTGGTCCAGGCCCTCTACGCCACGCCGGCCGGCGACGGCGTCATCACTGTTCAGGACTGACACCATGCTCGACCAAGCCTTTCGCGCGATGCTCGACGCCGCCGCGGCGATCCAGATGCCGCCGCTGGCCCAACTGCCCGCCGAGATGGTCCGCGCCGGCTACACCGCCCAGCGTTCGGGGCTCGACCTTGGCGCGCCGAAGGACCTGGATGTCCGCAACCTCGAGGTCGCCGGCGGCTCGGGTCCGGTGAAGGCCCGGCTCTACAAGCCGCAGGGCGCGACGGGCACGGGGCCCGGACTGGTCTATTTCCACGGCGGCGGGTTCGTCATCGGCAACCTCGACACCCACGACGACTTCCTGCGCCGCCTCTGCAAGGCCTCGGGCGTGCGGGTGCTGTCGGTCGACTATCGCCTCGCGCCCGAGCATCCGTTCCCGGCGGCGCACGACGACGCGCTCGCCGCGACCCGCTGGGCGTTCGACCATGCCGCCGAGATCGGCTTCGACCCGGCCCGCATCGCGGTCGGCGGCGACTCCGCCGGCGGCAACCTGTCGGCCTGTATGGCGCTGGAACTGCGCGGTGACCCGGCCCGTAAGCTGGCGTTCCAGCTGCTGCTCTATCCGGCCACGGCGATGAACCAGGACACCCCCTCGCGGCGCGCGCTGGCGACCGGCTATGTGCTGACGGCCGAGGTGATGGAGTGGTTCGGCGGGCACTATGGCGCGGGCGCCCACCCCGATGCGAAGCGGGCCGAGCCCGTTCACGCCGCCGATCTCTCCGGCCTGCCGCCCGCGCTGGTGGTCACCGCCGGCTTCGATCCGCTGAAGGACGAGGGCAAGGCCTACGCCGAGGCGCTGAACAAGGCCGGTGGCAAGGCGGCGCACATCGAGTACCCGACCTTCGTCCACGACTTCTACACCCTGTCGGCCATCTGCCCCGGCGTGGTCCCGGCGATCGAGGAAACGGCGGCGGCGCTGAAGGCGGGGCTGGGGTAGCCCACCTCAACTGTCATCCCGGCCGAAGCGCAGCGCAGAGCCGGGACCCAGACCCAGCCGAGACCCATCTGGGTCCCGGATCGCCCCTTCGGGTCGTCCGGGATGACAATGCTGGAGCCAAAGCAAAAGGGCGGCCCGGGTTTCCCCGAGCCGCCCTTCGCTATTTCAGCGATGTCTGCGTGACTAGAACTTGCCGCGCAGGGTCACGCCCACCGTCCGGGGCGCGCCCAGGAAGGTGTCGTAGGTCGAGATGTTGTTGTCCGCCGTCAGGCTGTACGGGTTCGTCGTGTCCACCTGGAACGGCCCGTTGAAGGCCACCTGCAGGTAGTCCTGGTCGAACAGGTTGTTCGACCACAGCTCGACCGTCCAGCGCTCGTCCGTCGCGCCGATGCCGACACGCGCGTTCACCAGGGTGAAGCCTTCCTGTTCCTTGACGGGGTGCAGATCGGAGCCCGTGTTGTAGCGCGAGGAGTACTTGGCCGAGATGTTGCTGCGGAACACCAGCGACTCGGTCAGGTCACGCTCGTAGGTCGCCGCGACGGACGAGGACCAGCGCGGCGCGAACGCGGCCTGGGCGCCCGGAAGGCGGAAGACGCCGTTGAAGCGGGTCGGGTCGCTGAGGTCAGCGGCAGTGAACTCGCCGAACTGGGTCTCGGCGTAGGTCACGCCGCCCTGCACGGCCAGGCCGTCCACCGGGGTGAACCAGACGAAGTCCGCGTCGACGCCCTTGGACGTCAGCTCGGGGATCGACTCGACGATGAAGGCCGTGCCGACGAAGGTGTTCAGCTGGAAGTCGGTGAACTCCTGGTAGAACACCGTCGCGTTCAGCAGCAGCGAGTTGTTGAACCACTTGGTCTTCAGGCCGAGTTCGTAGGAGTCCGCGAACTCCGGCGCGAAGCTGGTGTCGTTCAGGACGGCGAAGTCCAGGCAACCGGTCGCCACGGCGCAGTTGATCGCCGTGTTGAACGGCAGCGGCGAACCGAGCGGGGTGATCCGCCCGCGGCTCGAGCGGTCGAGGTTGAAGCCGCCCGACTTGTAGCCCCGCGCGAACGACGCGTAGGTCATGATGTCGTCGGAAACCTTGTACGACAGCTTGACCGTGCCGGTCAGTTCTTCCTCGGCGCTGTTCTGCTCGAACGTGCCGAGCGAGTCGAAGTCGTTGTTCTGGGCGTTGAGGCACAGACCGCCGACGATCGAGCGCGCGCCGGCGACGCCGACGGCGCCCACGAACGCACCGTAGAAGTTCTCCGCCTGGTCACAGGAAGCGCCGGTGGTGGTGTAGCGGGTGGTCAGCGACTTTTCGCTGCTCGAGAACCGCAGGCCAACCGTCAGCTTCAACGCGTCCGTGACCGACCAGGTGTTGTCGGTGAACAGGGCGAAGGTGGTGTCGGTCTGGTCGTAGAGGTCATTCGAGCCGTTGCCGGCCTGGTGGATGGTTCCGGGGAGCAGGCCGATCAGGCCGGGCGCGCCGCCGAGAACGCGGGTGTCGAAGTAGGCGTAGAAGTCGGAGCCGTAGTTCAGCACCGAGCCGGATTCGAGGTCTTCCTTGGCGTAGAAGGCGCCGACCAGCCAGTCGAAGCGCTCGGTCGTGCCGGCCAGCCGGACTTCCTGCGAGATCTGGCCGAACTCGGTGAAGTTCGTCCCGTCGTTCGGGCGCCAGGCGATGTCCGCGCCGGTGAAGTCGGAGTCCTGACCGGTTTCGGCCCGCCAGTTGCGCCAGGCGGTGATCGACGTCAGCGTCACGTCGTCATTGATGTCCCAGTCGGTCTGGAGCGAGAGGCCGGTGTCGACGATGTTCTGGCCCGTGTCGCGGTTGGCGTAGGCCTTGCGCTCGAACGGCGATTCCGAGACGTCGATCGAGCCGGCGCGGACCTGGTTGACGAAGGCCGCGCGCGAGTTGGCCGCGTTGCCGACCTGAAGCTGGGTGGCCAGACAGCAGGATTCGTCGCGCGCCGTGTAGTCGCCGATGATCCGGAACGTCAGGGAGTCCGTCGGGACCGCCAGCAGCTGGCCGCGGATAGTCCAGAAGTCCTGGTTCACATCGTCGCGCTGCGAGCGCGGGCCGCCCGAACCGGTGACGACGTCGAGGTAGCCGTCGCGCTTGCGCGTGGCGAAGAACAGGCGGCCGGCGACGCTGTCGTCCGCCGTGATCGGGCCGGTGACCGAGCCGGACACGCCCTGCGCGCCGAAGTCGCCGACGGTGACTTCACCCTGGGCGCCGAAGTTGAACGACGGGGCCACCGACAGGATGTTGATGACGCCGGCCGAGGTGTTCTTGCCGAACAGCGTGCCCTGCGGGCCCTTCAGCACTTCGACGCGCTGCAGTTCGCCGAGGTCGCCGAACGAGACGCCGTTGCGCGGGCGATAGACGCCGTCGATCACGACGCCGACCGAGGATTCCAGGCCGGGGTTGTCGCCGACGGTGCCGACGCCGCGGATGCGGGCCGTGGTGACGGTTTCGTTCGAGGTCGAGGTGACGGTGAGGCCCGGGGTCAGGATCGTCAGATCCTTGATGTCCTTGACGCCCGCGTCCTGCATCAGCTGGCCGCTGACGGCGGTCACCACGACCGGCACGTCCTGGAGGCTCTGCTCACGCTTGGTGGCGGTGACGATGATGGCGTCGACGGTCGAGGCGTCTTCGGCCTCTTGGGCGTAGGCGGCGCCAGAGATGACCGCCGAGAGCACGGCGGCCGAAGCCGACGCGCGAAGCAACTGTGAAAAACGCATTTCCTGTCCTGAAGTTTTTGGCGCGCCCGGGGAGGAGCGGCGCGATTACTGACACTTGAGAGCCTGACGGCTCCGTCAAAGTTGACGGCGTTCACCTACGGTGTGTGGTGAAACCTGCGCAAGCGTCAATCCCTTACAAATAAGGGGAAATGCCCGTTTCGTGTCGCTTATGTAACAGCACAGGTGTCAAAAATCGGCGTTCGCCGTTTTTGGCACAGGAGGCTGGGCGAGACGCAGGGTGATGGCGCCCGCGAGGACGGAAAGCACCGAGCCCGCGACGACGCCGAGTTGCACCTGCGAGGCCGCGGCGCCGTCGTGGAAGGCCAGTCCGCCGATGAACAGGCTCATGGTGAAGCCCACCCCGCAGAGCATCGAGACCCCGAGAATTTGCAGCCAGGTCGACCCGCTGGGCCGGCGTCCCAGCTTGAGCGAGACCACCAGCGCCGTGGCGCCCAGGACGCCGAGTGGCTTGCCCAGCACCAGCCCGGCCGCGATCCCCAGCGGCAGGGGCGCGAGCAAGCCGCCGGCCGGAAAGGCGTCGAACGCGAAGCCCGCGGCCACGAAGGCGAAGAACGGCAAGACGCCATAGGCGACATAGGGGTGCAGCGCCTCCATGTAGCGTTTCAGCTGCCCGTGCTCGCCGGGCCGGGCGCCGGCGATGGGCACGGTCAGCGCCGCCGCGACCCCGGCCAGCGACGTGTTGACCCCGGACATCAGCGTGAAAGCCCACACCCCCAGGAACACCAAGGCGAACAGCAGGGTCGGATCGGTCTTCCACCGACCGATCCAGACGAGGACGCCGAGACCGAGGCCGGCGCAGGCGAGGGCTGCGACGTCGATCTGGCTGCTGAACAGCACCGCGATCAGCAGCACCGCGCCAAGGTCGTCGGCGATGGCCAGGGTCAGCAGGAACACCCTCAACGAGGCCGGAAGCCGGGGCGCGGCGATGGCGAGCGCGGCCAGGGCGAAGGCGATGTCGGTCGCCGTCGGGATCGGCCAGCCGCGCAGCTCCCCGCCTTCGCCGAAATTGAAGGCGAGGAAGATGAGCGCCGGGACCACCATGCCGCCCAGCGCCGCGAACACCGGCGTCGCCAGCTTCCGCGGACTGGACAGCTCCCCCCTGAGGATCTCGTATTTGATCTCCAGCCCGACGACGAAGAAGAACACGGCCATCAGGCCGTCCTTGGTCCACTTCAGGACCGACTTGGTTTCTTCCCAGCTGCCGACCTGCAGGGTGAAGGGCGACTTTACAAAGCCGAAATAGGCCTCGCGCCAGGGCGAATTGGCCAGCAGGATCGCGGCGAGCGCAGCCGCGGCCAGCACCAGACCGGAGGCGGCCTCTGTCTTCAGGAAGTCCAGCGTGAAACGGCGTGTCATGCCGTGGAAATACCATGCGCCCCCGGGGCGCCCAATCAGAACCGGGCTTGCACCGTCCGATTTCGGCAGTCATCTCCAAGGGCATGCCCGTTTCCCCCGACTACCGCCCCGATCCGAAGTTCATGCAGCTTGGCCCGGAGTTCGCCGACCCGGTCGCGGCGGCGGATTTTCCGCAGACGATCCTGCGTCACCGCAACCAGCGTGCGGCGGAAACCGTGGGTCTGGGCGCGCTGACGGACGCCGAGTGGATCAGCCACTTTGGCCGGTTCGCGCCGTTGCCCGACAACCAGCCCGGGCCGCTGGCCATGCGCTATCACGGCCACCAGTTCCGCAGCTACAACCCCGACCTCGGCGACGGGCGCGGGTTCCTGTTCGCCCAGCTTCGGGAGGCGGAGACCGGCCGCCTGCTGGATCTGGCGACCAAGGGCTCCGGCCAGACGCCCTGGTCGCGGCGCGGCGACGGCCGGCTGACCCTCAAGGGCGGGATGCGGGAAATTCTGGCGGCGACGCTTCTGGAGGCGCTGGGCGTGCCGACCAGCCGCTGCTTCTCGCTGATCGAGACGGGTGAGGACCTGGAGCGCAACGACGAGCCCAGCCCGACGCGGTCGGCGGTGATGGTGCGGCTGTCGCACAGCCACATGCGCTTCGGCACCTTTCAGCGGCAGGCCTATCTCCAGCGGGCCGACAATGTCGGGCTCCTGGTGGACCATTGTATCGACAGCTACTTCCCGGAACTGACAGACGCGTCAGATCGGCCCGTCGCCCTGCTGGAGGCGATCGTCGCCCGCACCGCCCGGCTGGCCGCTCGCTGGATGAGCGCCGGCTTCGTCCACGGAGTGCTCAACACCGACAACATGGTCGTCACCGGCGAGAGCTTCGACTACGGCCCCTGGCGGTTCCTGCCGCACAATGATCCCAACTTCATCGCCGCCTACTTCGACGAGACCGGTCTCTACAGTTTCGGACGCCAGCCGGAGGCGGCGTTCTGGAATCTGCAGCAGCTGGCCGGGTGCCTGTCGCTGGTGGCGGAGTCCGACGCCCTGATCGCCGCGCTGAACGGGTTCGCGCCGGCCTACCGCGATGAACTGCGCACCGCCATGCTGGCGCGGCTGGGGCTGAAGGAGCAGGGCGGGGACTCTGACATCGACCTGGTCAACGCCGCCTTCCGCGCCCTGGCCGAGGGCGGCGAGGCCCTGCGCTGGGAGCCGTTCTTCTTCGACTGGTTCTGCGGCGATGAGCGCAGGGCAATGGCCAGCGCGCGGGCGGGAATATACGACGGGGAAGCCTTCACGGCCTTCCGCGCGCTGCTGGCCGGGTTCGAGGCCGACCGGCCCGAGCGACTGACGCATCCCTTCTTCGCCGGCGCCGAGCCGGAAGAGCTGCTGGTCGACGAGGTCGAGTCGCTCTGGGCCGCCATCGCCGAACACGACGACTGGACACCGCTGGCGGACAAGCTCGAGCGGATCGAGTCCGCGCGTGTGGGGTGGGGGCTGAGCGGCTGACGCCCTACCTTCACTGTCATCCCGGACGGCCCGCAAGGCCGATCCGGGACCCAGATTGATTCCCAGCCTTTATGGCTGAAGCAGAATCTGGGTCCCGATAGCCGCTGCGCGACTTCCGGGATGACAGGTTTACCCGCCAAACGGCGCCCGCCTGTCCGCCCACGGCTGCGCCTGCTCCAGCTGACCCGCCAGCCGGAACAGGGTCGCCTCATCCCCCATCGGCGCGGCGAACTGGATGCCGATCGGCAGGCCGGCCCTGCTCCAGGCCAGGGGCACGGTCATCGCCGGCTGGCCGGTGACGTTGAACAGCTGGGTGTTGGGCATGAAGGCGAACAGGCGCGGACCGTAGCCGCCGAGGTCCAGCGGATCACCCCTCAGGGAGCCCTTCGGGATCGGCGGGGAGCCAAGGGTCGAGCTGACCAGGACATCGAACCGCTCATGGACCGCCGCCACGGCCCGTCCGGCGGCATGCAGTGTCTGCATGCCCAGCACATAGGCCGCGCCCGTCACCCGCGCGCCGCGCGAGGCCATCGCCCGGGTGATGAGGTCGACTTCGCCGTCTTCCAGCGGCCGTCCGCGCTGGGCTGTCACCGTCTCGAGCGTGGCGTGGACGCTCGCGGCGATGACCCCGCCGGCAGCATCGC
>CAIOHT010000020.1 GCA_903858185.1 uncultured Caulobacterales bacterium
ACCGATCTTCAGCGTCTTGAGCACTTCACCCGTCTTCGGGTTCAGGGCGATGGCGCGGCCGTCGCTCGACAGGACAACGAGACGGTCCGAAGCGAGCACCGGCCCACTGAACAGGGCGCGGTCCTTGCTCTTCTTTACGCCGGCGTTGAGGTCCTTGATCCAGTAGACCTGACCGCTCTCACGGGAGGCGCAGATCACTTCCCCGGCCTGCGAGATCACATAGACCACATCGCCGGCGGCCCAGGGGCTGCCGATGGAGGCCACGGGCAGCGACCAGCGCGCCTGACCGGTACGCAGATCGGTCGCGGCGAAGATGCCGCCATGGCTGGCGGCGTAGACGTCGCCCTGGTGGATCACCGGGCGGCCGGCCACGTCGCGGATCTCGGACAGAGCCGTTGTTCGGCTGGCCTTGGACAGGGTGTTGTTCCACAGGTCGTTGCCATTGGCGGTGCGCAGGGCCACCACTTCGCCGGACGCGAAGGCGGCGACGACCGTGTCGCCGGAAAGCGCCGGGCTGGGCGAGGCCAGGATACGGGCCGGCTCGACCAGGGCCTGGAAGGTCCAGCCGGGCGCGCCCGTGGCGGTGTCGAAGGTCAGCAGTTCGTTGTCGGTGCTGACGACGAACATGCGGCCATGGCTGACGACCGGAGCGCCGTGGATCGGTGCATCGGTCATACGCTTCCAGCCGGGCTCACCGGTGGCGGCATCGACCTGGGCGACCATGCGGAAGCCCGACGAGACGTAGAGTTTGCCATCGGCGAACGCGATGCCGCCGCCGAAGCCGTCCTTGTCGCGCTTGACGCGCGGGCGGACCGACTTCTTCCAGATGATCGCGCCGGTCTGGGCGTCAATCGCGGCCAGATCGGTTTCGGCATCCATCACATAGACCCGACCGCCGGACACGATCGGCGGCGTGGTGATGTGGAACGAGCGGGCCGAACCCTTGCCGAAGCCGCGACGCCAGGCGATCTCGAAGGCCGGAGCGGCCTCGACGTTCTCGACGTTCTGTTCGCCCAGGCCGCCCGGTTGCGGCCATTCGGTCTGAGGCAGGGCGGGCGGCAGGAAGAACTCGACGCCCTTGAGCGCCTCGGCCGCCTCGACCCGCTGGTCGAAGGCGATGATCGAAATCCGGCGGCCGTCGCCGGCCACTTCCTGCGGCTTGTCCTTCTTGCCGAAGGACGGAACGAGCTTGCCGGCCGCATCGCCGACGGCGCTCACTGTGGAGCAGCCTCCGAGGGCCATGGCGCCGGCGAAAAGGACGGCGACGCCGACGTGACGCGAGATCATTGCGGAATTCCCTGGGCTTGCGGACCGCCGGGGCCCATCGGACCTCCCGGCATCTGCGGCGGAGGCGGCGGCAGCAAGGCGGCGGCCCTGGCGGCGGTCGGAATGGCGCCGGCGGAGCCGGATTCGATCAGGGCGAGCGCGGCCTGGGCGCGCTGGCGCATGCCGTCCGTGGCCCCGAGGACCTGGGACAGGTAGGTGAAGTCCGACTTCGCCTCGCTGGTCTTGCCCGCCATCAGCCGGGCGAATGCGAGAGCCTCGCGCGCCGGGAGGCGGTAGGGACGCTTCTCTTCCGTCAACGGTGTCAGCCTCCCCTCAAGGTCCTTGTAGGGAGCGGTATCCAGAAGCGCCAAGGCGGATTTGAGGCGGGCCAGGTCGCCGAGCACGGGATCGGACGACGCCTTCGCGGCCTCGTCCCAGAGCTTGACCGCTTCTTCGGTCTTGCCCGCTTCCATGCGCATGCCGCCCTGGGTCATCAGCGCCAGGCCCTTGTAGCCGCGGGCGCCGGAGCCGACGACTTCGCTGAGCTTGGCGTAGGCGCCGGCCTGGTCGCCCTGCGACGCCGCCTCGAGCGCGGCCATGTAGGTTTCGGAGGCCTTGTCCGCCCTGGACTTGCCGTAGGAGTCCCAGCCCCAGAACGCGAGGGCGGCGATCAGGGCCGCAGCGGCCACACCCAGAACCCAGGGCAGGGCCTTGATCGCGAGGGCCTTGAACCGCTCGGTGCGGATCTGGTCCTCGACCTCTTCAAATACATCGACCACGAACGGGCGCTCCGGGAAATCCGCTGATTGAGGCTGCGGAACCTATAGGGTGAGCCGCGCCGCTGCAACGCGGCGTGACCACCGAAAAGTCACGACTTTTTCGAGAAGTAGGTCTCAGCCTCGCCGGGGAACCGGCGCGCGCGGACATCGGCGCTGTAGGCGGCGGCCGCCCGGCCGATTTCGCCGCGCAGATCGGCGTAGCGGCGGACGAATTTCGGCGTCCAGTCGAACAGGCCCAGCATGTCGTCGCTGACGAGAATCTGGCCGTCGCAGCCGGCGCTGGCGCCGATGCCGATGGTCGGCGGGGCAATGGCGGCGGTGATGTCCCGGGCGAGCGGCTCGGCCACCCCCTCGACTACCACGGCGAACGCGCCGGCGTCGGCCGTGGCGTGCGCCTCGGCCAGAATGCGCGTGCGCTCGTCCTCGGTCCGGCCCTTCGCCCTGAAGCCCCCGTCGACGAGAACGGCCTGCGGGCGCAGACCGACATGGCCCATCACCGGGATACCGCGCTGGACCAGGTACTGGATCGTGGCCGGCACGGTGGGACCGCTCTCGACCTTCACGGCCTGACAGCCGGTTTCCTTCATGATCCGGGCGGCGTTTTCATAGGCAACGCGAGGATCGCCCTCGTATGAGCCAAAGGGCATGTCGACCACGACCATGGCCTTGCGCGCTGAGCGCATCACCGCCTGGCCATGCAGGATCATCATCTCCAGCGTGACGCCGACGGTGTTGGGCAGCCCGTGGACGACCATCCCGACCGAGTCGCCGACCAGCAGCAGGTCGCAGACCTCATCGAAGATGGCCGCGACCGGCGCGGTGTAGGCGGTCAGGCAGACGATCGGTTCGCCGCCCTTGCGGGCGGCAATATCCGGCGCGGCGATGCGGCGAACGGACTGTTCACGTTGGGCGGACAGGAAGCCCTCCTGCGGATTACTGGAACTCTTCCACCGCCCGGGTGACGGCGAACGCCAGCGCCATAACACCCAGCGCCGCCGCCAGCCACAAGACCTCGCCGCCGAACGGCAGCGCCGAGATGTTCTCGCTCGTCTGCACAAGGCCATTGACGCTGCTGGTGAAGGCGACGGCATTGCGCTGTGTCGCCTCGCCGGCGTCGAACAGAAGGCCCGAGCCCAGCAACTGGCTGACTCCGACCAGGCCCGCGACGAGGCCGGCGGCCCCGATTCCGACCTGGCGCAGGTTCCAGCCGCGGTCGAGCCGCAACTCAACCAGCCGGGCAAACGCTTCGGCATCCGCCATGACCGGAGGTTCGTTGAACATCCGGTCGAGCTTCATCTCGAAATCAAGCTCAGCCATGACCCCTACTCCCCGCCGGCTCGCTCGTTGCGCCTTCAGGCGGCGCAAGTCGGAGTCGGAGCTTATCCAGACCACGTTTGACATGGGATTTGACCGTTCCCAAAGGCGCATTCAAGGCCTCGGCTGCTTCGGCATGCGAAAGCCCAGCTCCGTAACAGAGCGAGACGCACATCCGTTCCGCGGGCGAGAGCGTCTTCATCGCCTCGTCCAGATCGATGCGGGCGGCCGCGGAAACCTCCCCGCCGTGACTATCCTCAAGATTCTCGGCCTCGACATCGAAGCGTGACTCCTTGCGCCAGCGACGCACATAAAGCCTCGCCGCGATCTTTCGGACCCAGGCCGAAAAGGTGCCCTCCCCCCGAAACTCCGAGACGCGCTCGAAGGCGGCGAGAAAGGCGTCCTGCGCGATATCGTCAGCCAGCGACGGCTCGGCGCCCATGCGCCGCAGCAATCCCCGCACCGCCGACCCGTGACGGCGAACCAGTTCGCCAAAGGCCGGCCGGTCGCCCGCCGCCGCAAGGGCGGCGAGCTCGACATCGTGCAGACTGGCGGGTGTTCTGACCCCGGCCATGTGCTTGCGCTCCCCTTCCAATCCCGATCCGGTCGGGGCTACCTGGCTTTGTTGGGGTTGAAGAAGCTGAGGACGATATAGGCCAGACCGATGATCGCCGGGATCGCGCCGATCCCCAGCAGCGGGTGGAAGGCGTCCGCTTCATCAAAGCCGACGACGAACCCGAACGCGCCGATGCCCAGGCCGACAGCGAGCCAGATGATGCCGGTGCGCAGATCGCTCAGCGAGGTCGGCGCGACCTTCACGTTCTTGGTCATGGCGTCGATGATTTCGGTCGGCAGCGGCAGACCCTTGTCGATGGCGGCGCGGAGCGTCGCGTGCAGTTCGCGCCGCTCACGGCTCTTCAGCCAGGATGGCACGATCACGATGGCGCCGATCATGGCGAACATGCTGATCGGGATCAGGATGGTGAAGTCCATAGGATGTCCTCGTTGATCATTCGACGACGCCTGATCGGGCCGCCTTCTGACTGATAAGAGGCGCCGGCGGAGGCCAACGGATGCGGCGCGCCGGATGAAATCTTCGTAACGCGGATCTAAAGACGCAAACGGGGTGCCGAAAGGTTCCGGCTGATCATCAGAAACGCGATGGTCAGGGTCAGCACCGCCGCAGCGGGCGCCAGCATCCGGGACACCGGTTCGATCAGGGCGCTGAGCGCGGGTGCACAGGCCCAGAGCACGACGGCGGCGGCCACGGCCAGCACCGCGCTGTTCGTGAGCCCGAGCAGCAGCTCGCGGCGGGCTACCCTCCGCGAAATCTCCGCGATGAAGACCGGATCGTGTTCGGGGCCCTGTCCTTCCCGGAGGAAGGCGGAAAGACGCTGCTCGGCCGTCATGGCTTGTCTCCCAATACACTCAACAGC
Source organism: uncultured Caulobacterales bacterium (assembly GCA_903858185.1). Classification (GTDB taxonomy): domain Bacteria; phylum Pseudomonadota; class Alphaproteobacteria; order Caulobacterales; family Caulobacteraceae; genus Caulobacter; species Caulobacter lacus. The sequence goes on from CAIOHT010000020.1 coordinate 4,796, forward strand.
TTATCCCGACCGCGCGCGACATGCGACTTGATCGTGCCCAGCGGCAGACCCAGCGCATCCGCCGCCTCGCTGTGCGACCAGCCGTCCGCCAGACAGAGCGTCACCGCGGCGCGCTGGTCGCCGGGAAGCTTCGCCATCGCGGCCTCGAGCGCGAGACGGTCCTCAGCGCCCAATCCGGACGTCTCCCCGTCCCGCTCCTGCGTCCAGGCGTGATCGCGTCGGGCGGAACGGGCGGCGGAGCGGTTCATCGTAAGCGCCTTTCGCCAGGCGATCCCGTAGAGCCAGGGCCGGAAGCCGTCGTCGTCGCGCAACCGGTTCAGGCTGCTCCAGGCGGTGACAAAGGCCTCCTGGGCGACGTCGTCGGCATCCGTCCCTGCGGCTCGGCGCAGGAACCGGCGCAGACCCTGCTGGTGCCGCTCCACAAGTCGCCCGAAGGCAGCCTGGGAGCCGCCCCGGGCCGCCCTGACCAGCGGCGCGTCCACCGTCAGTCCTTCGGCGTCCGCATCATGAGGGTCGCCACCAGCGAGGACAGGCAAACAGCGCCCATCACGAAGCTGACGATCAGGAACGCCGGCCCCGCCTCGTACAGATCAGTCTGGGCGGCATAGCCGAACCCGAGGGCCAGCGACCCGAACAGCGCCACGTTCGGCCAGCCGCCGACGCCTCGCCCGCCGTAATGGCGCCGGCTGCGGCGGCCGCGCCCCTCATCGCGGTCCCAGTCTTCGTCGGACGAGGACTTGTTCAGGCTTTCCATCAACCCCGGCGGGATTTCCCTGCCGCTGGCGACATAGGTCTTGATCAGGTCGAGCGTGTCGCGGTGACGCCGCAGGTTCATCAGGCTCTGCCATGCGCTGGCGATGAACCAGAACAGCGGGAACAGCAGCCACCAGTAGGACCGGAACAGGTCTTCGAAGGTGTCCATTGCCCTAGCCCTCCGAACGACGGCTGAGCTTGTCGATCAGGCCTGCCGGGATGTCCTTGCCGCTCGCGGCGTAGGACTTGATGAGATCGACCGTGTCGCGACGGCGCAGGTAGCGCAGCCAGGCGCGCCAGCCGACGATGATGAACCAGGCCATCGGGAACAACAGCCACCAGTAGGAACGGAACAGGTCTTCCATGAACTTCGCCTCCAGCCCCGGCGCGATCATCGCGCCTTTCTGAGAGGTAGTCGCCACCGATCCGCAGCCTGGATGCAGGGGCGTGGAAATTTTCTTGCGCCGCTCTGTACGCCACCCGGGGCGCGAGAGCCGCGGTCAGATCTGGCCAAACACCCTGGCGTATGTGTCCGGCTTGAACCCCACGGTCAGAGCGCCATCCACGTCCAGCACCGGCCGCTTGATCATCGAGGGTTGCGTCAGCATCAGGCTGATGGCCTTCGTCTGATCAAGCCCGGCCTTGTCGGCGTCGGGGAGCTTCCGGAAGGTCGTGCCGGCTCGATTGAGCAGCAGCTCCCAGCCGACCTGCCCGGCCCAGCGCTCGAGAGTGGCCCTGTCGATCCCGGCGACCTTGTAGTCGTGGAAGGCGTAGGCCACGCCCGCGCCGTCCAGCCAGTCGCGGGCCTTCTTCATCGTGTCACAGGCCTTGATGCCGTGGAGCGTGGCGGTCATGGCGCTCAGCCGATCTCGAAGATCGAATAGATCGGGCCGGTCGCCGTCTGTTCGCCGGTTCCGACCGCCACGACGTCGTTGAGCCAGCTGTATCGCGGATCGCCGCACTCGAACCGGGCGATGATCGCCAGCGAGTATTCGGCCGGATCGAGGAGCGCACCCTTGCTGAACCTGGCCATAGCCTCTGGCTGCGCAAGAAAGTGACCCTGATAGGTCAGGTAGATCGTTGCGCCGTCGTCTGTCTGCAGGGTCAGGCGCACGTCGATGACCATCGTCCCGTCAGGCCGGTTGATCACCCAGTCAGCGCCGCCCAGAACCGTGCCGTTCAACCGCTCGCCGGCGAAGGTCCCGCCCGTCACCGGCGCGATGCGGCGCAGGCCGGCCGGCGTCTGTCCGATGGTCGTCATCCCCCGGAAGTCGACCGCAAGGGTCACGGTGGTCAGGGGGGTATGCTGCAAGCTTTTCATTGCCCGGAACCTACCACCTGACCACAATCGCTGAAAAGAACCGTGGGAGGTTTCATGGACATCATCGCGCAACGGCCCGGGCCGTCCGTCCAGACCGTGTTCGAGGGCGACACAAACCCCGCCCCGGCCCTGATGCGCCAGGAATCCCCTGCCGCCGGTCAGTCCACTGCCGACGTTTCGATCGAGCGCTACTTCTCCCGCGAATGGCACGAGAAGGAGGTCGAAAAGGTCTGGCGGAAGACCTGGCAGCTGGCCTGTCGCGTCGAGGAAATCCCGAATGTCGGCGATCACATCGTCTACGAGATCGTCCACGACTCCCTGATCGTGGTCCACGCGGCGCCGGGCCAGTACCGCGCCTACATCAATTCCTGCCTCCATCGCGGCACCCTGCTGCGCACCGAAGGCGGGTGCGTGAAGCAGTTCCGCTGTCCGTTCCACGGCTTCACCTGGAGCCTGGACGGCAAGCTGATCACCATCCCCGGTGAATGGGACTTTCCGCATGTGGACAAGGCGACGATGTCCCTGCCCGAGGCGAAGGTCGGGACCTGGGGCGGGTTCGTCTTCGTCAACTTCGACCCGGACTGCGAACCGCTTGAGTCCTACCTCGAGAACCTGCCCGAGCATTTCGCGGCCTTCGATCTCGAGGATCGCTACAAGGCCGCCCACGTCGCCAAGATCATGCCCTGCAACTGGAAGCTGGCGATGGAGGCCTTCGTCGAGGCCTACCATGTCGCCTTCGCCCATCCGCAGGTGCTCGGCTACTATGGCGACACCAACACCCAGTACGATGTCTGGCCCGGCGTGCGGCACGTCAGCCGGATGATCAGCGTCCAAGGCGTGCCCAGCCCGGCTGTGGCTGACCTCCCGCCGGAAAAGACCATCGAACAGATGCGCCGCGATGTGCCCTTCTTCGCCGGCAAACCGATCGAGGTCGGCGCAGGCGAGACGGCTCGGGGCAAGCTGGCCGAACGCGCCCGCGAGAAGATCTCGCGCTCTTCGGGCCGGGACATGTCGGCCCTGTCCGACACCGAGTCGCTCGACCTGATTGAGTACATGCTGTTCCCGAACATGGTCCCCTGGGGCGGTCAGGCGTTGCCGATCACCTACCGGTTCCGGCCCTACAAGGACGATCCCGAGCGCTCGATCATGGAGATCATGTTCCTGTTCTCGAAGGCGCCTGACGGAAGCCATCCGGAGCCGGCGACGATGCGGATGCTGACCGAAGACCAGAAATGGTCGGACGCTCCGGAACTGGGGTCAGCGGCGATGGTCGCCGACCAGGACACCGACAACCTGATGCGCATCCAGCGCGGCCTGCGTACATCCCGCAAGCCGGGGGTCACCCTGGCGCGCTACCAGGAAAGCAGGATCCGCCACTACCACGAGACGCTGGACGCCTACATGGCGCGTTAGCGCCGGACCGGCCCTAGCGCCGCCAGGGACCTGACCGGCGCGCGGTCAGCCGCAGGGCGAAGGCCTCGTGGGTCTCGAGACCGTCGACGTCGCCGATGCGGCGGGCAAGCGCCTCGGCCTCATCCGCCAGAGGCTCGGCCTCGGCCCGGGTCCGGTGGTCGCTCCACAACAGGGTGATGGCCGTCCGGAGTAGCACCAGCGCGGCACGCGGATAGCGGGCGTCCAGCCGTGCGGACCAGTCAGCGAGGTCCGCTGCGTCACCCGCCACCTCGTCCCGCCGGGCCAGGATCATCGCTGCGGCTTCCGGCAAGGCCGGCCAGTCCATGAGGAACGCGAGACCGTCGCCGAAGTTCGGATATCGCGCGGCGACCTCGAATGCCCGGTCCATCGCCTCGACGTCATCGAAGTCGGGCAGCGCCTTGAGGAACCGGCGCAGCTGGGCGGCTGACAGCGTCCGCTCGAAGGTCGCCCAGCGCTCCTCGTGGGCCGCCCTGGTCTCTCCGGCCTGGTCAAGGGTTTCGATCCAGACCGCGTACCATGGCTCGGCGGCGGGATCAGGCCGACCATCCAGGCCGCGGGCCCGGTTGCGGGGGTCGGCCGCCTGCAACGTCGCCAGCGCCTCATCGACCCGACCGGCCGTCAGCAGCCGCCGTCCGACCGCCGCTGCCGTGCCGGGATCATGGCGCAGGGTCGATGGCACGGTCTCGAGAAAGGCGTCCACGTCGCCCGCCGCATCGGCCACGGCGCGGATGACCCGCAGGGACGGCTTGAGCGCCGGCCGCGCGGCGATGCGGCTGTTGAGCTCGGCCAGCACGGCGGCCGCGAACGGCTGACCAAAGGCCGCCAGGGCCGGGCCGAGCCGTTCGCCCCAGGCCGAGCTGCCGCCGAACAGCATGTCGGCGACCTCGCCGGCCAGGGCGATGTCGGCCGGCGCCTGCGGCGCCAGCGTCGCCATGTCCTCCGCCGCGGCGGCGAAGACCTGGTCGAGCTCGCCCTTCGGATCCTTGACCCGCAGCGACAGGCCGTCGGCCAGGTCGAGGAAGGTCCAGAGCCGCCGCATGGCGATCCCGGCGTCCAGATCGGCCAGCTTGCCGGCGATCATCCGTCGCAGCACCGACAGGTCGAGAATGAACTCGGGTCGCTTTCGCCAGGAGATCTTGGCCTTGCTGCCGGCAATCATCGCCAGCCGCTTGTCGATCTCCTCGGCCAGCGCCTCCGCGCCGATCTCGGCCGAAAGCTCCATCCGCAGGCGCCGCTTGAGCGCCGGCTGGCTGTCACTGAGCTCGAGCAACAGCGCCGCCAGCCTCTCGGCGCCCAGCGCCTCGAGATTGCTCGCCGTCAGCCGTTTGGCCGAGGCCGGGGGCTTCTTCGCCGTCATGCGTCCGTGGTCATTCCCACTCGATGGTTCCGGGCGGCTTGCTGGTCACATCGTAGACCACACGGTTCACGCCGCGGACCTCGTTGATGATCCGGGTGGCGGTCTTGCCGAGCACGTCCCAGGGGAACTCGAAGAAGTCGGCGGTCATGCCGTCGGTCGAGGTCACCGCACGCAGGGCCAGGACGTTTTCGTAGGTGCGGGCGTCGCCCATGACGCCGACCGTCTTGACCGGCAGCAGCACGGCGAAGGCCTGCCAGATCTTGTCGTAGAGGCCGGCCTTGCGGATCTCGTCGAGATAGATGGCGTCGGCCTGCTGCAGAACGGCGACCTTCTCGCGGGTGATCTCGCCGGGGATGCGGATAGCCAGGCCGGGCCCGGGGAACGGGTGGCGGCCGACGAAGTCCGGATGCAGGCCCAGCTCGACGCCGAGCGCCCGGACCTCGTCCTTGAACAGCTCGCGCAGCGGCTCGACCAGCTTCAGCTTCATGTAGTCCGGCAGGCCGCCGACGTTGTGGTGACTCTTGATGACGGCCGACGGCCCGCCCCGGGCGGACACGCTCTCGACCACGTCCGGATAGAGAGTGCCCTGGGCGAGAAACTCTGCGCCCTCGATCTTCGCCGACTCGGCGTCGAACACGTCGATGAACAGCTTGCCGATGGTCTTGCGCTTGGTCTCCGGGTCGCTGACGCCTTCGAGCGCATCGAGGAAAAGATCAGCTGCATCAACGTGGATCAGCGGGATGTTGTAGTGGTTCTTGAACAGCGAGACGACCTGCTCGCTCTCGCCCTTCCGCATCAGGCCGGTGTCGACATAGACGCAGGTCAGCTGGTCGCCGATGGCCTCGTGGATCAGCACGGCGGCCACCGAGCTGTCGACCCCGCCCGACAGGCCGCAGATCACCCGGCCCTTGCCGACCTGCTCGCGGATGCGGGCGATCGACTCGGCCTTGAAGGCGGCCATGGTCCAGTCGCCCTTGAGGCCCGCGATGTTGAACAGGAAGTTTCTGTAGATCCGCGCACCGCTGACGGTGTGGATGACCTCGGGGTGGAACTGCACGCCGTAGATCCTGCGGGCGTCATTGGCGATGGCGGCGAACGGCGCGCCCGTCGACGTGCCGATAACCTCGAAGCCTTCGGGAATGGCAGTGACGCGGTCGCCGTGGCTCATCCAGACCGTTTCCAGACCGCCGACGTCGGCCAGTCCCTCGAACAGTGGACTGGCCTTTTCGATTGTCACCTCGGCGCGGCCGAACTCGCCGGCGTGGCCGCCCTCGACCTTGCCGCCCAGCACGTCGCACAGCAGCTGCTCGCCATAGCAGATCGCCAGCAGCGGCACGCCGAGCTCGAACAGCTTCGTCCCGATGCGCGGGCTGTCGGCCTCCAGCACGCTGGCCGGGCCGCCCGACAGGATGATCGCCGCCGGCTGGAAGGCGTCGACCAGCGCCTCGACCTTGTCGAACGGATGGATCTCGCAATAGACGCCCGCCTCCCGCACCCGGCGGGCGATCAGCTGCGTCACCTGGCTGCCGAAATCGACGATCAGGACGGGCTGGTGAGCGGGCTTCATTGGCAGTCCTTGTCAGCGGGACGCTGCTGTCCGAGCAGCGCGACTTCAGAGAGAGGTGCGGCGATCTCCTCGCCGCGGGGGGTGCGCAGGCCGACCAGATCGCCCATCAGGCCGGTCTCGGCCTGGATCAGGATCACCGGCTGGCGGCCGGCGTTCTCGCCCGTCCAGCAGGCGTACTGCGGAATGGCCAGCAGCAGCGGGCTGGAAATGCCCGGCGCGCTGCCCTGGGAAAAGACCGCGTTGCCGGCGATGATATCGACATCGGTCGCCGCTCGGCCCGAGACGAACCCCGTGGTCGGCAGGTCGGGCCAGGACACGACCGCTGCCATCAAGGTGGCGGCAAGAGCGATCACTTTGTCCGCTCCAGCACCGCCACGAAGAAGCCGTCCGTCCCCGCGCTCAGGGGGGTGAGGCGCAGGAAGCCTTCGGGGGTCGCGTGCCCAGCAACCGCCTCGAAGCCGGCGGGGACAACGGCGAAGCCCGGCGTGCGGACCAGGAAGGCGGCGATGCGGTCCTCGTTCTCCTCGGCGAAGATCGAGCAGGTCACATAGATCAGCCGGCCGCCCGGCTTCACATAGGCGCAGGCCTGGTCGAGCACCTGGTCCTGCTCGGCGATGCGGCGCTCAAGCTGTTCAGGCGACAGGCGCCACTTGGAGTCCGGATGCCGCCGCCAGGTGCCCGCGCCGGTGCAGGGCGCGTCGACGAACACCAGGTCCATCTTCGCTTCCATCCCCTTGAGCGGCTCGGCCTCGACCGGCGAGCGGATCTGCAGGTTGCGCACTCCGGCTCGAGTGGCGCGGGGGATGATGTCGGCCATCCGGCGGGCGTCGCTGTCGTGGGCGTAGAGCTGGCCGGTGTTGCCCATGGCCGCGGCAAGGGCGAGCGTCTTGCCGCCGCCACCGGCGCAAAAGTCGAGCACCTGTTTGCCCTTGATGTCCCCGGCGCAGGCGGCAGCGATCTGGCTGCCCAGGTCCTGGACCTCGAACCAACCCTTGCCGAACTGCGGGATCGTCTCGACCGATCCAGCCCGGTCGGTGGCGGCCGGTGCGGGAATGCGGAACGCGTTCGGCAGAATGCCGGCCGGGACCGCGTGCAGCGGGTTCAGCGCCTTCGCGGCGCGGTCGGCATCAGTCTTCAGGGTGTTGGCCCGCAGATCGACCGGCGCGCGGTCGGTCAGCGCCGCCATCTCGGCCGCCCGCGCCTCGCCGAAGACGCGCGTGATGTGCGGTTCCAGCCAGTCGGGATAGTCGCCGGCCACCGGCGCCGGCGCGGCGGCGGCGTTCGGTGCGTTCAGGGATGAAAGCTCGGCCTCGGTCAGGCCGCCGATGCCGTGCTCGCTGTCGCCTGCAGCCTCCGCGACCCGCTCGATCGGCCAGCCCCAGCCGAACCGGACGGCGGCGAGGACAGCCGCTCGCGCGGTGTCCTCACCCATCATCCAGCCCAGCGACCGCCGCTTGCGCAGCACGTCGAGGGTCAGGCCGGAGACAAAGGCGCGGTCCTTCGAGCCCGCGTACCGCGCGGACTCGCCCCAGCCCTTGAGCGCCATGCGGGCAGGCTTGTGGCGCGTCTCGATATCCTCGAGGACCTGGATCGCCGCCGCTAACCGCCCGCCGTCACGCAATCAAACACCCAATATCAGGTGGCCAGGATGGCCCAGAAAATCATCAGAAGACCGGCCGTGCTGACCAGCCACACCAGCGAGCGGATCTGCTTCACGCCAAAGGCGTAGAGCGGAACATAGACGACCCGGCCGACCAGATAGATCAGCGCGCCGTTGTGCGTCAGGGCGCTGTTCTTGTCCGCCACATGGGCGATCAGGACAGCGGCGATGAACAGCGGCAGGGTCTCGAAGAGGTTGTTCTGCGCCCGTTGCAGCCGGTTGGCGATGGGCGACAGCGGCGGCATGTCCTCGTCGCGGGCGCCGGTGTTCCACTTCAGGCCGTACTGACCCGTGCGGGCCATGTCGAAGGCCAGGATCTGGACGAAGGCGAGGACCAGCGTCCAGGCCAGCATGTAAAGCTCGAACGTCATACTGTAGTCCCCCCTTGTGACCCGGGCGTCAGACGTTGCTCGGGTAGTTGGGCGCTTCCCGCGTGATCATCACGTCATGGACGTGGCTCTCGCGCAGACCGGCGCCGGTGATGCGGATGAACTTCGCCCGCGACTGGAACTGGGCGATGTCAGGCGCGCCGACATAGCCCATGGCGGCGCGCAGGCCGCCGACCAGCTGATGGATGACCGGGGCGATCGGCCCCTTGAACGGCGTCTGCCCCTCGATCCCTTCCGGCACCAGCTTGAAGGTGTCGGTGACTTCCTTCTGGAAGTAGCGGTCGGCCGATCCGCGGGCCATGGCCCCCAGCGAGCCCATGCCGCGGTAGGATTTGTAGGAACGGCCCTGGTAGAGGAACACCTCGCCGGGCGCCTCCTCGGTGCCGGCGAACATCGAGCCCATCATGGCCACGCTGGCGCCGGCGGCGATCGCCTTGGCCAGGTCGCCCGAATACTTGATGCCGCCGTCGGCGATGACCGGCACGTCGCTGTCTCGGGCGGCGCGGTAGGCCTCGGAGATGGCGGTCAGCTGCGGGACGCCCACCCCGGCGACGATCCGGGTGGTGCAGATCGAGCCCGGACCGATCCCGACCTTCACCGCGTCGGCGCCGGCGTCGATCAGGGCGCGGGCCGCGTCGTAGGTGGCGATATTGCCGGCGACGATCTGCACGCGATTGGTCTCGCGCTTCAGCCGGGCGACGGCGTCGGCGACCTGTTTGGAGTGGCCGTGAGCGGTGTCGATGACGACAACGTCCACGCCGGCCTCGACCAGCGCCATCGACCGCTCGAAGCCCGCGTCACCGACCGTCGAGGCGGCGCCGACGCGCAGCCGGCCCTTCTCGTCCTTGGCGGCGTTGGGGTGGTCGTGAGCCTTGTCGATGTCCTTGACGGTGATCAGGCCGACGGCCCGGCCCTCGTCATCGACGACGATCAGCCGCTCGATCTTGTTGGTCTTGAGCAGGCTGAGCGCGTCCGCCGAGTCGATGCCTTCGCGCACCGTGATCAGCCCCTCGCGGGTCATCAGGGCCTCGGCCCTGAGCCGGTCGTCCGTCTCGAACCGCATGTCGCGGTTGGTCAGGATGCCGACCAGCTTGCCGCTGCCGGGCTCGACCACCGGGAAGCCGGAAATCTTGCGCCTCGCCTTGATCTCGCGGATCTCGGCCAGGGTCGTGTCGGGGTTGATGGTCAGCGGATTGATGACCATGCCGCTCTCGTACCGCTTCACCTCGCGGACCTGGTCGGCCTGCTCCTCGATGGTCAGGTTGCGGTGCAGGATGCCCATGCCGCCGGCCTGGGCCATGGCGATGGCCAGCCGGCTTTCGGTCACCGTGTCCATCGCGGCGGACACGAGCGGGATGTTCAGACTGATCTCACGCGTGAACCTGGAGGTCGTAGAGACCTGCGTCGGCATGACTTCCGACGGACCGGGTTCGAGCAAAACATCGTCGAAGGTGAGCCCTTCGCGAATCTCCATGGGAGTCTCCGTTTTGCGGGCGCGGTATCGTGGCAAAGGGGGGCGCTGTCAACGGTTGAGGGCGGGACGGCTGCCTATTGCGGTGGCTTTACCGCAAGAGATAGCTGCTCGGCCGCCTCGTGGAGCCGCCGATCACGACTCCAGAGGCGGGCGGAGGGGGTCAATCTGCAACTGGCCAACAGATGGGCGTCGATGAAGCCGATACCCAGCCCATGGAGACGATAGCGCTCGATCAGGCCCCGCACCTCGATATCACTGGCGGCGACGCTCTTGGGCAACTCGTCGAGAAACTGGAGCGTGCCGGCCCTTTGGCCCAGATTTCCCATCGCCAGCTCGCCGATGACGAACGGATGGGCCAGGATTTCTCCCGCATTCAGCCGCGCTGTGAACAGGGGATCGGCGACCCGCAGATGGGCCACCCAGACGGACGTGTCCGCCAGGATCATGCGGGCTCAGATCGCCGTCGCGGAATGTTCCGCAGGTTCGGCTCGCTTCCGCCCAACAGGGCGAGGCGCCGAGCGGCTTCCCGCTGGATCAGGGCCGTGAGCGCTTCCCGAACTAGCGCCGACTTTTCGGAGATCCCCGTCAGTTCCACCGCTCTTGCGAGCAAATCATCGTCCAGGGTCAGCGTCGTGCGCATGGCGGTCGCCTCCAGTGCACGGAAACTAGCATCATTTGATGCTGAAATCCATGCCTCGGCTAGCCGCCTCACCATTTCAGCTCTACGGTTCGTCGAACCCGGTTCCGCAGGACGCCATGAACGATATCGACATTCGCATCGCGCCGCCGGCCACGGGCCCGGTCGAGCGCGACCCGGTGATGGACATCCTCGCCCTCGCCTTCGCCACCGATCCGGCAATCCGCTACATGTTCCCCGAAGCCCCGCGCTATCTCGCGAGCTTCAGCCGGCTGGCCACCGCCATGGCGGGCGGCGCGCTGGCGGCGGGGACAGCCTGGGTCGCGGACAACGGCGCTGCGGCGGCCCTGTGGCTGGCGCCGGGCGTCAATGCCGACGGCGAGGCGATCGGAGCCCTCGTCGGCGAGACGGTCAGCCCAGACAAGCTGGAGACCCTCGGCCAGATCGGCGAACTGATGGGCCAGTATCACCCCGAGGAGCCGCACTGGTACCTGTCGATGATCGGCGTCGATCCTTCGCGGCAGGGTCAGGGCCTGGGCTCAGCGCTGCTGAAAGCCGGCCTCGCCCGCTGCGACGCCGACGGCCTGCCCGCCTATCTTGAGAGCTCCAGCCCGAAGAACGTCCCGCTCTATGAGCGCCACGGCTTCGAGGTCATCGGCCTGATCAAGCCGGGCGACCATCCGGGGCTGATCCCGATGTACCGGGCGGCGCGCCGCTAGCCCTTGAACCCGGTCGCCACGAGGAAGACCTCGGAGCTGTCCGCCCGGCTGGCCTTGGGCTTCACGTGCTGGACCTTGTCGAAGTGCTTCTTCAGGTCGCGGATTATCTGGGCGGTTTCGCCGCCCTGGAAGGCTTTCGCCACGAACGACCCGCCCGGCTTGAGCGTCTCTATGGCGAAGGCCGCGGCCAGTTCGATCAGGCCGACGATGCGCAGGTGGTCGGTCTCGCGGTGACCGACCGTGTTGGGGGCCATGTCCGACAGGACGATGTCCGGTTGCCCGCCGAGCATCTCGATCAGCAGAGGCCCGGCCGCCGGGTCGGTGAAGTCCATCTGGATCATCTCGGCCGGCGGCAGCGGGTCGACGGGCAAGAGGTCGATGCCGACGATCTTCCCCGCCCCGCGCTTGATCGCCATCTGCACCCAGCCGCCCGGCGCGCAGCCCAGGTCGACGATCTTCACGCCCGGCTTGACCAGTTTGAACCGGTCATCGATCTCGGTGAACTTGAAGGCCGCGCGGCTGCGATAGCCCATGGCGCGGGCCTCGGCCGAGAAGGGGTCGTTGATCTGACGCTCCAGCCACGCCTGGGACGAGGGCCGGCGGCCCTTGGCAGTCTTCAGGCGGGCGGGCTTGCCGCGGCCGACGCCGTCGTTGCCGCCGGTCGGCAGGCGGACCATGCGGCGTTTGGGGGGCTCTTCGTCACTCATGCGGGGGCTTGTACAGGTTTCCGCGCCGCTCCGCCCCGTTTGCGTCGCCGCCGGCGCGGTTGTTCGTCGCTCATCAGGCCCATCAGCAGCCCTTCGCGCAGACCGCGGTCGGCGACCCGCACCCGTTCGCAGGGCCACATCTCCTGCACGGCCTGCAGGATCGCGGCGCCGGCGAGCACCAGATCGGCGCGGTCGGCGCCGATACAGGGCTGGTCGGCGCGTTCCCGCGGGGTCCAGGCCAGCAGCCTGTCGGTGGTCGCCTCGCACTCGGCCCGGGTCATCCACAGGCCGTCGACCCGGTTGCGGTCATAGCGCGGCAGGTCAAGGTGCAGGCCGGCCAGGCTCGTGATCGCGCCGGATGTGCCGACCATGTGCGCGCCGCCGGCCTCGAACACGGCCCGGAACGGCTCGGCGTGCTGGAAGGCCGCGATCCGTTCCTTGACCGCCTCGACCATCGCCCGGAACCAGCCCTGCACGTCGTCGCCCGCTTCCGGAAACCGCTCGGCCAGGGTGACGACGCCGATCGGCACCGACAGCCAGGCCTTGATCGGCAGCTTCCACGGCGCGAACTGGCGCGGCCGGGCGTCGAGCCCTTGCCCCTTCAGGTCGACCCAGGACAGCTCGGTCGAGCCGCCGCCGACGTCGACCACCAGGGCCGCCTCGGCCTGCCGATCCAGCAGGTTGACGCAACCGGCCACCGACAGCTGGGCCTCTTCCTTGGGGGTGATGATCTGCAGCCGCAGACCGGTCTCGCTGGCCACGCGGGCAATGAACTCTTCGCCGTTCTCGGCCTGCCGGCAAGCCTGGGTGGCGACAGCCTTGATGCGGACGCACTTTCGCCGCCGGACCTTCTCGGCGCAGACCGTCAGCGCGGCCAGGGCGCGGTCCATGGCTTCGTCGGACATGCGGCCGGTGAGCGTCAGGCCCTCGCCGAGCCGGACGATCCGCGAATAGGCCTCGACCACGCGAAAACCGCCCTGGGTCGGGGTGGCGACGAGCAGACGGCAATTGTTGGTGCCAAGATCCAGCGCCGCGTAAGCGGGTGGCGAGCCCCCATGGGACCCCCGGCGATCCCCGCGGGGACCGCCTTGCGCGCTGGGCACCTCCGACATGGTGTCGTACCTGTCTGCGCAGGCGCTCATGATCGGGCGCCTCGTTTCGCCGACGACTGTAGCGACCCATTTCGCGCAACGGAAGGCATGGACTTGCCTAGCGGCAACCGGCGTCTACGTTCATCTTCCAGTCAGGGCCGCCACGCTAGATTCTCGGATTATGAACGCCAGACTCGCCAAATTCGCTATCGGCCAGGTCGTCAGGCACCGGATCTTTCCGTTCCGGGGCGTCATCTTTGACGTCGACCCTGAATTCGCCAACACCGAGGAGTGGTGGAACTCGATCCCAGAGGACATCCGTCCGCACAAGGATCAGCCATTCTACCACCTGCTGGCCGAGAACAACGAGAACACCTACGTCGCCTACGTCTCCGAGCAGAACCTGCTGCCTGACGACAGCGGTGAGCCGGTGGGCCACCCGCACGCCTCGCTGATCTTCGAGGGCTTCGAGGACGGCCACTACAACATGCGGCCGCGCATCGCGCACTGACCTCTTGTCATCCGGGACGCCCCGAAGGGGCGATCCGGGACCCAGATCAAGTTCCAGCCGACGTGCGTGGGCCGAACCTGGGTCCCGGCTCGTCGCTGCGCTTCGGCCGGGATGACAAGTGGGCGTCCACTCCACGCAACATCCTTCCGCGAATCCGACGAATCCGGGGCGCCTTCGAACGGACTTTGCGCGGCGAACGCCCTATCCTCACCTCATGAGCGCAGACGGCTTCAACAGCGGTCCGCCGCCCGGCGCGGCGGCGGACTGGACCATCGACCAGGGGTGGAATGCCTATACGGCGGCGGAGCATGCGGTGTGGGACCTGCTCTACGAGCGCCAGACCGCCCTTCTCCCCGGCTACGCCTGCGACGCCTTCCTGCACGGCCTCGATGCCCTCGACCTGCACCGGGGCGGCATTCCCGACTTCCGCAAGATCAACGAGGACCTGCGCAAGCTGACCGGCTGGACGGTCGTCGCCGTGCCGGGCCTGGTTCCGGACGAGGTGTTTTTCGACCACCTGGCCAACCGACGCTTCCCGGCCGGTCAGTTCATCCGCCGCGCCGACCAGCTCGACTATCTGCAGGAGCCGGACATCTTCCACGACGTCTTCGGCCACGTGCCGATGCTGACCGATCCGACCTTCGCCGACTACATGCAGGCCTATGGCGAGGGCGGCCTGCGCGCCGCGGGGCGGGGCCAGTTGCACAATCTGGCGCGACTCTACTGGTACACAGTGGAATTCGGGCTGCTCGAGACGCCGGAAGGCCTGCGGATCTATGGCGCGGGCATCGTCTCCTCGCGGTCCGAGTCGCTCTTTTCCCTCGACGACCCGTCCCCCAACCGGATCGGCTTCAATCTGGAGCGGCTGATGCGCACGCCCTACCGGATCGACGACTTCCAGCAGGTCTATTTCGTGATCCCGTCGCTGCAGGCGTTGCTCGACGCCACCCTGCACGACTTCGCCCCGATCTATGAGCGGCTGGCCGGCGCAGCGGACATCCCGATCGACGCCATTCTCGACACCGACCGGGTCTTCACGCGGGGCACGCAGTCGTATGCATTGGGGACATGTACCGAAGGTACGTGTTCCCCAATCGAGCCGCGCAGTTAGGGGACACGTACCTTCGGTACATGTCCCCGCGCTATCGCTGGAACGGATAGAAGCCGCCGCCCAGGTCCAGGATCGCCGTCAGTTCGTCCAGCGCCCGACGGCTTTCGAGCAGCAGTTGCGGGTCGGCGAGGTCGGCGGGGCGAAGGCGGTCGCGGTAGTGGCTGTTGGCCCAGGCGGTGAGCCGGTCGTGCAGGCGGGCGTCGAACCGCTGGGCCGGATTGGCCGCGGCCAGCTCGGCGTCGGTCAGCACCACCCGCAGTCGCAGGCAGGCGGGACCGCCGCCGTTGCGCATGCTCTGCCGGACATCGACGTATTCCACCCGACCGATCGGACCGTTCGAGGCGATGGCGCGATCAACGGCAGCTTTTGCGCGCGGCGTATCCCGTGTCTCGCCGGGCGCGATCAGCGTCAGGCGGTCCTCGCCGGGCAGGGCGACCAGCATCGAGTTGAACAGATAGCTGCGGATAGCGTCGTCCAGCGGCAGGTCGGCGGTCGCGACCTCGACGAACTGCGGCTCGAACCGGCCGGCGGCCGCGGCGCGGATGTCGGCCTGCAGGCTCGCGACATCCTCGAACGCGGCCTGGTGGTGGAACAGGCAGACCTTCGCCCCGACACAGACCACGTCGTTGTGGAACACCCCGGCCTCGATGGCCGCGCGGGACTGGCGAGCGAACACAGCCCCGCCTGCCCCGTGGCGACGGGCGACCGCTTCAAACGCCTGTAGCGTCTGGCGGGCGGGGAAGCGGCCCTGCCACTGTTCCCAGGCCTCGCGGCCCCAGACGAACAGGTTGACCCCGGCCTCGCCGTGATCAGCGCACAGGCGGACATGATTGGCCGCGCCCTCGTCGGCGAAATGCGGTGCGGTCGGCAGGGGATCGTGGACGGCGAACCGGGTATCGTCGGGAAACAGGCGGCGCAGGGCGCGTGTGGTCTGCCCCCCCTCGAGGCTGCGGTGAAGGTTGGTCAGCAGGTTGGCGGGCGTGAAGTGCACCCGCCCGTCGGCGGCATCCGCGCTCGGCGTCACCGTCGCGGCGTTGGCGGCCCACATCGGCGAGGCCGAGCAGGCGGTGTTGAGCAGCTCCGGCGCCTGCTTCGCCGCCGTCTCGATGACAGCGGCGTCCGTTCCGGTGAAGCCGATGGCGCGCAGAAAGCCGACATCGGGCCGCTCGTGCGGCGGCAGGACGAACTGCGGCAGTCCCAGATCGGCCAGCAGCCGCATCTTCGCCAGCCCTTCCAGCACCGCCGAACGCGGGTTGGACGGGTCGCCCTTGTTATGCTCGCTGGCGAGGTTGCCGGGCGCGAGACCCGCAAAGCTGTGGGTCGGCCCGACCAGGCCGTCGCAGTTGGCTTCAACAGCGTGGGTCACACCCTCAGCCCCTTGATCTCGCCCACGGTCTGCAACACCGCGTCAGCCTCGAAGCTGGCCACCGGATAGGCGCAGTAGTCGGCGGCGTAGTAGGCGCTGGGGCGGTGGTTGCCGGAGGCGCCGAGGCCGCCGAACGGCGCCGAACCGGCCGCGCCGGTGGTCGGACGGTTCCAGTTCACCACGCCGGCGCGGATGCGCTGCTGGAAGCGGTCCCAGCGGGCGGGATCATCGCTGATCAGCCCGGCGCTAAGACCATAGCGGGTGGCGTTGGCGAGCGCGATGGCACCGTCGAACGTCGCTGCGCGGCGCACCTGCAGCACCGGGGCGAAGATCTCCTCGTCCGGCGTCTCGTGGTGGCTGACGTCGATGATACCGGGTGTGATGAAGGCCTCGGACAGGCCGTCGATGGCGCGGGCCTGGCGGATCACCGTCCCTTCGAACAGGGCGGCCGCGTCACGGGCCATCCGTCCGGCGCGGGCGGAGATCAGCGGCCCCATGAAGGGCTCCGGCGTGCTGTCCCATGCGCCGGCGATCAGGCGGTCGGACAGGGCGACGACGGCGTCGATGACCGCCTGGCCCTCATGGCCCTCGGGCACGATCAGGCGGCGGGCGCAGGAACAGCGCTGGCCGGTCGTGATGAAGGCGGACTGGATGATCAGGGCCGCGGCAGCCTCCGGATCGGTCGCATCCCAGACGACGAGCGGGTTGTTGCCGCCGAGCTCCAACGCCAGGATCACATCCGGTCGTTCGGCGAAGACCCGTCGGAAGTGGCTGCCGGCGGAGGCGGAGCCGGTGAACAGCAGGCCGTCGATCTCCTGCTCGATCAGGGCCGCGCCGGTCTCGCGGCCGCCCTGCACGAGGTTGACCACGCCGGCCGGAACACCGGCGGCGTCCAGCGCCTCGACCAGCAGCTCGCCGGCCATCGGCGTCTCTTCGGACGGCTTGAAGACGATGGTGTCGCCGGCCAGCAGCGCCGGGACGATGTGGCCGTTCGGCAGGTGGCCGGGGAAGTTGAACGGACCGAGGACCGCCATCACGCCGTGGGCGCGGTGACGCAGCACGGCGCGCCCGAACGGCATGGCCGTTTCCTTGACCCCTGTCCGCTCTTCATAGGCGGTGATCGAGACGTCGACCTTGGCCATCATCGAGCCCAGCTCGGCCCTGGTCTCCCACAGCGCCTTGCCGGTTTCGCGGCTGAGCGCCTCGGCGAAGGCGTCCTTGCGGGCGTCGAGCGCGGCCTTGTAGCGGCGCATGACCGCGATCCGGTCCTCGCGCGGCTGGTCGGCCCAGTCCTGGAACGCGGCGCGCGCGGCGGAGACGGCCCGGGCGACGTCATCGACGGTCGCGGTGGCTGCTTCCCAGACCGGCTGGCCGGTGGCGGGATCGATGGAGATCAGGGCGGGCCCGTGACCGGAGGACCACTGACCATTGATGTAGAGACCGCGGCTCATGCCTTCACCTTCACCAGATCGCCTTCCCGAACGCCAAGCACGTCAGCGGCCTGGCGCGACAGCACGGCCGCCTCGCCATCGACCAGCACCGGCGCGCGGACGGCGCGGAACCTTGCAATGTCGTGGGTCGAAACCAGCGCGTCCTCGCCGAACGCATCTTCGCCAAGGCGGACCGTCAGGCGTTTCGCATCCTTGACCGTCCGGATGTCGTCGCGCGGCGCGCCCATGGTCGGACCAGCGTCGAACAGGTCCACAAGCCCCTGATAGCGGAAGCCTTCGCGCTCCAGCATGGCCCGGGCGGCCTCGCCGTCGCGGTGCACCCTGCCGACAGCCTTGCGCGCCGCCTCGGGCAGGAGGCCGGTGTAGATCGGGTGGCGCGGCGCGAGGTCGAGGATGAACTGGCCATTGGTCGAGGCGCTCATCAGGTCGGCCTCGTCGAAGGCCAGGGGAAAGAAGCGGTGCGCGACATGCTCCCAGAACGGGCAGCTGCCGTCCTCGTCGAACCAGCCGCGGAGCTCGGCCAGCACCATCTCGGCGAAGCGCTGCGGCTCGATGCCGATCAGCATATAGCGCGACTGGGCCAGCAGCCGGCCGGCGCCGCCCTTGCGCTTCTCGGGGCGAAGGAACAGCGAGCCGACCTCGGACCATCCGGCGCATTCGTTGACCAGAACCAGGGCCTGGTGGTCGAAGCGCATGTCCAGCGTCGGCGACGACTGGGCCAGGGTCACCACGCGGAACGAGAAGAACGGCCGTTTCAGACCCACGCTGGCCTTGACCCCCGCCACGCCGTCGATGCCGCCGGTGTCGGTGTCTTCCAGCATCAGGGTGAACCAGGACTCCGGCGCGGCGACCTCGCCGGCAAAGCTGGCGGCAGACAGATCGAGGCGCGACCGCAGGGTCGGCTCGTCTTCCGGCAGGCTGGTGAAGCCGCGGCCCGACAGCACAGCCAGCTCCATCAGCTGGTCATAGTCGGCGGGAACGGCGGGACGAACGACCAGCATCAACGGGACTCCATCAGGGCGCGGATACCCCGTGCGTCGATCTCGCCCGACGCCAGTTTCATAAGGATCAGGGCCGACAGCTGCGCCCGTTCGGCGAAGCTGTCAGGCCATGCGAATTCGTTCTCGCTGTGGATGTCGCCGCCGCACACACCGAGCGTGTCGACGTTGGGAAGGCCCACGGCGAACAGGTTGTTGCCCTCGCAGACACCGCCGGACGGCTTCCAGGCGATCTCCTGACCCAATAGGCCGCCGACCTCCTTCACCTTGCCGAACAGTTCGGTCTGGGCGGCGTTGAACGGCTTGGCGGCGCGGGTGATGCCGCCGTGCAGGCTGACGCCGAGGCCATCCCCCTCCCCGACCCTCAGGGCCGCAGCGATGCCGGCTTCAAGCCAGGCCGCGGCGTCCGCGTCGGGAAAGCGGACGTTGAACCGGACGACGGCGATATCGGGCACCACGTTCAGCGGCGAACCGCCGTCGATCTTCGCCACGTTAAGGGTGACCCCGTCGCGCCGGCCGTTCAGCGCGTCCAGCGCGCCGGCGATCCGGGCGGCGGCGGTGATGGCATTGCGACCCTCGTTGAAGGCCCGGCCGGCGTGAGCGGTCCTGCCGGTGATGCGAATGTGGAAGTTGCCCGAGCCCTTGCGCTCGCTGGCCAGGGTGCCATCGGGGAGCATTGAGGGCTCATAGGTCAGGCCGACGTGACCGAGCCGGCCGAACTCGGCCAGCACGGGGCCGGACGCCATCGAGCCGATCTCCTCATCCGGCGACAGCAGCACCCGGTAGCCGATCCGCGCGGCGTCGGCGTGGGTCTCGAACGCCTGTAGCGCGGCCAGAATAACGCTGATCCCGCCCTTCATGTCGGCGATGCCCGGCCCGTTCAGGGCGCCGTCGGCGCGCGTGACGACGGTCTGGAAGCGGCTGTCGGCCGGAAAGACGGTGTCGTAGTGACCGGTCAGGACGACCTGCACGGCCGCGTCCGGTCGCACGGTCACGGCAATGGCGGGGGTGTGCGGCTGCTCCTTCTCGCGGCCATCGGCGGCGATCTCGATCGAGGACGCCAGCGGCCGCAGGACCAGGTCGCCCGGCAGTGCGGCGAAGGCGTCACTCAGCAGGCCGACGGTGGTCTCGAGTCCCGCCACATTACGGCTGCCGGAATTGACCGCGCACCAGCCGACGGCCCGATCGACGATGACAGATCCCTGTTCGCCGAGGGTGTTCAGAACAGCAGACTCTTCCGGTGACAGGCGCATCGGCGGGCTCAATCCAGCTTTACCGACGCCATTGCCGCGGACGAGTGTCGACGCGTGTTTCGGATGAGCGACCCGCCGGAATGGCGCAAGACGGGGATCGCCGTTGCCCCTTGATAACCGGGCGATGCCGGAAGGTGAACCCCCTCCGGCGCCTCTAGTCGTCCCGCCGCCAGCGGACGGACAGCTTGCCACCGCCCTCGCCCTGCAGTCGGGAGATGATCGACAGGTTCCGGCGCACGCGCCACTCGACCTGGGCCGCCGGACCGTCGCGGCCGCCGCCGATGATCTCGATATAGACGTCGTCGGTCAGATATTTGCCGCCGGCGATCGTCATCGCGCCGGTCGCCCCGCCCCCGGCGAAGACGAGTCGGTCGAGACCGGCGAAGCTCTTCAGGTTGCCGATCACGTCGAACCCGCCGCCGCCGGCCAGCGATGCAAGGGCCGAGGCCAGTTGCGCGGCCTCGAGCGGCGACAACTGTGCCGCGGAGGCGCCGAACAGGATCCGCGACAGGACCTCATCGTTTGGCAGGACCGGCGTCGAGGTCAGGGTGATCTCAGGCTTGGCGGCCGTGCCGCGCACGCGGATCACCGCCGTGAGCGCCGGGTCGTCGCGCGTAGCGGTCAGGTCCAGCCGGATCCGGTCGGGCGTCGTGGCGAGATAGACCGCGCCGCGCGGATCGAACTCGAAGCGCTTGCCGGCGAAGTCGTACTCGCCGCGCACGATCCGGGCGACGCCGTCGAGGATCGGACGCGCCGTCGTGCCGCCGACATGGGCGTCGAGCGACAGTTCGGCGTCCAGCCCGCGACCTTCGACAAAGATGCCCCGCGAGGCCTTGAGCGTGACATCGAGGGCGACAACCAGGCCGCGGGACGCCTCGGCCAGAACTTCGGCCTCGCCGGTGTCAGGCCGGTTGATCTCGGTCACCGCCATGGTCACCACGCCGCTGGGCGTCGGCGGATTGGCCGCTACGGTCGCACGGTCGATGGTCAGGGCGCCGGCGACCTGAACCTTGCCGTCCGCCGCGCGGTTGATCGTCGTTTCGCCCGACGCGATCGCGGTCACGGCGTCGTTCTTGATCAGTTGGAAGTCCTTCAGGATCACCTTGAAGGTACTGACCCCGTCGCGCAGCAGGCTGATCCGTCCCACGCCCTCGAGCTTGCCACCCCGACCATCCTCCGAGGTAAAGCCGGAAACATCGATCGCCCGGTCGGCCAGATAGGCGGTCAGGCTCACCTTCTGCAGTTTCAGGCCGATCACGCCATCCTCGAACTCGCCGCCGCGCAGACTGGCGGCCCCTTCGAGGCGCGGGTCTGCCAGCGTGCCGCCAATGGTCCCGGCCATCATGACGTCGCCCGACACACTGCGCTCGCCGCCGACAAGCAGGTCCCACAGCGGCTTGATCTCGCCGTTGGCGAGAAAGTCGCCGCGCATGGGCTTTTGCCTTGCGACGGCCAACCGGAACGGCGCTGCCGACGCCTCAACGGGCAGCGTGAGATTGACGCCGGACTTCAGACCCCCGGCGTTCGTCGCCGTGCCATTGATCACAAGGACCTGGTCGTTGAGCGTCGCCTTGACCGCGCCGTTGACGGACAGCGATCGGCCCGAGCCCCGCGCCCTGGCGTCGCGCAGCGTGGCGTCAAGCCCGCCCGTCAGGCGACCGCCCGTGCCCTGAAGCGTGAGTTCGCCGTCGAACTGTCCGGCCAGATCCTCGTTCAGGGCGCCGAGGGAGACGCCGGTCAGGCTGGCGCGGAGGCTGGCCGCGTCTGCGTCCGTACGCAACGTGATCGCCGCCTTGCCGCCTTCAACGTCGAGGTTGAGGTCGGCGAATTTCTGGCCACCGCCGAAGCCGATCCGGGCGGCTTCCAGGGTGCGGAAGGCAGCGGCGCCGAACCGGCCCTCGCCTTCGAGGGCCAGCCCGGTATTGCCGCCCCGCTGGGCGAAGAAGCCGGCGCCCTTGAAGCGCCAGGGATTGACCCCGTAGGACCCGCGCCCGTCGATCGTCAGTGGCAGTCTCTCGAGCGGTCCGTCGGCGGTGATCGTCGCCTGGGCGAACATCAGGCCGCCGGCGCCGCGCAGGGCCGCCCGCCGCGCGACCAGGTTCAGCGTGGCGCGCGGGTCACCGCCGGCGTCGATGATGCGCGCCGATCCGCTGATCGTTCCCTCAGTGAGAACGGCGCCCGGGCCGATGGCAAGTTGCAGGTCGGCGCTCGACGGTCGGCCTCGCCTCAGCGCCAGGTCGCCCGTCGCCTTGACCCCGCCGGCGTCGGCGTCCAGCGCCGTCAGATCCAGACCACCCTCGGCGAATCGGAAGGTGGTCCGCCCTCGCGCCGGTCCGTACTGGCTGTCCGCATCGATCGCGACGACGCCGTCCGTTCCGCCAGGGCCGCGCAGGAAACTCAGGGTGACCTTCGCGTTGGCCAGGGTGAGGCGCGGAATCTCGACGGTAGCGAACTCGGCGACCAGATCAGCCCGCGGCACGCTGATTGTTCCGGTCACGGCGCCCGTTCCCCTGGCGTCTCCGGCGAATTCCAGCGGGCCGGCGGCGAACGGGCCCTTCGCGTTCCAGCCCAACGACAGCTTCAGGGCTCCTGCGGGTCCGATCAGGCCCGCAGCGCGCGCATTGGCGAGGGCGCCGGTCAGTTCAGCCGACTGCACCGCGAACTGCCGCCCGGTGAGCTCCGCCTTGCTCTTGAACCGCGGTGCGGCCCCGAGCAGTCGGTCGAGCTCCGCATAGCCGGTGGCGAAGCCGACGCCCTTGCCGTCGACGGACACCAGCCATGGCTTGCCCACGCCGCCCTGCGACGCCGTCCAGGCCGTGGTCGCCGTTCCTTTCGACCCCGGGCCCGCGGCGCGAAGATTGGTTAACTGGGCGTCGCCCTTGAACGACAGGCCGCCAAGCAGCGTGCGCTCGCCCGTCGCGTCCAGCTTGAGACCCGTTCCGACAGCCTTGAGCTTGCGGATCAACTGGCGACCGTCCGACAGTCGTGCGTACTGGATTTCCGCCACGGGCCTGGGGCCGAGCAAGGCCGCCAGGTATCCGGACCCTCCCCCGCCGGCTCCGGTCAGGGTCGACTGGACGGTAAGTTCGCCCTTCTTGCGGGCGACAACGACCGGCCCCGTCACGCGGCCTGCACTGAACCCGACAGCCTTGAAGTTCGCGCCGGCGAGCACGCCGGTATAGGTCCACGCTGACGCCCCGCCGACCAGCCGCCCTTGCGACTGCGCCGAGCCGGAGACGAACCGCGTCGCGACCCGCTCCAGCGTGGTGGTCGCCAGGGTGATCGCAAGCCCGTCGCGACCGAGGACGCGCCTGGCCGGATCCGCCTGCCCCTTGAAGGTCACCGCCAGCGTCGAACTGTCGGCGCGCCCGGACAGATCATAGAAGCCACCCCGGGCCCTGGTTCCGGTCGCGCTGAAGCGGACATCGTCGCCAAAGCGCTGGGCATAGGCGCGCGTGAGACTCGAGGCGATCAGCGAAATCCGGCCGCTGGCCGAGCCACCGGCTTTCGTCCAGACGCCGGACGCCTGAACCGGCGTTTCGGCGCCCGAAACCGCCAGAAGCGTGAACCGGCCGTTGCCGGGCTTCCCGCCTGCCCTGACTTTCAGCGAGAACGGCCGGTCGGAGGCCAGGCCCAGCGAGCCTGCGATCGCACCGCCCCGGGCCTCGGCCGCATCAGCGATGATCACCAGGGGCTGACCCTTGCCCGTGTCGATGGCCAGCCCGATGCGGTCGCCGGCATGCAGACGGCTGCCAACGCCTATGCGGACATGGGCCGGCCCCTTGCGGACCACGTCCAGCGACCCGACCACGTCGAACAGGCCGCGGCTGTAACTGAACGCGGGCAGGGTCTCGACCACCAGCCGGGCCTTTTCGATGCGGATCGACACCGGCAGGCTGCGCGACACCGTCTTGGGCGTCAGCGTGGGTCGTCGCAGAACCCGCACGCGGGCCGCGGCGAGCCGGTCAGCGTGGAACCTCCGCAGGAACAGCTCCTGCGAGCGCCAGACCACGACCACGTTATCGGCGTCGAGCCAGATGCCTTTTTCGTCGCTGATCGTCAGCCGCCGGACGGTGAACTCGCGCCAGAGATCGCCATGGAGCCCCTCAATTTTCAGCTTGCCGTAGCGCCCGAGCTTGAGCCCGTTTGCCTGGGCTTCGACGAACATCAGGCCCGGAACGGTGTTGACCCCGTAGCGCACGAGCGAGCCCACGCCGCCGACCAGAAGCACGGCCAGCAGCGACACGAGCATGATCCAGCCCGGACCGCTCTTCGGCAGCCAGCGCCGGACCCCGACCTGGGCTGGAGGCGCGGTCTCGCTCAAAACGCCTGTCCGATGCTGATGTAGATCTGGAACTCAGGGTCGCCTTCGCGGCGCTTCAGGGGCACGGCGATGTCCGCGCGGATCGGGCCGAAGCCCAGATCGTATCGCACACCGACACCGACACCGGCGCTGAAGTCGTCACCGTGGGGGAAGGCGTCGGTGCCGATCGCCCCGACGTCGACAAAGCCTGCGACCGCCCAGCGCTGGGTCAGCTTCTGACGCACTTCAAACGAGGCCTCGAACAGGGACAGGCCGCCCTGCGGCGTGTTGTCGGCCAGGCGGGGGCCGATGTCCTGCCAGGCATAGCCGCGCACCGATCCGCCGCCACCGGCGAAGAACCTGCGCGGTGCGGACACATCCTCCAGGGCCGCGCCAAAGATCGAGCCAAGCTTGACCCGGGTGGCGACTACGGTCCGCGCCTCCTCGTCGAGCGAGAAATAGGCCGAACCCTGTCCCTGGGCGCGGAAGTACAGTGCCTGCAGATCGCCGACCGCCGCCGTGGGCTCGACCGTCGCGGTCAGACGCCAGCCGCGCGTGGGATCAAGCGGGTCGTTCGAGCGGTCGAGCGCAAAGGCTCCAAGGATCGCCGTGGTCAGGATGTTCCGGTCTTCACCGCGAATGGTGGTGTTGTTGATCTGCGTCTTTTCAGCGCTTCGGCTGGCGTCGAGCGACACGCCGAGCGTCACGAACGAGGTCCTGCCGAAGCGGCGGGTAATGTCCCCCGTCGCAAGGAAGCCGGCCGCGTCATAGGCGTCGGTCAATTCGTTGTAGACGCTGGCGGCCATGGTCAGGGTCTGCTGCGGGCGACGCCAGTGCGGCAGGGCCAGCCTGGCTTCGAACCGCTGCTCCAGTTCGGCCAGCCGCAGGATGTAGGTGGTGGTGTCGGCGCGGCCCAGGCTGTTGTAGCGCGTTCGCCGGACGTCGAGACCGGGACCTTCGCTGGTTGAAAAGCCGGCGCTGAGTTCAAGCGTCCGCGTCGGTCGGTCGGTCAGCGCGACGAGCACAGGCCTGCGTCCTTCCGCATCGGCCTTGTCCGCGGACTGCAAGGACACGGAGACGGAATCGTAGGCGCCCGTGTCCAGCAGACGACGCTCGAGTTCGGCCAGGTCCTCGGGATCGTAAACCTCGCCTGCCGTCCAGGGCGCCAGGGCCACCACCCAGTCTGCCCGCGTCCGTCCCGCTGGATCGACCGTGACGCCGTTCATCATCACTCGGGGGCCGGCGACGATCCGGAAGGTCGGCCTGACTGTCCGGGTCTCGTGGTCGACGATCACCTCGCGAACGCCGGGCGCGGCGTCGGCATAGCCGCGCTTCTGGATTGCCGCGATGACGCGACCTTCCGCCGCCAGGACATCGGCGGCCTTGCCGGCGGCCCCGCGGCGGATCGCCATGGCCTGCTCGGCCGAGATTATCACCTCGGGCAGGGGCTCTTCGCCGATCCAGGCGACGCCTGCGCCGGCGAAGCGGAACCTCGGACCGGGCTTGATGACGAGGACGGGCTGCGGGGGCTGGCCGCTGTCATCCTCATCAGGATCGACAACGTCGGGCGCTACATCGTAGCCGTAATAGCCCTGCGTTCGCAGGGCGGCGACGGCGTCTTCGGCGGCTTCGCGGGCGCGGCGGCGCGCTTCGAACCGGCTTTCGGGGATGGACTTTGCCTCGCCAATGGCGCGTTCGATCTGCTCGCGCAGTTCGCCGTCGGTCACGCCCCGGACAGCAGCCTTCGGCGACTGCGCCAGCACGGGTCCGGCCATCGCCGCGAGGGCGGCGGCGGTGGAAACGGCCAAAGCGATGCGCGCAGGCGCCAAACTCTATTCCTCTGTCCGCGCCCCGAACCCCGTTTAGTCGGGCCCGTTGCGGCTGTCACGCCACCCAGCCCTTTGCATAGGCGGCTAAAGTTGCACAAATGCAGGGCAGTCGGGACTTCGCTGGGCGACTCAGCCCGAAACGAACCCGACCAGTGTGGAAGAGCGTTAGGAATGAACCGTGAAGAGGCCGTTCAGGCTGAAGAAGAAACGGACCCGGGTGTGACCGCTACGAGCCTAGTCAACGACGACAACCCTCCGGGGTTGCCAATCACCCAGGCCGCCTACATTCCGGGTCAGGCCTTCGACGAGATGTACGAGGCCGCCGGAGAGGTGCGCGACCACTACAGCGCCGTTCACACGCGTCTGACGACGCTGTCGCCAGAGGCCCTCGCCGACCGGCAGAAGACGCTTGAACGGTCGTTCCTGCTGCAGGGCATCACCTTCACGGTCTATGGCGCGGAGACGACCACCGAGCAGATTATCCCGACCGACCTGGTCCCCCGGATCATTCCCTCGACGGAGTGGGATCATATCGAGGCCGGTCTGATCCAGCGCCTGCGCGCTCTGAACATGTTCCTCGACGACATCTACGGCGAGCAGCAGATCCTGATGGACGGGATCGTGCCGCGTGAACTCGTGCTTGGCGCGCCGTCCTATCGGCGCGAGATGCAGCACCTCTATGTGCCGCACAAGGCGTACGCCAACGTCTGCGGCTCCGACCTGATCCGCGGCGAGGACGGCGCGTTCGCCGTCCTGGAAGACAATCTGCGGGTTCCGTCCGGCGTGTCGTACATGCTGGCCAATCGCGACGCGGCCAAGCGGACCTTCCCGGGCACCTTCCGCGCCGCCAATGTCCGGCCGGTCGAGCGGTATCCCGACCTGCTGCTCAAGACGTTGAAGAGCATGGCGCCGGACTGGCGACCCGACCCGCAGGTCGTCGTGCTGACCCCGGGGGTCTACAACAGCGCCTACTACGAGCACGCCTACCTCGCCCGGCTGATGGGCGCGCCGCTGGTCGAGGGCCGCGATCTCGTAGTCCACGAGAACATGGTCTACATGCGCACCACGACCGGCCTGCGCCGGGTGGATGTGATCTACCGCCGCGTTGACGACGACTTCATCGATCCCCTCACCTTCCGAAGGGATTCGGGGCTCGGCGTCGCAGGGCTGTTCAACGCCTACCGCGCCGGCAACGTGGTCATGTGCAATGCGCCCGGCACCGGGGTCGCCGACGACAAGGCCGTCTACGCCTACGTCCCGGAGATCATCAAATACTACCTGGGCGAAGACGCCATCCTGCCCAATATCGAGACCTTCCTGTGCCGCGAGCCGGCACAGCTCAGCCATGTGCTGGCCAATCTCGACAAGCTGGTGGTCAAGGCCGTCGGCGCGTCGGGCGGCTACGGGATGCTGGTTGGACCGCATGCGAGCCGCAAGGAGCGCGAAACCTTCGCCGAGGCGCTCAAGGCCGATCCCGCCAACTACATCGCCCAGCCGACGATCCAGCTGTCGACCGCGCCCTGCCTGATCGACGGACGGATCGAGCCACGGCACGTCGACCTGCGGCCATTCATCCTGTCGGGCGAGAAGATCGTCGTGACGCCCGGCGCCCTGACCCGGGTGGCCCTGCGACGCGGATCGCTGGTGGTCAATTCGAGTCAGGGTGGTGGATCAAAGGACACCTGGATCCTTGCGGATGACGGCATCGAGGAGCCACAGCCATGATGCTCGCGCGCGTGGCTGACAGCCTTTACTGGATCGGCCGTTATCTGGAACGGGCCGAGCACTTCTCGCGGCTGGCCGACGTCATGCTCAATGCGACGCTGGACCGGTCGGACGCCGCGGCCCAGACCGCCTATATCGCCCTGTCCGCCGTCGGCGATCCCGACATGGCCCGCGCGGCCCGCACCTATGAAGCGGCCAAATCGCTCGTGCTTGATCGCGACGACCCCAATTCGGTGGTCATCTCGCTGTCGCTCGCCCGTGAAAACGCCCGGCAGGTGCGCGACCAGATCACCACGGAAACCTGGGAGCGGCTCAACCTGCTCTACCTGCGGATCACCAGCGACAACGCCGCCTCGGCGTTCGAGAGCGGGTCGTCGGCCTATATTCACGACATCATCGCCGACCTGCACCAGTTCAAGGGCGCCGCGGACGCCACCATGAGCCATGGCGAGGGCTGGCGATTCCTGATGCTGGGCGCCTACCTGGAACGCGCGCAACTGATCGCCCGGTTGCTCGAGGTCTGCTTCGGCGACGGCCGCGACGGCAATGTCACCGACCGCATCGCGCTGATGAGCCTGCTGCGAATGGGCTGCGCGCTGGAACCCTACCTGCGGCGTTACACGGCCGAGATCGAGCCGCGGCACATTCTGGAGTTCCTGGTCTTCGACGAGGAGTTCCCCCGCTCGATCCGGTTCGCCACGACGCGGATCGAGGAGCATCTGGTCGGCGTCTCGCGGCACGTCGAATCCGGCGGGCTCGCGACGCCGGAACGTCTGGCCGGCCGGCTCAAGGCCCGCCTCCAGTACGCCGATGTCGATGAACTGGAGTCGGTCGGCGCCAGCGCGCTGCTGGCCACGGTCATCGGCGAATGCGCCCGCATCCACGACGCGATCTTCGACACCTTCGTGGCCTATTCCCTCGAGATGAAGTTGCCCGCCTGATGCTGTTGGAAGTCCGCCACGTCACCCAGTACCACTACGAACGCCCGGTTCGGGAAAGCGTCATGGAACTGCGCATGCAGCCCCAGAAGAGCGCCCGGCAGCGGCTGATCAGCTTCGAACTCGATCTGGATCCGCGCGCGCAGCTGTTCTCCTACGCCGACAGTTTCGGCAACGCGGTCTATCACTTCGACGTCCCGCAATCGCACGACACCCTGCGCATCGAGGCGCGTTCGGCCGTGGAAACGCAACCGGACGCGATCCTGCCGGACACGCTGGACATGGGCGAATGGGACCGGTTGAAGAGCGACTTCGTGCGGGGTGAGTGCTTCGACTTCCTGCGTCCCCATGGATTCGCCACGCCTTCGGCGGCTCTGGACACGTTCATCCAGGAAAAGAACCTCGACGCCCTGCGCCATCGCGACCCCCTGACGGCGATCCGGGCCCTGAACGAGGCGCTCTACGCGGCCTTCGACTACGCGCCCGGCGTGACAGCCGCTGACAGCCCGATTGATCTGGCGCTCGGCGTCGGTCGCGGGGTCTGCCAGGACTTCGCCCACATCATGATCGCGATCTGCCGCAGCTGGGGCATCCCCACACGGTATGTCTCCGGCTACCTGTTCACCGATCGCCAGCACGGGGACCGCTCTGACCCCGACGCGACCCATGCCTGGGTCGAGGTGTTCCTGCCGACCCTGCGCTGGACCGGGTTTGATCCGACAAACAATGTGCTGACGGGCGAGCGCCACATCGCGGTGGCGATCGGCCGGGACTATGCCGACGTGCCGCCGTCACTGGGGGTCTACAAGGGCGAAGCCGACAGTCACCTGTCGGTCGCCGTCGCGGTCGGCCGGGCCAAGGCGGCGGTCGCGGAACCGGAATTCCTGCGCCTCGCTCGCCCCACCTTCCCGGGGGGACGCCGTCGGGGCGGCGAAGACGCGCGACGACAGCAGGAACAGCAGCAGCAGCAGCAGCAGTAGTAGGCGTCAGGCCGGAAAGACGTGCGCCACGCGGGCCGTGAGGCCGACGCCCGCACCGATCGAAAGCGCGCGCCCCTGCTCGCGCGGCGCCCGGACTTCGAGCCGCTGGCCCCGGGCGGTTTCGATCGCGATACGGGCGACCGCGCCGTCGATCCCTATCCGCCGGACAACGGCCCGGAAGCCCTCGTCGTCCAGGGCCAGATCATGGGGCCGCACGAAGGCGACCGAGGGTCCGTCGACTGCGCCGGGTGCGGGCAGCGTGACGTCGTCCACCGTGAACCGGCCGCCCCTGACGACACCCTCAAGCCGGTTGGACTCGCCGACGAAGCTGCAGACGAAGGCGTTGGCCGGATGATCCTGCAGGTCCTCAGGCGTGCCGACCTGCTCGATCACGCCGCCGTTCAGGACTGCCACGCGGTCAGCCAGACCGAGCGCCTCGTCCTGGTCGTGCGTAACGAAGAGGGTGGTGACGCCCGTCGCGTCGTGGATCCGCCGCAGTTCACGTCGGAGCGACTTGCGGACAGTCGCATCCAGCGCACCGAAGGGCTCGTCCAGCAACAGCACGCGCGGCGCAACCGCCAGCGCCCGCGCGAGGGCGACCCGCTGCCGCTGGCCGCCTGACAGCTGCGCCGGATAGCGATCAGACAGGCCGTCCAGTTCGACCAGCTTCAGCAGCTGCTCGACACGCGCAGCGATCCCGGCCTTCGGCGGCCTGTCCGCGCCCCCGCGGACATCGAGGCCGAACGCGACGTTCTTCGCCACGGTCATGTGCTTGAACAGGGCGTACTGCTGGAACACGAAGCCCACGCGCCGGCCGGCCGCGCTGGCGTGTGTCATGTCTTCCCCGTCGAACAGGACCTGGCCGGCGTCTGGCTTCTCCAGGCCCGCGATGGTCCGGAGCAGCGTGGTCTTTCCCGATCCGGACGGCCCGAGCAGCGCCAGAAGTTCGCCTGGCGCGATATCGACACTGACGTCCTTCAGCGCCGGATAGCGGCCAAAGGCCTTCGCGACAGAGCGGATCGATATGGTCATTCGGTCGAACGGCTCCGGTCACCTGGCGTCGCGACACCTGGTCCACGCAATAGACAGGGCGAACCCCGTGGGCCGGGCCGCAAGGGGCCCCAGCCCGTCAGGCCCGTACCACCGCTGCGTGACCATCAAAGGAGACGCGTGCGATCCGCCCCAGCTGTTTCACGAGCGGCTGAACCGCGGGGATGGTCTGGATGATGAAATCAAAACCACCTTCACGCGACGCCATCAAGGCCTCGGCGTTGGCCCTGCCCGCCTTGGTTTGCGGAACGTCTGCCAGAGTGGCGGAGGTCTGGAGGATTCCATCCAGCGTCATGGTCAGCGTAATCATCAGCTTGTGGACGCCAATGCGCAGCTTCGGGTCACGCAGATCCGGGAGCCGGTCGCGATGGCGCTCGTAGGCATCGACCTCGCGCCGCGCGCCGGCCAGCATCTGCAGCGTGATCCGCCCGAACGGCTCACCGATCTTTCGCGAGTCGTCGGCCATTCCGAGGATGGTCGTGAAGGTGAAGATGATCTCGCCGAGCAGCAGCGCAGCCTCCTGCTCCCGCTCCCGCCGTCGCAGCCAGGCCTCGAACCGCGCCGCGAGAAACCCTCCGAGGGTCGCCAGCAGGGCGCCGAGCACCACGGCAATCAGCGTGTCGTCCGGCACACCGAAGTTGGGAATCTCCCTGACCATGCCCGACAGTCCGACAGGATCGCGACATTGTCACGAGCGACGCCGCTCGGGCGCAGCTCCGCATCAACAATGGTAGGCCGGGTGGGGGTCGAACCCACGACCATTCGATTAAAAGTCGAATGCTCTACCACTGAGCTACCGGCCCGCTTGCGCGGCGCCGTGAAGCGCCCTCTGAAGCGGCGCGGACCATAGGGGCGAGGCCTCTGCGCCGCAAGCGCCGAACGCTTGGCGTGATCGGTCCCCAAGGGTTAGCATCGCGACATGCGCAAGATTGTCCTCGCCTCCGCCGTCCTGCTGCCCTGCCTCATCGCGACCAGCGCGTCCGGTCGACAGCCGCAGCCAACCTCGCCGCAGGTGCAGACCACCGACCAGATCAACCGCGGCAGCGTCACCGGCGCCGTCTCCGCGCCCATGCGGGACCTCAATCTGCTGCGGTCGAAGATTCCGCCGGTGCTGCTGGAAGCGCTGGAGGATCCCTACAAACGGCCCAGACCCGCAAACTGCAGCGAACTTATTGCGTTGCTGCGACCGCTCAACGAGGCGCTGGGCGCCGATATCGACGAGCCGTCCTCGACCGACGACCGGGCCTTGATGGACAAGGGAAGGGACGTCGCGGGCGACACGGCGCTGGGTCTGGTGGCCTCAGCGGCTCAGGATCTGATCCCGTTGCGGGGATGGGTCCGCAAGCTGTCCGGCGCGGAGCAGCACGACAAACTGGTGCGGGCCGCGATCATCTCGGGCGGAATCCGGCGCGGCTATCTCAAGGGCCTGGGCGAGGCCAAGGGCTGCAACCCGCCGGCCACGCCCACGCACGTCAAGTCCGATATCCCGCCGGCCCCGCCCAGGCGGAAAGGGCCGCGCTACCCGATTCGCTAGGGGCGCCGAGCGGGCACGTACCTTCGGTCCATGTCCCCTATTGCAGGCCCGCCTTGAAGTCCCGCCTGAAGGCCTCGAACCGCCCCTCGGCGATGGCCGCGCGCATGGCGGCGGTCAGGGCCTGGAAGAAGGCGATGTTGTGCCAGCTGAGCAGCACCTGGCCGAGGATCTCTTCCGATCGGATCAGGTGGTGCAGATAGGCCTTCGAATAGCCGCTGCTTGCCGGACAGGCGCTGGTCTCGTCCAGCGGGGTATCGTCCTCGGCGAACCGGGCGTTCTTCATGTTCAGCGGGCCGGACCAGGTCCAGGCCTGACCATGGCGGCCAGAGCGGGTAGGCAGGACACAGTCGAACATGTCCACGCCCCGCGCGACGGCCTCGACCAGATCAATCGGCTTGCCCACGCCCATCAAATAGCGCGGGCGGTCCACGGGCAGCATGGCCGGCGCATAGTCCAGCACCTCGCACATCGCCTCATGCCCCTCGCCCACCGCCAGGCCGCCGATGGCGTAACCGTCAAAGCCTGTCTCGGTCAGGCGTTTCGACGACTCGCGTCGCAGGTTTTCGAAGGTGGAACCCTGCTGGATGCCGAACAACGCCTGGCTTTCCCGCTCGCCGAAGGCCGCCTTGGACCGTGCGCCCCAGCGGGCCGACAGCTCCATGCCCTGCCGGGCGCGCGCTTCCTCGGCCGGCCAGGCGACGCATTCGTCCAGCTGCATCACGATATCGCTGCCCAGCAGGTCGGCCTGGATTTCCATCGAGCGCTCGGGCGTCAGCACATGCTTGCTGCCATCCAGATGGCTGGCGAAGGTCACCGCCTCCTCGGTGACCTTGCTGATGCCGGACAGGCTCATGACCTGGAAGCCACCGCTGTCGGTGAGGATCGGCTTGTCCCAGCGCATGAAGCGATGCAGGCCGCCCAGCCGCTTCACCCGCTCGGCCGTCGGCCGCAGCATCAGGTGATAGGTATTGCCCAGCAGGATGTCGGCGCCAGTCTGGGCGACCTGGTCGACGGTCAGCGCCTTGACGGTGCCCGCCGTCCCGACCGGCATGAAGGCCGGCGTACGGATGTCGCCGCGCGGCGTCTTCAGGACGCCGGTGCGGGCCGCGCCGTCGGTGGCTGTCAGTTCAAAGGGGAAGGTCGCCAATTCTATTCCAGCAACAACCTTGTCATCCCGGACGGCCCGAAGGGACGATCCGGGACCCAGATACGATCCAGGCCGATTCTGGGCCCCGGCTCTCCGCTACGCTGCGGCCGGGATGACAGCGGGATTGATTTCAGTCGGCGCGGAATAGCAGGCTTGAATCGCCGTAGGAATAGAAGCGGTAGCCCGTCGCGATTGCGTGAGCGTAGGCGGCCTTCATGGTCTCGAACCCGCTGAAGGCGCTGACCAGCATGAACAGGGTCGACTTCGGCAGGTGGAAGTTGGTCATCAGCACATCCACCGCCCTGAAGCGGTAGCCGGGCGTGATGAAGATGGCCGTCTCGCCGGCCCAGGGGTTGATCACGCCCTCGTCGGTCGCGGCGCTCTCCAGCAGACGCAGCGAGGTCGTGCCGACACAGACGATCCGGCCGCCTGCGGCGCGCACGGCGTTCAGCGCCGCCGCCGCTTCGGCCGGGACTACGCCGTACTCGGCGTGCATGAGGTGGTCATCGGTGTCGTCGACCTTCATCGGCAGGAAGGTTCCTGCGCCGACGTGCAGCGTGACGAAATGCTGTGAGACTCCGGCCGCGGCCAGGCGGGCCAGCAGGTCCGGCGTGAAGTGCAGGCCCGCCGTCGGCGCGGCGACCGAGCCGTCCTCGCGGGCGTAGACCGTCTGGTAGTCGGC
>CAIOHT010000021.1 GCA_903858185.1 uncultured Caulobacterales bacterium
AGGTAGCTGAGCAGGCTGCCGACCGGCAGGTGCTCGCGGATGGTCGGACCGACGTAGGGCGTGCGCCCCTGGCCGCCGCCGACGATCACCTCGAAGCCCAGCGCGCCATCGCGGCCGCGGCGCAGCACCAGGCCGATGTCGTGCACGCGGGCCGCCGTGCGGTCCTTCGCCGAGGCGGTGACCGCGAACTTGAACTTGCGCGGCAGGAAGCTGAACTCGGGGTGCAGCGTCGACCACTGGCGGATCACCTCGGACCAGACGCGCGGATCGTCGATCTCCTCGGCCGTCGCGCCGGCATAGGGGTCGGCGGTCACATTGCGGATGCAGTTGCCGCTGGTCTGGATGGCGTGCAGGTCCACCTCGGCCAGCTGGTCGAGGATGTCCGGCGTGTCGCCGAGCCTGACCCAGTTGAGCTGCAGGTTCTGGCGCGTGGTGAAGTGGCCGTAGCCCTTGTCGTAGGTGCGCGCGATATGGGCCAGACGGCGCAGCTGCCGGCTGTCCATCGAACCATAGGGGATCGCCACCCGCAGCATGTAGGCGTGCAGCTGCAGGTACAGGCCATTCATCAGCCGCAGCGGCTTGAACTGGTCTTCCGTCAGCTCGCCGGCCAGTCGCCGGGCGACCTGGCCACGAAACTCCGCGGCCCGGTCGGCGACGAATTCCCTGTCGATGGCGTCGTAGCGATACATGCGGGGCTACTTCCTTCGGATCAGGTCGACACGGCCGGTCGAGCGGGCTGCACCGGTGGCGGCGAGGATCGCCTCGACGCCGGCGCCGCCTTCGGCCTGCTTGCCGTGCGTGGGTTCATTGGTCGGGCCGAGTGCGCGCAGGCGCTCGCGGTAGCTGACGGGCGCCCAGCCGCCGGGCGCCTCCACGACATCGATCAGGTAGGGGTCGACGACCACGGTGGGCTGGCCTTTGGCGGTCTCGACCGCTGCGGGGCCGGCGGCGTCGTCATCGGCGAAGAACTGGGCGTCGGCGAAGCGCTCGATCCAGGCGCCGGCCTTCCAGAACACGACCTCGCCATCGATCAGGCGGTTGGCGGTGAGGGCTTTCATTGGGCACCTTGCGTGGTTCGAGACGCTCGCCTCAGGGCTCGCTCCTCACCATGACGAATAGGGTGCAGCCCCCCTTGAGCGTCATCCTGAGGAGCTGACGAAGTCAGCGTCTCGAAGGACGCATGTGCCAGCGCCATCGCTTCGCCGACGATCAGCAGGGCGGGACCGGAGAGGCCTTCCGCCGTGGCGGCGAGCTGGCCGAGCGTCGTCGGATACCGGGCTTCATCCGCGCGGCTGGCGTTGACGACGATCAGGGCCGGGGTGGCCGGATCGCGACCGGCGCTGGCCAGCCGCTGCGCGATCAGGCCGGCGGTCGACAGGCCCATGTAGATGACGATGGTCTGGTTGGCCCGGGCCAGATGATCCCAGTCCAGGTCCGGATCGCCGTGCGCCGCGTGGCCGGTGACGAAGGTCACGGCCTGGGCAAGCCCACGATGCGTCAGCGGCGCGCCCGCGCTGGCCGAGGCGGCCAGGGCGGCGGTCACGCCAGGGACAACCTCGCAGGCGATGCCGGCGGCGCGGCACGCTTCCAGCTCCTCGCCGCCACGGCCGAAGATGAACGGGTCGCCACCCTTGAGCCGGACCACGTCCAGCCCCTGGCGGGCGAAGGCGACCAGCAGGCGGTTGATGTCGTCCTGCGGCAGGGTATGGCGGCTCTTGCGCTTGGCCACATCGATCAGCCGCGCACCGGGCGCGGCCATGGCGAGGATGTCGGTGGAGACCAGACCATCGTGGACAATGACGCCTGCGGCCGCAATCAGCCGCGCGGCCTTCAGCGTCAGGAGTTCGGGATCGCCAGGGCCCGCGCCCACCAGCCAGACCTTGCCCGGGAGGGCAGCCGTGACCGCGCCGTCGAGGGCGACAAGGCGACGGGGCTGGGATGCGCGGGCGACCCGGGACATGATGCGATAGTTTCTCTATAAGATCAGACGAGTCGGGGCGGGACGAACCGGAACGGTCCGCCCCGCCACTCGTCCGCTGGCAAAAGGGCCGTTAAGCCACCGGACGATTGCAAACTGGGTTCACGGGGCCCACTTCGCAAACCAAGAGTTCTGCCGGGGGCCTCAGGATTTCTATGGAACGATCAAACGAGCGCCGACGGCTTCCACCGCTGAACGCCCTGCGCGCTTTCGAGGCCGCCGCGCGCCACCTGAACTTCAGCCGCGCGGCAGACGAACTGTCGGTGACGCCGGGCGCCGTCAGCCAGCAGATACAGAACCTCGAGGACTATGTCGGCGCGGCGCTGTTCAAGCGCACGCCCAAGGGTCTGTTGCTGACAGACGCCGCCCAGACCGCCCTGCCCGCCCTGCGCGAGGCGTTCGATCGTCTGGCCGAGGCCGCCGGCCTTCTGACCGCCGCCGTCGACGGGCGCCGCCTGACCCTGACCGCCGCGCCGTCCTTCGCCGCCAAGTGGCTCGTGCCGCGCCTCGGCAAGTTCGAGGAGGCCCAGCCGCAGGTCGACGTCTGGCTCAGCGCCGGGATGGAGGTGGTGGATTTCGCCAGCGGCGAGGTCGACCTGGCGATCCGCTACGGCGGCGGGCGCTATCCGGGTCTGGAGGTCACACGCCTCCTCAGCGAGACCGTGATTCCCGTGATCAGTCCCGAGTTGCTCGCAACCAACCCGCTCAACGATCCGTCCGAGCTGACCGGCCACATCCTGCTGCATGACGGCTCGCCGGACGCGGACGACTCCTGCCCCGACTGGGCCATGTGGCTGGCCGCGCGGGGCATCAAGACGGTCGACGGTACGCGCGGTCCGCGCTTCAACCAGTCGAGCCTGGTCATCGAGGCTGCGGTCAACGGCCGCGGCGTCGCCCTGGCCAAGCGCACCCTCGCCCAGGCCGATCTCGACGCCGGGCGGCTGGTCACGCCGTTTCCCATCGCCACCGCCGTGGACTTCGCCTATTACGTCGTCCACCCCAAGACCAAGGGACGACTGCCGCAGGTGAAGGCGTTCGTCTCCTGGCTTTCCTCGGAGGCCGCCGCCCATGAGGCGGCCCTCCAGACCATGGACAACGGCGCCGGTATCTGACGTGGCCAGAGATGTTTTGAACGCGACGGACAGCCGGATCGCGCCCCTTGATTGCACCACCATGGCCGAGGTCCGGCAGGGCGTTGACGCCCTCGACCGCGCGCTGGTCGCCCTGCTCGCCGAGCGTCAGGGCTATATGGACGCCGCCGCGCGTATCAAGCCTGACCGCAATGTCGTGCGCGACGAGGCCCGCATTGAGGACGTGGTGACCAAGGTCAAGGCCGCCGCCCGCGAGGCCGGCCTGTCCGAGGCCATCGCCGAGCCGGTCTGGCGCACGCTGGTCGACCGCTGCATCGCCTACGAATTCGGCGTCTGGGACCGCACGCGGGGCTAGCTCCAGCGGCCGGAATCCGGCCACCCTTCGCGTTCGCGGGGGAATTGCGACATGCGGCGCTGGACAGCGGTTGTCATCGGACTGGTCGGGGTGGCGCTGGTCGCCTGGGGCCTGACGCGGCGACCGCCCGCCGGGCCTCCCGCCCCGCAGACCGGCAGCACCTTCACCGTCGCGGACCTGCATCGCATCGCCGATGT
Organism: uncultured Caulobacterales bacterium; assembly: GCA_903858185.1. Lineage (GTDB taxonomy): Bacteria > Pseudomonadota > Alphaproteobacteria > Caulobacterales > Caulobacteraceae > Caulobacter > Caulobacter lacus. The sequence continues at coordinate 3,622 of CAIOHT010000021.1, forward strand.
CGCCGAGCCGGTGTTCGCCCCCGACGGGGCGAGCCTCGTCTACAGCGTCACAACCGACAATCTCGAGGTCGACGCCCCGGTCAGCGACCTTTGGCGCGTCGACTGGATCTCCGGCGAGGCCAGCCGGCTGACGAAGACGGCAACGGCCAGCGAATGGGCGCCGTCGTTCAGCGCGGACGGGCGCTGGATCGTGTTCCTCGGCGACAAGGACGGCGAGAGCGACACCCAGCTCTGGCGCATGCCGGGCAAGGGCGGCAAGGCGCGACAGGTCAGCGAGATCCCCGGCGGGGTCAGTGACTACGCCCTCTCGCCCGATGGCGGGAAGGCCGTCGTGGTCGTCGAGACCGGCGGCCCCGAACCCAACGCCGCCGAAACGACGCCGCCTATCGTCATCGATCGCTACCAGTTCAAGGAAGACACGCGCGGCTATCTCGATGCCCGCCGCCAGCAGCTGCTGATTGTCGATCTGAAGACCGGCGAGACGACGCCGCTCACCCGCGGCGACTTCGACCACTGGCTGCCGGCCTGGTCGCCGGACGGCCAGTCGATCGCCTTTGTCTCCAAGCGCCGGGGTCCGGACCCGGACCGTAACCTCGACTTCGACGTCTTCGTGGTTCCGGCAAGTGGCGGCGAGCCGCGCCGGATGGGGGATTTCGCCGGCGCCGACTCCGATCCCGCCTGGGAATCGCGGCCCGACTGGTCGCCGGATTCGAAGCGGCTGGTCTGGCTGCGCTCGGCCGAGGACAAATGGATCTACTACAGCCCCTGGCAGATGGTCGTCGGCGACGTCGCCACGGGCCAGGCGGCGCCGGTCGCCTGGATCGACCGCTCGGTCAATCACCCGCGCTGGTCGCCGGACGGCAGGAGCCTGCTGGCCCTGATCGAGCAGGATCGCGACACCCTGCTGGCGCGGATCGACCCGGCGAGCGGCCGGATCGACTACCTGACCGCCGGCCCTCGCTTCGCCTACGATTTCGCCGCCGGCCCCGATGGGCGCATTGCGGTTCTCGATGGCGCCAGTGATGCGCCGAATGAGCTGCGCACGGTGGGACCGGGATCACGCCCGCTCACCCGCCACAACAGCTGGCTGGACGGGCGCAGGCTGGCCACCACCCGCGATGTCAGCTTCCTGAGCGACGGAATCGAGATCCACGGCATCCTGACCCTGCCGCCCGGCTATGACCCCGCAAAACGCTACCCGACCATCGTCCGGCTGCACGGCGGACCGGTCTACCAGTACAGCCACGAGTTCATGGCTGACTGGCAGCTCTATGCCGCCAATGGCTACGTGGTGCTGGGCGTCAATCCGCGCGGCTCCTCCGGACGCGGCTTCGACTTCGCCCGGGCGATCTATGCAGACTGGGGCAATGTCGATGTCCGCGACATCAAGGCCGGCGTCGACTGGCTGATCGCCGCCAACATCGCCGATCCCGAGCGGCTGGGCGTCGGCGGCTGGAGCTATGGCGGCATCCTGACCAACTACGTCGTCGCCAGCGATCCGCGGTTCAAGGCGGCGATCAGCGGGGCCGGCATGTCCAACTTCCTCGGCGGCTACGGCGCCGACATGTACATCCGCGAGTACGAGCTCGAACTGGGCCTGCCGTGGCGCAACACCGAGACCTGGACGCGCCTTAGCTACCCCTTCCTGCACGCCGACCGGATCACGGCCGCGGTCATGTTCCAGTGCGCCGAGGAGGATACCAATGTGCCCTGCCTCGGGGCCGAGCAGATGTACCAGGCGCTGAAGTCCCGGGGCCTGAACACCCGGCTGGTGGTCTATCCGGGCGAGTTCCACGGCGTCTCGACGCCCAGCTACCGGGCCGACCGGCTGACGCGAAATCTCGCCTGGTATGACCGGTTTCTGAAGGTGAAGTAGGAGGCCCTACCCCTTCAGCGACCTGAGCGCCCGTTCGTGCCGGTAGGCGGCGATGTCGAACAGGGCGGCGTCCAGCGCGGCGTGCACGTCGGGCAGCGCATGCACGCCCTGGATCTCCGCCCGCTCGCAAGCGTCACCCAGGGCATGCGCGCCGACGCCGCGCGCAGCGCCCTTCACCGTATGGACCGCATCGCGCCAGGTTTCGGAGGTCGAACTGATCATCGGCGACCACATCTGGGCCTGCTCCTGGAACAGTCCGAGGACTTCGTCGATCACCTCTTCGTCGCCCGCGGCGAACTGTTCCAGATACGGAAAATCGACCGCCCCGGTGATGTCGCGTCTGGCCATGAGTATCGCCCTTGCGTCCCCGTATCTTTCGGCTATGTTCCGCGCCCTCGCCGCCGGGCCTCGCAGAGCCCCGTCCGTCGATACGGGTGCATAGCTCAGTTGGTAGAGCAGCTGACTCTTAATCAGCGGGTCGTAGGTTCGAATCCTACTGCACCCACCACTTTTCCCTCAGAAAAGTAGCGGGATCGCTCAACGGGGCGGCTTTCAAAGGCCCCCCCGCCGCGCGACTCACCTAGGCGATCGCGTAGGTGAAGGCGCCGTCGGTCACGCCAACGCCGACCGATTCGACCGCAACCCCGTCCATCTGCCGCCGCAGCAGTTCGATCGACAGTTCCGGCAGCATGCTGTTGGTCAGGATCGCGTCGATCATCCGCCCGCCCGACGCCAGCTCGGTGCAACGCGAGACGACGAAGTCGACGACGTCCTGGCCGAACGTCATGGTGATGGCGTGGTTGTCGGCGATGCGGCGCACGATGCGGTTCAGCTGCAGCCGCACGATGCTGTTGAGCATGGTCGGCGAGAGCGGCGCGTAGGGCAGCACCACCAGACGGCCCAGGAGCGCCGGCGGGAACACCTTCAGCAGCTCCGGTCGCAGCGCCGTAGCCAGCGCCTCGAAGTCCGGGGCCATCTCCTCGTCCTCGCAGAGGTTGGAGATCAGCTCGGTGCCGACATTGGAGGTCAGCAGGACGAGGGTGTTGCGGAAGTCGATGTGCCGCCCCTCGCTGTCATCCATGTAGCCCTTGTCGAACACCTGGAAGAACATCTCGTGGACGTCCGGGTGGGCCTTCTCCACCTCGTCGAGCAGCACCACAGAATAGGGGCGGCGACGGACCGCCTCGGTCAGCACCCCGCCCTGGCCGTAGCCGACATAGCCCGCCGGCGCGCCCTTGAGGGTCGAGACCGTGTGGGCCTCCTGGAACTCGCTCATGTTGATGACGATCAGGGAATCGTCGCCCGCGTACATGAGCTCCGACAGGGCGTGCGCCGTCTCGGTCTTGCCGACGCCCGACGGGCCGCAGAGCATGAACACCCCGACCGGCTTGTTGGGGTTGTCCAGACGGGCGCGACTGGTCTGGACACGCTTGGAGATGGCGTCCATCGCCGGGTCCTGGCCGATCACGCGGGTCTTCAGCGCCCCGGCCATGTTCAGCACCGAGGCGATCTCGTCCTTGACCATCCGACCGACCGGAATGCCGGTCCAGTCGCCGACCACGGCCGCGACGGCGTCGGCATCGACTTCGGCGAAGACCATCGGAGAGTCCCCCTGGGCCGCGCGCAGGGCCGCCAGGGCATCGTCGAGCGCCTTGCCGGAGTCACCCGCGCCTTCGCTGGTCCGGAAGGCCTCGCGCGCCGCAATCAGGGCCTCCAGAGCCGCCTTCTCGGCCGCCCACTTGGTCTCGGCCTCGGCGACAGCCGCCCTGCCCTCCTCCAGCCGCTCTTTCAGCGCCGGGATGCGCTCGCCGGCGCCGTAGCGGGCGGCGGTTTCACGCTCGGCGATGGCGATCTCAACCTCGAGCAGCTCCACCGTGCGGCGGCGATCCTCCACCGGCGCCGGCGTCGCGTGCTGCGACACCGCCACACGGGCGCAGGCGGTATCCAGCAGGCTGACCGCCTTGTCCGGCAACTGCCGGGCGGGGACATAGCGCTGCGACAGCTTCACCGCCGCCTCGACCGCCTCGTCCAGCACCACGACGGTGTGATGCTTCTCCATCATCGGGGAGACCGAGCGGATCATGGCAATAGCCTTGTCCGTATCCGGCTCGGCCACATTGACGGTCTGGAAGCGGCGAGTGAGCGCCGGGTCCTTCTCGAAGTACTGGCGGTACTCGGCCCAGGTCGTGGCCGCCACCGTGCGCTAGCGACCTCGCGCCAGCGCCGGCTTCAGCAGGTTGGCGGCGTCGCCGGTCCCGGCCGCCCCGCCGGCGCCGATCAGGGTGTGGGCTTCATCGATGAACAGGATGATCGGGCTGGGCGAGCCCTCGACCTCGTCGATCACCTGACGCAGGCGCTTCTCGAATTCGCCCTTCACGCTCGCGCCGGCCTGCAGCAGGCCGATGTCGAGCGAATAGAGCGCCACGTCCTTGAGCACCGGCGGCACGTCGCCGTCGACGATCCGCCTTGCCAGCCCCTCGACCACCGCCGTCTTGCCGACCCCGGCCTCGCCGGTGAGGATCGGGTTGTTCTGGCGACGACGCAGCAGGATATCGATCACCTGACGGATCTCGGCGTCACGGCCGACGATCTTGTCGATCGCGCCCGAGCGCGCGCGGGCCGTCAGGTCGACGGAGAACTTCGCCAGCGCACTTTCGCCCGACGACGCCGGGTCACCCGCCGACACGCTGCCCGCGCCGGCCTCTGACGAGCGGGCGGTCATGGCGTCGAACTCGGCGACCAGCCTGTTCGGATCGATGGCGCCGAACTCGCGCGACATGGCCGTCAGGGCGTTGCTCAGCACCGGGGTGATCAGGGCGGCGTAGAGGATGTGGCCGGTGCGCACAGCGTCGCCATGGAACACGAGCGAGGTGGCCTTCCAGCCCTCGGCCAGGGCCTCACCGAACGCGGGCGATACGTCGGACAGGGCGCTGGCGCCGCGCGGCAGCTTGTCGAGGAAGGCGGTGATGTCCGCAGAGAGACGGCCTTCATCCACCGCGAAGCGCGCCAGGATGGCCGCGACATCGCCGTCTGGCATGCGCACCAGCACGTCCACCAGGTGGGCAAACTCGACATAGGCGTTGCCGCGCTTCTTGGCGCCGGCCATGGCCTCGTTGACGGCCTGTTGCCCGGTAGCGTTCAGCCGACCGACCAGCGTTGCGTAGCTTACACTCAATTCAGCCCCCTCTTGACCCCGACCGCCGCGGATTCCCGCCTGAGGCGGGCGTCGGCGCGATAACTTGAACCCTGGCGCGGCGCCATCCAGCTGGACCAGCCCAGTCGCGCACCGCGTGACAGACAGGCCGGTGCGGCCTGCCCCTCTTCGATCTCCAGCTCCAGCTCCCACTCCAGGTGGGGCGGCGAGAGCGCCGTCAGGGCCTCGGCGGCGACCGCGAAACGCGCGCCGGAGGGCAGCAGGCTTTCGTACTGCGCCATGTCGGTGGTCCGCACCCTGACCCGGAAGGCGTCGTCGGCGATCCGCACCCGCGGTCCCAGGCAGGCGCCGGCGCCGAGGCCGGCATAACCACCCCCGGCGGTCAGGCTGGTCTGGTCCTCAGGCAGGATCGACCGCCAGCGGCCAACGAACTCCTGCACCGTCACGGGCAGGCCCAGCAGGCCGCTCAGGCCGTCCGTCAGGGCCGCGGCGCTGCGTCGGCTGAGGAACAGGCCGGCGACGTGCAGCCGCATGGACGGCGTCAGGGCGGAAGTCCCATCGGACGCGCCGTCCCCGGCCGAGGTCACCGCCGCGACATAACGGGCGAACTGGTCGTCTTCCGGGCGATCAGCCTGCGCCGCAGGCTGGCTGTCGGCCCATGCGCGGTAGAAGAACTGCAGCATCCGGCCGGTCAGCAGATCGAGGAAGCCGCCGAACGGCTGGTCCTTGGCGTAGCGACGCTCGTAGACGGCGTACTCGGTCAGATGCAGCGGCAGGGCGCCCATCGGCCCCGTCAGCCCCAGGAACCGGCTGCGGATCTTCGGCCGCTTGCCGTCCTCGACCTCGATCGACTCGAGCGTCGCGGCCGGGAAGTCCATCGATGCGGCGTGGGCAAGGGTCGCGACATCTTCATGCGGCAAGCGGGATCGCCCGATGCGCGGCAGGGTGCGCGAACGGGTTTCCGCCTGCCGCAACAGCGCGAAGAAGCCGTAGTGGCTCGCCTCGGACGCCGCTTCGCGCAGGAAGGTCAGATGGTCGGTCTCAGGCCCAGTCTTGGCGCCCAATGCGCGAAATCTCCCAGTTCGGGGCTGTCAAAGGTGGTTTCGATGAAGGTGTTGATCGAGGCGAACTCGGACAGGAACCGCTCCAGAACCGAGGCAAACAGGTACATCCGGCCATTTTCGAAGGCGGCGTCATCCAGCGTGATGCGCATCTTCAGGCCGCGGGCGAAGGCCGCCCGGTCGGCGCCGCCGAGGCGTCGGGTCGTCGGCGAGGAGCTGACCCGGCGTATGCCGTCCACCTGACGCTTCATCGCGGTGTCGTCGTCCTGCCCGTAAAGCACCAGATGATTGTGCAGCCGGTTGGCGGCTTCCTCGGGCGTGCCCTCGGTGAAGGACGAGTAGTTCGGGGTCAGATGGGCAATCACCCGCCAGGCCGCGTCCGACAGGCCCTTCGGCGGCCTGGGGCGCGAGGGCGGGCGCACCAGCACCGCCGACTTTACGGCCGCATCCGACAGGGTCAGCCGATCGCCCTTTCCACCCAGTCGCAGCAACTCGGGCAGTTCCCGGTTGGTCACCAGCGCCCGCATCGACAGCTCGGTGATATTGGCCAGCCGCTCGGTCTGGTTGGGGGCGGTGAGGCTGATCCAGGTTTCGCTGCCGACGTAGTCGGACCGCTTGCGGCGGCGCTGCTCCCGGGTCGACAGGCGGCGGGTCCGCAGGCGCGTCACGTAGTAGACGGCGTCCCGCCAGTCGTAGAGCTGGCTGCCGACCGCGTGCAGCGGCGCGACCGGATGGCTCTGACCCTTGCGATCCAGCGCCTTCACGTCGAGCAGACGATAGACTTCGTAGTCGAGCCGGCGTGAGCGGTCCGGGAGGACCTCATGCTCGTGCTGGGTGCTGACCACGGGCGTATTGGCCAGTTGCAGCTCGAACAGGTTCACCACCGGCGAACAGAACAGCCGCAGGGTGTCGGCGTTGACCAGCCCCCGGAGCGCCGCCGCCTCGCGGGCAAACAGCACCACAATCTCGCAGCGCCGGCCACATCCGGCAAAGGCCTGTCGAAGGCCCTTCAGGTCGACGAACAGGAACCGTTCGGGGCAGGCGAAATACTCCGACAGGATCCGGTAGCCGCGGAACGACCGACCGTCGTGCGGCAGCACCGCACAGTCGTCGCCAAAGCCATAGGCCTCGGGCTTCGGCAGCCGCGTCAGATGCTGGGCGTCCGGTCCGCCGACGACGGCCGCCACCTCGCCCAGCAGGTGCCGGTAGAGCTCTCCGGGGACAGCTTCGGAGCCTGACAGATAGATCGGCAGGCTGTCGATCGTCAGGCTGGAGAGATCCGCCTCCCCGGTCGCCTCGAACACGATCCGGACCCCGGCCCGGGCGTCCACGCCGGCCTGGTAACCGGCGACCATGGCGCGTGTCGGCAGGTACTCGGCCTCCGCGACGCGCAACGGCCAGAGCGTCACATCCTGGGTGCTGCGGAACTGACAGGCCGTGTCGTGCCCCGGCGTCGGCGCACTCATGCGCGCCTGACGCGGAAGGGTCAGGCCGGCCGCGAGCGCCGGATCGCCGTGGTCCGGTTCGAATGCGGCGATGGCGATGGCCGGCGTCGGGGCGACGTAGTTGGGCTGCACCGCCTGGAGCAGGTGCTGGGTGAATTCGGGAAACTGGTCGTCGAGCTTGAGGTGAACCCGTGCGGCGAGGAAGGCGACGCCTTCCAGCAGGCGTTCAACATAGGGATCGGGCTCGTCCGGGAACTTGGGGCCGAGCCGCCCGGCGACCACCTCGTGCTCGTCGCCGAACTCCCGCGCCGCTTCGCGCAGATAGACCAGTTCATCGTTGTAGGCCTGCAGCAGGCGGGGATCCATCGGCTCAGGTCCTCACCGTGACCGAGCCGGTATCGGCCTCGACATCGGTCAGGAACTGGACCGGCGCAGCCTTCTGGGGCGAATTCAGCTCGGCCACGATGGAATAGGTGACGGCGTTCTCGCGCAGAACCCCTTCGCGCGGCTCGACGAGGAGTGTGTCGCGGTCCAGTCGCGGTTCGAAGACCGTCAGGGCCGTGTGAATCTGACGGGCCCGGCTCTGGATGGAGGCGGTGTTGGTCGCCTTCCCGGCCAGTTCAGGAACGCCGAAGTTCAGAACGGACGTCGCCACCTGGGGGTAGTTGCTCAGATCGATCGCCGCCTCGAGGCTGGCCGTGTTGAGCAGCCAGCTGACGTCCCGCCGGATGGCGTCCCGTAGAGGGCCTTCGCCGAACTGGTCGGCGTTCGGCGCGATGAACTCGCGCAGTGACTCCAGGATGCCACGTGCATTGGCGTCCGCCGTCTTGGCGCTGGAGAACTGGGCCCCGGCTGTGAGCTTGTCGAACAGACTGGTGTTGAACCGCGAACCGGTCACCGCCGCACCGTCAGGAGAAGGTCAGGTTGCGGAAATCAAGCAGCCCGACATCGCTGTCGCCGCCTAGGGTCCAGACCTTCTGGCCGAGGCCGGTCTCCCCGGCGGGAGATGCGCGCCAGTCGGTGCGACGGCCAAGCCGCAGGTCGGCATCGGCAGTCTCACTGCCCGGATAGCGCGCCGGCAGAAAGCCCGCGGCCGACTGGCCCGAGCGCAGGGCAATCTGGACCGGCAGCCAGATCAGGTCGCGCAGATCCTGGGGACCCTCGCTGGTGATGCTCGTGACCGCGGCGAACGGAACGATGCCCCATCGACCGCCGACGATGGCCTCGAACGAGGGGCCAAAGCGGGGATCGGCATCGGCGATCCAGTCGAAGGCCACGCCGTCGCAATCGCCGGGCGTGTCCTCAGCGGCGTCGAAGGCCGCATCGCGCGCGGCATCGCCGGCCGCGGCGTCCCCGCGGGCGTAGGCGCCCAGGGCCTCGGCCAGCTGATCGGTCCAGGGACCTGTCGACGCCAGCACAGGAAAGGCGCCCTGCCCCGCGAAGGCGGAGGCGCGGTGACGTTCAGCCTCGACAAGCTGGCTGACCACCACCGCATTCATCTGCATTTCTGGGTCCAGCGACGCCAGGGATTTGACCTGGGTCGTCGCCTTGTCCCACTCGCCGTTCAGCGCGAGGACCTGGAACAGGAAGTTCCGCGCGCCCGCATCGTCCGGCCGGGCCTTTACGGCCGCCACCAGGGCGGTGCGGACACCCTCCAGATCGCCTGCAGCCAGGAGTTCGTCCGCGCCCGCCATGGTTTGCCGCCCCTTCGTCCGGGACTAGAGAGTCTTGGCGGCGGCGATGTCGTAGCCGAAGGACACCGAGGCGCCGGCGCCGCCGGAGCTGCCCGACTGCGGCGTGTACTCTTCCTTGATCGTCTTGAAGTTCAGCCGGACGCTTTCATACAGCAGGGGCGAACCCGGCTCGCTGTAGACATGCGTCGAGGTGATCAGGATGTCGGTCATCTCGATCTTGAAATAGACGAGCTGCTCGCCGCCGGCCTTGCGGACGACCAGCGTGCCCTTCTTGATATGATCGCCCCGCGCGCAGGACTTCAGCAGCACCGGCGTCGACAGGTCGACGCGCTTGATGACCTCGATGTCCTGAAACTTGACCTTGCCGAAGCCCGAGCCCGAGCCGTATTGGCCGGTGCCTTCGTTCACCGCGCCCAGCCGCAGGCTCAGAACCTGGATGGCGTCCTTGAACTTGTCGTCAGGGGACTCGCCCTTGATGCCGTCAAGCTGAAGGAAGGCGTCAACATCGGCCATGGGTATCTCCACTGTGTGCGGGCTTCACCCGCGTCTGATCCACTACGCGAGTAGGCTGTTACTGAGATCCGCCGCCGAGTTTGGAGACCATGCTGATCGACACGTCCATGCCCTCCAGCTGGTAGTGCGGAACGAACTGGAACTGACCCCGATAGTAGCCAGGGTTTTCTTCGTCGGGCGTGATGCTGATCATCGCCTTCTTGAGCGGCTTGCGCGCCTTTTCCTCCTCGGAAGAAGCGTCAGGCTGGCCATCAACATACATGTTGATCCAGCTTTCCAGGTCCTTCTGCAGCTGCGGCGCCTCGCGGGCCGAACCGACCCAGTCGCGCACGATGCACTTGAGGTAGTGCGCAAAACGGCAGCTGGCGAAGATGTAGGGAAGCCGCGCCGACAGGTTGGCGTTCGCCGTCGCCTCGGCGTCCGTGTAGGACGCGGGCGAGTGGACCGTCTGGGCGCCGATGAAGCTGGCCTGGTCCGTGTTCTTGCGATGGATCAGCGCCATGAAGCCGGCCTTCGACAGCTCGCCATCGCGACGGTCGCTGATCGCGACTTCCGTCGGGCACTTGGCGTCGATGGTGCCGTCGTCGGTCGGGAAATAGGCCATCGGCAGGTTCTCGACCGTGCCGCCGCCTTCGACGCCGCGGATGCGCGTGCACCAGCCGTAGGACTTGAACGCGTCAGTGACGCGGACACCCAGAGCGTAGGCCGCGTTCGTCCAGAGATACTTGTCGTGGTCGCCGCCGGTTTCTTCCTCGAAGACGAACTCGTCGATGGGGTTGTCCGACCCGTACGGGCTGCGGCCGAGGGTTCGCGGCATGGCCAGGGCCAGATAACGGCTGTCCGTGCTCTGGCGGAAGGTGCGCCAGCTCGCGTACTCGGTCGACTCGAACTTCTGGCCGATGTCGCGGACGTTGTTGATCTCGGACCAGTTCTCCATGCCCATGATCGAGGGCGCGGCGCCGGCGATAAACGGAGCGTGCGCCGCAGCGCCGATCTTCGTCAGGCCGCGCATGACCTCGACGTCCGGCGGCGTATGGTCGAAATGGTAGTCGCAGACGAAGGCGCCGAACGGATGGCCGCCCAGCTTGCCGAACTCGTCCTCGTAGATCTTCTTGAACAGCGGGCTCTGGTCCCAGGCCGCGTCCTGATATTGCCGCACCTGACGCCGGATCTCTTCCTTGGAGATATCCATGACCCGGACCTTCAGGTCCGCGCCAGACGGCGTGTTCATCACCAGGTAGTTGAGGCCGCGCCAGGCTGCTTCGAGCTTCTGGAATTCCGGATTGTGCAGGATCGCGTTGACCTGTTCGGACAGCTTGCGATCAATCTCGGCCCGCATCGAGGACACGGTGGCGAAGATGTCGTCGCCGATGATCCTCGCGTCCGACACAGCCTGCTGGGCCAGAGTCTGGACCGCCTGTTCGATCCGCGCCCGCGCGGTGTCGTTGGTCGGCTTGAATTCCTTCTGGAGTAGCGCAGCGAACTCGTCGACCGCCTCGGCCGCGCCCGCTGCCTGTTGCTCCACCTGATGCGCCATATGCTTCGAGCCTTCAGTCAATCAGAGGGGTTACGCCGTATCAGCCTTCAGACCGCTCGTCGGGGGTCGCCTTGGACGCAAGCGCCTTCATCAGCTCGGGGTCCTTCATGACCTTGTCGAGCAGATCCTGGGCGCCGTCCTTGCCGTCCATGTACTGGAGCAGGTCGCGAAGCTGGTCGCGAGCCTCCAGCAGTTTGGCCAGGGGTTCGACATTGCGGGCGATCGCGCCCGGCGAGAAATCATCCATCGAGTTGAACGTCAGGTCGACGCCCAGCTTGCCTTCGCCGGTCAGGGTGTTCTGGACCTGGAAGACGGCCCGCGGAGCGATGCCGCGCATCTTCTGTTCGAAGTTCGTCATGTCGAACTCCTGGAAGTCACGGGCGCTGACCGGCTTGCGCTCGACCTTGGACTGGCCCGACAGGTCCGACATCACGCCCATCACGAACGGCAAGGATTCCTTGCGGACGGCGTTGTTGGTCTGGACCTCGTATTCGATGTGCACGCGAGGTGCGCGGTTTTCCTTGATGAAGCGCTGACCGCTCTTTGAAGACATATCTGAAAGCCCCCTGTCAGCCCCCGCGCGGACGCGGTTCGCCGAACTTCAATATCGACCCTAGACCGGACTGGGCCACCCCTCAACCGCCAACGTTACAAGTCATTCCTGTTCGGAGCGCGGGGAGAGGACCTTGCGAACCTCGCGCACGGCGTCCGGGTTGATTTCCGCAAGTACGGAAAGGAAATCCATCTTCACCCAGCCCTTGGCGCGGCGCAGCGCGGTGGATACTGGGCTCGAGGGTTCGCAGCGGTCGTAGTAGTCGCAAATCGCGTCCAGCGCCCGAATCACGTCGTCGCGGCTGTTGATCGCTCCGACGGACTTGCCGCCACCTCCGGAAGCCGCCCCGACGGGCGCTCCGGTCGACACGACCGCGTCGCCGCCCGCGGGCGCCGCCTCGGCCGGCGGCTCGACGGCGAAGCCGGCCAGGATGCCCCTCAGCGCCGCGATGGCTTCGGAACTCGCCGAGAAGCTCGGCCCGGGACCGTCCGGCGCGTTGTCGCGAAAGGCCTTCGAAATCCTGGCGAAAGCCGCCGTGATCCGGTCGAGTGACGCTATCGCAGCCGTCGGCGCGGCCGGGTCTTCGGACAACGCTTCCAGGAACGCCTGACGACCATCGGCAGGGTCGAAGTCCTCGGTGGCGGGCTTGCGGAAGCTGATCAGGTCCGCGCCGGAGAAGGAACCGTAGCGTCGGCTGTCGAGAATCGTCGCCTCGCGGAGGGGCGTGATGAAGGAACTGCGGGCATCGAGCGCGCGGATGGCGCTGACGCGCTCCAGAAGGTCGTCCGGGTCATCGGTCTCCGGGACCGGGTGCACGCCTGCCCAGAAGGTTTCCAGCAGGCCCGCCAGCAGCTCGACGCCGTCAGCCGCGCCGGCAAGGGAGCCCGCGCGGGCGGCCGACCGGGCAACATAGCCTGCGGCGCGGATGTCTCTCGCTCCGGTGGCCAGCGCCTCGGCGTCTCGCGCCAGGCCGCGCCAGTCGAGGTCGACGCTGCCGGGATCGACCAGTTCGTCGTCCGCCTGGTTGAACGCCTCGCGCAGCGCTTCAAACGGCGCCGTGCCCCAGAGATCGTCGCCGCAGGGCGCGTCGTCCGACAGCGGCGTCAACAGCGCCGCGACATCAATGGCCATCAAGCCCCCGCCTGGAGTGGTTGTCGCACCGCGAAGTGTATCGGAGGACCGGCCATCGGCGCCCGATCAGTTCAGACGCATGAATTCGACGCGTCGGTTGCCACAGCTTTCGGGATCGTCCGGCAGGGCCAGATGCTCCGAGCCGAAGCCACGCGTCTGCAGTCGCGCTTCCGCGACTCCCTGGGCGACCAGGAAGTCCTTCACGGCCTTGGCCCGCTTTTCCGAGAGGGGCAGGTTGACCTCGGCGGTTCCGGTCACGTCGGTGTAGCCTGCCACTTCGAACGACAGCGGCTCGAGCTTGGATTTGAGGGCGACCGCGATCTGCTTGAGGTTCGAGCGGCTCTGCGGCGTCAGCTCGGCCGAGCCAAGGGCGAAGGTCAAACGCATGTCGGCGAACGACAGGCCTGAGGTATCGACCGGCCTGGCCGTGCAGGCCGTGGCGACCCGGCGAACCGGCTTGGCGGGACGGGCCACGCGCGCCGGCTTGGAAGCCTGGGGCGTCACCACGCCGCCGTCGTTGTCATTTCCCGTCGCCATGACCCAGCGGCGGGTCTTCTTGCTGGCGCTCGCGGCTGCGTCGCACTCTTCCTGGGTCTTGGGCGCCGGGCAGGGCTTGGGGCCGTTGAGGATCGCGGCGACCACCTGGTCGGCGCTGTACTCCGGCGCCGGCTCATCGGCCGCTACGGCGAGAGGCGCGTAACCGAGCAAGATCGTCAGTGCTGCAATCGAGGAAAGGCGCATTCCCGGTCTCCGAACGTCGGTCCACAAAACAATAGCCAAGTGGGCGGGGGGCGGGCAACACTAATAGCGAGTGGCGGTGACACACGAGTTTGTCGCCGGTGACGGGGCGCGTTCATGGCGACGGAACGAAGCCAGACCGGGCGTCTGGCGACGATTGGCACGAGCCTGCGACAGGATCAGGTGGTCCTCGAGCGGTTCTCGATGCGCTCGCGACTGGGCGAACCCTTCCTCATCTCCGCTGAAGTGCTGGCCGAGACGCCGGTCGACTTCTTCGATGCCCTCTATCAGCCGGTGGTGATCAGGACGACCGGACTGACCGGGATCGCGCGCTGCTTTCATGGCCTGCTGTTCGCGGTCGAGCGGCTCGATGACGGCCAGACGACGGTGCGTTACCGGCTGACGGTCCGGTCATGGCTGGACACGTTGAGAGAGCGCTCCAACGTCCGGATTTTCCAGCATAAAACGATCCAGGATATTCTGCAGGAGGTGTTCCAGGACGCCGGCTGTTCGGACTTCGACCTGAGCGGCATCACCGGGCAGTATCCGATGCGGGAGTACTGCACCCAGTACCGCGAGACCGACTTCAATTTCGTCTCCCGGCTGATGGAAGAGGAAGGCATCTACTACTTCTTCCGCCACGAGGACGACCGCCACACCCTCGTCGCCAGCGACGGTCCGGCGGCGCACGAGCCGTCGGTCGAGACGCCGACCGTTGACTTCATGCCACCAGGGTCCAACCGCTCCCGGCGGCGCGTGAATATCTGGCGCTGGGCCGAGCGGATCGCGACAGCCCCCACGGAGGTCATGCTCGGCGAGCATCACTTCCTGAAGCCTCGCGATGCGAATCGCGAATCTGTCGCAGCGTCCGAGCCGCCCAGTCGGGCCTCCGCGAAGCTCTACGACCATCCCGCCGACATCGGCGCCCTCGACGAGAGTGGCGTCTTCGAGAGCGGGAAGGCCGGCGCCCAGGCGAAGCGCCGCGCGAGCATCATGCTCCAGGCGGCCCGCGCCGCCTCCCGGCGCTTTGTCGGCGAAGGCGACGCCTTCGGCGTGAACAGCGGCGACCGCCTGACCCTCGCGGCCCACCCCGAGGCCAACCAGAACGGCGACTACCTGATCGTCGGCGCCACCCACTCGTTCGCGTCGGAGTCCTATCGCTCGGACGGGCCGGACGACTACCACATCGACGTGATGCTCGAGGCGGTGCCCTTCTCCGTGCGCTGGCGGCCCGAGCGGCTGGCCGTCAGGCCGCGCACCCAGGGGCCGCAGACCGCCCGCGTGGTGGGCCCCCTGGTCAGTCCGGGACCGACCGACGACACCATCCATGTCGACAAGCACGGCCGCGTGAAGGTCCAGTTCTTCTGGGATCGCGAAGGCGGCTGGAAGGACGACAGTTCCTGCTGGGTGCGCGTTTCACAGGGCTGGGCCGACGGCGGGTTCGGCGCGGTCATGCTGCCGCGTATCGGCCAGGAGGTGATCGTCGACTTCCTTGACGGCGATCCGGACCGCCCGATCATCACCGGCCGGGTCTACAATGCCGACAAGACGCCGCCCTATCCCCTGCCGCAGCGCAAGACGGTCTCGACGATCAAGTCGCGCACCGTCGGCAAGGCCGGGTCCTATCCGGAGGCCGAAGAGCCGCCGGGCGCGGGCGACCCGGGCTTCAACGAGCTTCGCTTCGAGGACGCCGGCGGCAAGGAAGAGGTGTTCCTGCACGCCCAGCGCGACCGCAAGGCCTGGGTCCGCTTCGACGACAACGAGAAGGTCGGTCGCGACCAGGTCGGCCGGATCGGCCGCAACCGCAGCACAGCCGTGAAGAAGAACGTCGCCCTCGTCATCGAGGAGGGCGACGAAAAGCGCGAGATCACCAGGGGCTCACGCAAGACGACGATCAAGGGCGACGACAAGGAGACGATCCAGAGCGGCGACTACAGCCTCAAGGTCTCATCCGGGAAGGCGACCATCGAGGCGGCCCAGTCAATCGAACTGAAGGTTGCCAAGACGTCGATCAAGCTGACGCCGCAAGGCATCACCATGACCGGCCTGACGATCGCCATCGACGCCAAGACCACGCTCTCGGCCAAGGGCGGCCTGACGACCGAGGTCA
This sequence comes from uncultured Caulobacterales bacterium, assembly GCA_903858185.1. Classification (GTDB taxonomy): domain Bacteria; phylum Pseudomonadota; class Alphaproteobacteria; order Caulobacterales; family Caulobacteraceae; genus Caulobacter; species Caulobacter lacus. The sequence goes on from CAIOHT010000021.1 coordinate 19,434, forward strand.
AGGGCGGCCTCTCGCTGACGCTCAACGGCGCCATCGTGATGATCAACTGATGGCCGGACGATGAGCGACTGGATCCGCGTGAAATGGACAGAGGCGGGGCAGGTCCTGCGTCTTCTCGGCTGGCCGGAGGCGGATGGTCCGGCCGCGACCCTTCCGCCGCATGCGTTCTTCGAGCAGTTGCGCACGGCTGATCGCGACGACGACGCCGCCGAGTTCCTCGCGCTGGCCCTGCCCCGCTGGGAAGCGGTGGCCTGGGCGGCGCGCGCGGTGCGTGACCTGACCGACGATGACACGATCGATCCGGGTTCGGCCGAGGCGCTGAAGGCGGCCCTGCTGTGGGTCCAGGATCCGACCGAGCCCCGCCGCCGGGCGGCCCAGGCGGCTGCGGAGACCTCGGCCGAGACCGGCGCGGCGCGGCTGGCGGCGCTCGCGGCCTTCTACTCGGGCGGCTCGATTGCACCGCTCGACTGTGAGCCGCTGCCGGCGCCGCGCGACGCCGCCGGGCGCTGCGCGGCCGGCGCGGTGCTCGTCGCCGCGGCCTG
>CAIOHT010000022.1 GCA_903858185.1 uncultured Caulobacterales bacterium
CCTCGCCGAGGATCTCGACCTCGAGGCCGAGCGACTCGAGTTCCTTCACCCGGCGGGCGTACTCGACCGGATAGAGGACGTTCGGCGGTTCGGAGACGAGGTCACGGGAAAAGTAGACCGCCTCGCCCAGCGCCTTGAGCGGCGCATAGGCGGCTTGCGCCGCAGCAATGTCGTCGACGGCGACCGTGACGGTCTCGACCGAGGGCTTCTTCTCGGCCTTCTCGGTCGTGCGATACTTGTCAAAGCGATAGGCGGCCAGAACGACGCCAAGCGCCGCGCGGGCCGCCTGTTCAGCATCAACACCCGGCAGAAGAATGCTCAGGGTCTCAACCCCCGACGTCTTCACGGCGGCATAGGCCTGGGCCGCGAAGGTCTCGGCGGCCTCGCCATTCCAGCTGTCCTGCGGGCCCGCGCCTACGATGATCAGGCGCTGGACGTCGACCCCGGCCGGCGCGACCAGCTCAACGGTCTGACCGGGCTTGGCGGCGAAGCGGCTGGAGGCGGCGATGGCGCGGGTCACCGCGCCGCCTGTGGCCTGGTCCAGATCCCCGGCCGCCCCGGAGAGTTGCCCCCCCTCAAAGGCCATCACGGCGACCGCGCCGCCCCTGGGGGCCGTGGTCCTGTCGGAGGCGACAAATTCGATGCGCATGGATCACTCCTGAAACCTGTCCGGCGGGCATAGTCCAACGCGCGAGCATAGGAAAGCGTGCGGGACCGTCTGGGCGGTTGTAACCACCTTGTGCGGGCGTATAGAACGGGCGACCCCAACTTGGGGGTTTTCCCCGACTCCAAACGGGTTCAGCCTTTCCCGCAATGCGTCTGATCGAGCGCTATCTGTTCCGCCAACTCTTGACGCCGACGCTGCTTGCAGCGGCGGCGCTGGGTGCTGTGGGCCTGCTCAGCCAGAGCCTCGGCCAGCTGGACATCATCATCGAGCAGCGACAGACGGCCTGGGTGTTCCTGAAGGTCATCGTCCTGGCGATGCCTCAGCTCCTGAACCTGATTCTGCCGATTGCCGTGTTTGTCGCGGCGCTGGTGGGCCTGAACCGGCTGCATGCCGAACACGAACTGGTGGTCTGCTACGCGTCCGGCATGAGCCGATGGCGAGTCGTGTCGCCGGGCATGCGTCTGGCGGTGATGGCGACGCTGGTCGGCCTGTCGATCAATCTGTGGGTCCAGCCGGCGGCCTATCGGGCCATGCGGGACATCTTCTACGCGGCGAAGACCGATCTGGCCGCCACCCTGGTCCGCGAGGGCGAGTTCACCGAGCCCGCTCCCCGCCTGACGGTCTACGGCCAGACGGTCGAGAGCGACGGGCTGATCAAGAACCTCTTCATCCATCACCGGACCGAAAAGGGCGGGGCGACGACCTACACCGCGCGGGAAGGCCGGATCACCTATCGGGAAGGCCAGCCGGTGCTGGTCATGCGCAACGGCTCCAACCAGGAGTTCTCCAGCACCGGCGTGCTGAACTACCTCTCGTTCGAGGAGTACGCGCTCGATCTGACACCGTTTCTGAACACCCGCAGCGGCGTCACCTACGAGGCGTCGGACCGCTATCTGCACGAACTGCTGTTCCCCGACCTGTCGCGATCCTACGAGCGAAGCAACCAGTACAAGCTGCTGGCCGAGGGACACGCGAGGCTGGCCTCGCCGCTCTACAGCATCGCTTTCATGGCCATGGCCTGCGCCGCGGTGCTGGGATCCAGTTTCAGCAGACTGGGCTATGGGCGCCGCATCGCGGTGGCTGGAGCGGCGGCGGCCGTTGTACGCATCATCGGCTTCACCGTGCAGTCGGCCAGTGAAGACACGCCCTGGCTGAACCTGATGCAGTACCTGATCCCTGTCTGCGCCGCAGCATGGGCGTTCGGACAGCTGTTCCGCAGCGTCGAACGCCGGTCGGGCTGGCGCGAGTGGCTTCCCCTTGTCGGCGCAAGCCCACGGAGCCCAGCCACATGAGCCCGGGCATCGGCCGCCTTGAGCGCTATGTGCTGTCCCGCACGCTTGCCGGCGTTGCCGGCGCACTGGCCGTGATCGGCGCGGTGATCGTGCTGATTGACTTCGTCGAGATCTCCCGGACGGTCGGCGGTCGTGGCGACGCGGGTTTCCCTCGCCTGCTTTGGCTGACGATCCTGAAGGCGCCATCGACCATCCTGACCCTTCTGCCCTTCGTTTTTCTGTTCGGGACTTTGGCGGCCTTCGTCGGGCTGAACCGGCGCAGCGAACTGATCGCGATGCGGGCGGCAGGGGTCTCGGCCTGGCGATTCATCCTGCCGGCGGCAACGGCGGCCTTCGTGGTCGGGGCCGTGACGGTCGCGGCACTGAATCCGGTGGCGGCGATGCTGGGCGCATCGTTCGAGCGGTCGCGCACGGCCATCGCGTCGGAGTTCCAGACCTCTGCCGCCAAGGATACCTGGCTCCGCCAGGGCGACAGCACCTCCCAGGTGGTCATCCGGGCCAGCGCGCATGACCAGGTCAACGGCGCGGTGCGGCTGAAAGACGTCTCGATGTTCATCTACCGGGTGACGCCCAAGGGCGGACTGGAGTTCTCGCGCCGTCTTGAGGCGGAGGAGGCGCGTCTGATGCCCGGCTACTGGCGTCTGAGTGGCGTGCGCGAGGCCGCGCCCGGCGCGGGATCGGTGCGGTCCGAGACGCTGTCGATCCCCTCGACCCTCGACGAGCAGGCGGCGATCGAACGGTTCACCACGCCCGAAGCGATCGCCTTCTGGCGGTTGCCGGCGACCATTCGCGGGTCGGAGGCCGCGGGTTTCTCGGCCCTGCCCTACCGGCTGCGGCTGCACCAGTTGCTGGCCACGCCGTTGCTCTATGCAGCCCTCTCGGTGCTGGCGGCGGCGTTCTCGTTGCGGCTGATGCGGCTGGGCGGACTGGCGGCGCTGGCCGCGTCCGGCGTGGCGCTCGGGTTTATCTTCTTCTTTTTCAACCAGTTCTGCGGCGCGCTGGGCAAGGCCGAGATCCTGCCGGCCTTTGCAGCCGCCTGGGCGCCTCCGCTGCTCGCGCTGTTATCGGGCCTGACCCTGCTTTGCTATACGGAAGACGGGGGAATCGTTCGCGGTCGAACCGCCGTGAGAAAGAGCGCTGAATGAGCCTTGCCCGACGCCATGCCGGACGCGCCGGCCTGTTTGCCGGCGGCGCGCTGCTGGCCCTGGCCTTCGCCGCGCCGGCGATGGCGCAGGAACCGATCCGGACGCCCCCCGGCTCTGCCATGGCCGAGGACGAAGGCCTGGGCGACCAGGGCTTCTATCTGGAGTCTGACCTGCTCGTGCAGGACGACGCCGCCCGCACGGTCACCGCCACCGGCGAGGTCGAGGTGCGGTATCGCGGCCGGACCCTGCGTGCGGGCAACCTGGTCTACGACCTGAACACCGGCGTGATCACCGCCCGTGACAAGGTCGTGGTTATCGATCCTTCCGGCGCGGTGACGTTCGCGGACGTCATGATCCTGGACGAGGAGCTCCGGTCGGGCGTCGTCCAGGGCTTCTCGGCGCGGCTGGCCAACAATGTGAAGATCGCCGCAGCCACGGCCGTTCGCCGCAGCGACGCGGTCAACGAACTGGACAAGGCGATCTATACGCCCTGCGAGATCTGCGCCGACGAGCCGACCCGGCCGCCGACCTGGTCCATCCGCGCCGACAAGGTGGTCCAGGATCGCGACAAGCAGATCATCTACTACCGCAACGCCGTCATCGAGATGTTCGGCGTGCCGGTGTTCTATGCGCCGGTGTTCTGGCACCCCGACCCCAGCGCCGAGCGCAAGTCCGGCCTGCTGCCGCCAGAGATCGTCGCCTCGAACCGCCGTGGCCTGTCCTACGAGCAACCCTACGCCTGGATCATCTCACCGTCGGAGGATCTGGTGATCAGCCCGCAGCTGAACACCAACGTGAACCCGTTCCTGAACTTCCAGTGGCGGCGCCGGTTCCAGTCCGGCCAGATCAACGCCCGGTTCGGCTATACCTACGAGAACGACCTCGACGGCGACGGCGACCGGATCGGCGCGCGCACCTCGCGGAGCTATATCCTCGCTGACGGGGCGTTCGACCTGTCCGAGCACTGGCGCTGGGGATTTGCCGCAGAACGGGCGTCGGAGGACCTGGTCTTCGACAAGTACGACATCAGCGACATCTATGCGCAGCGTGGTCTGATCCCCCCCGAGGACAAGCGCCTGACCTCGCAGGTCTACGCCGTGCGGCAGGACGAGCGTTCCTACTTCAGCATCGCTGCGGTCAGTATCCAGGGCCTGCGCCCGGCCGACAACGATCGAACCTTCCCGACCGTGGCGCCTCTGGTCGAAGGCTACTGGGAACCCGAAGGGCCGGTCTTCGGCGGGCGCCTGCGGGTCCGCGGACGCGCCGTCGGCCTGACCCGTGAGCAATCGCAGTTCGTCGCGACGCAGCCGGGGGCGGACAGCGCCCGCGCGTCAGCCGGCGTCGACTGGCGCACGACCTTCACGCTGCCGAGCGGTCTGCGGCTTTCGCCGTTCGCCGAGGCGCGGGCCGATCTGTTCAACATCAGTGACCTGCCCCCGCCAAACCTGGGCCAGGATGCCAGCATCAGCCGCGCGGTGGGCGTCGTCGGGGTCGACGTCAGCTATCCGCTCTATCGCCGCGACGGCGACCGCACGATCGTCCTGGAGCCGCTGCTTCAGGTAGCCCTGTCGCCGGACAGCGACTCCGACCCGCTGATCGCCAACGAAGACAGCTCGGTGCTGGAGTTCGACGAGACCAATCTGCTGCGGGCCAACAAGTTTCCGGGCTTCGACCTCTATGAGGGCGGCCAGCGGGTCAATGTCGGGGCGCGGGCAACGCTGCTCTATGACGATGGCCGAAACCTGAGCCTGATGCTCGGTCGAAGTTTCCGCGGCGAGCCTGACCCGCAGTTCCCGACGCGCAGCGGCCTGCTGCCGAAGGCGTCCGACTGGATCGTGGCCGCTGAAGGCGCGCCTGTCGATGGCCTGAGCTTCTTCACCCGCGCCCGGTTCGACGCCAGCAGCTGGGACGTTCGGCGGATGGAAGTCGGCGTAAACGTCAACCTGGATCGCGCCACCGGCTTCGTTCGCTATCTGCGAGACAACCAGGACATCACCGGCGTCCAGCGCGAGGACATCGATTTCGCAGGCGAGATCATGATCGCCGGCAACTGGGGCGTGACCTTTGCCGGCGTGCGCGACGTCGAGAGCGACGTCTGGCGCCGGCAGGAGTTCGGCGCCCTCTACCGTGACGACTGCATCGATCTGGCGGTCGTCTGGGTGCACGAGGAAACCTACAACCGCACCCTGGGTCCGTCGGACTCGGTGATCCTGCGCCTAACGCTCGCCACATTGGGCGATAAAGGCTACAGGCAATGAAATTCGGCCAGGCCCTTGCGTCCAAGGCGGGCCAGACACTCAAGGGAACCACCAGATTGATGAAGTCGGCGAGCAGCATGACGGGCCTGGCTATGGCGGCGGCCGCCGTCCTCAGCCTTTGCCTCGCTCCCGTGGCCTACGGACAGGATACGCTTGCGCCTGCGGCGCCCACCGTACCGGCCGCACCCCTTCCGACGGTGTCCGAGAGCGTCGCCGCCATCGTCAATGATGACATCGTCTCGACCTACGACCTGGTCCAGCGCATGCGTCTTCTGGTGCTGACCGCCGGCATCCAGCCGACGCAGGAAAACCTCCCGCAGCTGCAACGCGAAGCCCTGCGCGGGCTGATCGAGGAGCGGCTGGAAATCCAGGAGCTTCGCCGCGTCGAGCGCGAGAACAAGATCGAGATCGTCGCCTCGGACGCCGATGTCGACGAGGCGGTCGCGGACATGGCGCGCGGCGCCAACAACATGACCGCCGAACAGCTGATGGCCCAGCTTCGCGCCGCCGGCATCGGCCCCGAGACCCTTCGCGCGCAGCTTCGCGCCGAGATCAGCTGGCAGGGCTACATCAGCGGCCGCTTCCGGGGTCGCCTGCGGATCGGTCGCGACCAGATCAAGGCGACGCTCGACCGTCTGGCCGCCCAGGCCAGCAAGCCGCAATACCAGATCAGCGAAGTCTATATTGAAGCGGGTCGCGTCGGTGGCATGCAGGTCGCGTTCCAGGGCGCGCAGTCGCTGATCGACCAGATGCAGCAGGGTGCTCCGTTCCCCGCAGTCGCCCGCCAGTTCTCTTCCTCGCCCAGCGCCGCCAATGGCGGCGACGCCGGCTGGATCGGCGCCGGCGAGATGCCGATCGAGGTCGACACCGTGCTCGACCAGATGCGGCCCGGCCAGCTGTCCCCGCCCATCGCCACGCGCGACGGCGTCTACATCATCTATCTGCGCGACAAGCGCGCCGGCTCCAGCGTGACCATGGTGACGCTGAAGCAGATCGCCGTGCCGTTGCCCGAGGACGCTTCGGCCGAGCAGGTGCAAGCCGCCACCGCCACGCTTGAGGGCCTGCGCACGCAGGTGACCGGCTGCGCTGACCTCGAAGCCAAGGCCGGGACCGATCCGTCCGTTCTGGCGGGCGACCTGGGCGAAGCTGAACTCACGGGTCTGGCCGAAGGCTTCCAGCAGGCGGTCAACACCACGCCGGACGGCCAGCTGTCGCAGCCGATCCGTACGCCGCTGGGCCTGCATCTGGTCATGGTCTGCGGCCGCCGGGCCAGTGGCGCCCAGCTGCCGACCCCTGAACAGGTCGAGTCGCGGCTGATGAGCGTGCAGCTGGCGAATATCTCCAAACGCATCCTGCGCGACCTGCGCACCAGCGCGACCATCGAGACGCGGTGACGACGGCGCCTCTGGCCCTGAGCCTGGGCGATCCCGCCGGGATCGGTCCGGAAATCACGGTCAAGGCGTGGCGCGCCCTGCGGGAGCACGGACCGGCCTTCATGGTTGTTGGCGACGCCCAGGCGCTCGCCTCGACGCCCGGAGCGCCGGCTCCGGTGCGGACTGTGGCCGGGCCTGAGGAAGCGCTGAAGGTCTTCGCCGAGGCCATTCCGGTCCTCGACCTGCCCCTGTCGACGCCGGTCGTGGCGGGACAGCCCAACCCGGCCAATGGCCCGGCGGTGATCCGCTGGATCGAGACCGGGGCGGGACTCGCCCTGTCAGGCGCGGTCAGTGGCCTCGTGACCGCGCCGATCGCCAAGGCTCCGCTCTATGCCGCCGGGTTTCGCTTTCCCGGCCACACCGAGTTTCTCGCCGACCTGACCGCCGCAAGCCAGCACGACGGCCCCAAGGGACCGGTTATGATGCTGGTCGCCGCAGACCTGCGGGTGGCGCTGGTGACCATTCACGCGCCGCTGTCCGCCGTCCCCGGCCTGCTGAGCGTCGAGGGCATCGTCAACGCGGGCCTGGTGACCGCCGGCGCGCTGCGGAAGGACTTCGGCATTGCCGCGCCGCGTCTGGTGCTGTGCGGCCTGAACCCCCATGCGGGCGAATCGGGCCAGATCGGCCGCGAGGAGATCGATATCCTGCAGCCCGCCGCGCGGGCGCTGAAGGACCTCGGCGTCGACGTGCGCGGCCCCCTGCCCGCCGACAGCCTGTTCCACGCAGAGGCGCGCGCCGGCTACGACGCCGCCCTTTGCATGTACCACGACCAGGCGCTGATCCCGGTGAAGATGCTCGACTTCTGGGGTGGGGTGAACGTCACCCTCGGCCTGCCGATCGTGCGGACCTCGCCGGATCACGGCACCGGGTTCGACATCGCCGGGCGGGGCCTCGCCCGGGCCGACAGCATGATCGCAGCCATTCGGCTGGCGGCGCAGATCGCGGAGCGGCGGGAAGGCTGACGTCGGGCGATCGCCCTCTCAAACCGTCATTGTCGGACTTGTTCCGACGACCCAAGCGTGATGTGTCCTCGACGTGGGCGCCGCGGCGCGACGAAGTCCATGACGTCATCCACGGTGTCCATGGGTCGTCGGAACAAGTCCGACGATGACGGACAGGGGGTACAATGATCGATCTCGCCGACCTCCCCCCCCTGCGCGACAGCCTCAGCAACCACGGCCTGCTGGCGGACAAGAGCTTCGGCCAGCACTTCCTGCTCGACCTGAACATCACCCGCAAGATCGCCCGCCTGGCCGGACCGCTGGACGGCGAGACGGTCATCGAGGTCGGCCCCGGCCCCGGCGGTCTGACCCGCGCCCTGCTCGAAGCCGGCGCCCGGGTGATCGCCGTCGAGAAGGACGCCCGGTTCCTGCCGCTGCTGACCGAACTGGCGGACGCAGCCGAAGGACGGCTGACCCTGGTCGAGGCCGACGCCCTGAAGGTCGACGAGGCCGTGCTCGCCGCCGGGCCCGGGCATGTGGTCTCCAACCTGCCCTACAACGTGGGCACGCCACTGCTGATCAAGTGGCTGACCGGACCCTGGCGGCCGGTCTCCATGACCCTGATGTTCCAGAAGGAGGTCGCCGACCGCATCGCGGCCCCGGTGAACGACGACGCCTACGGGCGGCTCGGCGTGATCTGCCAGGCGCTGTGCCACGCCAAGGTGGTCATGGACCTCCCCGCCCGCGCCTTCACTCCGCCGCCGAAGGTGGCCTCCGCCGTCGTACGGCTGGACCCGCTGACGGTGCATCCCTCGACTGAAGAGATCGCGGCGCTGGAGAAGGTCACCGCCGCCGCCTTCGGCCAGCGCCGCAAGATGCTGCGGTCGAGCCTCAAGGTGCTCGGCGGCGAAGCTCTCTGCGTGAAGGCGGGGATTGATCCGAACGTGCGGGCCGAGACCGTGCCGGTGGAGGGGTTTCTGGCGCTGGCGCGGGCGCTGTAGCGGGACGTGCGCCTAGAGCTCGGGCAGCTCTTCGGTCAGCAGCTCGTCGACGAACGGCGCGATCCACAGGTTGCGGACGGCCTTGCGGCGTTCGGCGTGGTAGATGTGGGCCAGGTCGGCGTAGGCGCGGTCGAAGTCCTCGTTGAGCACGACATAGTCGAACGTTTCCCACTGGATCAGCTCGTCCTTGGCGCGGGAAATCCGTTCACGGATGACCTCCTGGCTGTCCTGCGATCGCGCCAGCAGGCGGCGGCTCATCTCGGCCAGCGACGGCGGCAGGATGTAGACCAGCACCGAGTCATCGGGGGCCTGGGCGTGGATCTTCATCGCACCTTGATAGTCGATGTCGAACAGGGTGCTCTCGCCGCGGGCCAGAGCATCCATGATCGGCGCGCGCGGGCTTCCGTAGCGGTTGCCGTAGACCTCCGCCCATTCGAGGAAATCATCGGCCTCGATCATCCGGTCGAACTCCGGCCGGTCGACGAAGTGGTAGTCGCGGCCCTCGTGTTCACCGGGACGCGGCTTGCGGGTGGTCGCCGAGATCGACAGATGCAGGTCCGAATGGTCAGCCACAAGGCGGCGGGTCAGCGAGGTTTTGCCGACACCCGACGGCGCCACGATCATCAGCATCAGACCCCGTGTCTTGCGGGGTTCTTCACTCGACATTCTGCACCTGCTCGCGGAACTGCTCGATCACCGCTTTGAGGTCGAGGCCGATGGCGGTCAAGGCCGGCGTCGCCGATTTGGAGCAGAGCGTGTTGGCCTCGCGCATGAATTCCTGGGTCAGGAAGTCGAGGCGCCGGCCGGCGGCGGCGTCCGCGACCAGCAGGCCTCGTGCGGACGCGACGTGGGCGGCGAGGCGGTCGAGCTCCTCGCGGACGTCAGCCTTGACTGCCTGGGCGGCGGCTTCCTGGATGATCCGCTCTTCCGACGCGGCCTCGCCGGCCAGCTCCTTCAGCCGACGGGCGAAGCGATCCCGGATGACGGCCGGCTGACCGGCCGCCTCGGCCTCGGCAGCAGCCACCAGGTCGGCGATCCGGTCCATCTGGCCGCCGAGCACTGGCGCCAGGGCTACGCCTTCCGACAGGCGCGAGGCCTTCAGGGCGTCCAGCGCCGCCAGCAGGCTGGTCGCCATGGCCTGTTCGACCGCCGCGCGGACATCGGGGTCATCCTCGGTGTCGACGGCCTCCAGAACGCCGCGCAGTGCCAGCAGGCCGTCCGCCGTCGGAGGCTGGGCCCGACCGGACTTCACCAGCGGAGCCAGCAGCGCGAGGTACCGGTCCATCTGCTCGACGTTGACCGAAACGGTCACGGTAGATTCGGCGCGCCTGGCCTGCAGCCCGACATTGACCTGACCCCGCTGGAAGCGGGCCTGGGCGCCGTCGCGCACACCCTTTTCCAGCAGATCGAACCCGGGCGGGCAGCGGAAGCGGACCTCGAGATTACGGCCGTTGACGGAGCGGGCCTCCACCGCCCAGGACCAGGCCCCTTCGGAACCCTCGACGCGGGCGAACCCGGTCATGCCCGATAGCGCCACCTACTTGCCCGTCCGGGCGCGCCAGGCGCGCCACTTCTCGACGTTGCGCTGGTGCTCCGCGTAGGTCTCGGCGAAGGCGTGGCCGCCGCTGCCGTCGGCGACGAAGAAGATGTAGTTGGTGACAGGCGGGTCGAGCACGGCGGCGATCGAGGCCCGGCCCGGGTTGGCGATCGGCGTCGGCGGCAGGCCCTGAATGGCGTAGGTGTTGTAGGGCGTCGGCGCCTTAAGCTCGGACAGGAAGATGCGGCGGCCCAGCGGCCGGCCCTTGGTGATGCCGTAGATGATCGTCGGATCGCTTTCCAGCCGCATCCCCCTCATCAGCCGGTTGACGAACACCGAGGCGACCTGCGGCCGTTCGCTGGCGACGCCGGTTTCCTTCTCGACGATCGAGGCGAGGATCACGGCCTCTTCCGGCGTGCTGATCGGCAGGCCGGGTTTGCGCTTCGCCCACAGCGTGGCCAGCAGCTTGTCGCGGGCGTCCATCATCCGCTGCAGCACCGCCGCCCGGTCTTCACCGCGCTGGTAGTCGTAGGTTTCCGGCAGGATCGAGCCTTCTGGCGGCGTGGGGGCCACGCCCGTCAGCCCGTCTTCCTTGTTGAGGATCTCCAGCGCCATCTCGACGGTGATGCCCTCGGGGATGGTCACCTGATGGCGGACAATCTTGCCGGCCCGGATGTCGCCGAGCACGCGCGACATCGGCGCTCGCGAGGCAAACTCGTATTCGCCGGCCTTCAGACTGCGGGCGGCGCCCGTGACCTGGGCCGCGGCGATGAAGATGGCGCTCGACCTGACCACTTTTGCCCGCTCGAGCGATGCGGCGATCTCGTTGAGCCCGGCGCCCTTGCGCAGCATGACCACGGCCGGCTGGCCGTCCGTCGTCGCCGGGCCGGGACCGCGATAGCTCCAGATGGCCCAGATGGCGACGACGACCAGCGCCAGCGACAGGGTGGCGAACGCGCTCGTGGCCACGATGGCGAGGCGGCGCATCAGGCTCAGGCCGGCGGGTCTGGGGGCGTTGCGGCTCACGTCGCCTTCTTGAAGATCACACAGGCGTTGGTGCCGCCGAAGCCGAAGCTGTTGGACATCGCGGCGTTGATGACCATCGGTTTCGCCTTGTGCGGGACAAGGTCGATGGGCGTGTCGAACTCGGGGTTGTCGAGGTTGATCGTCGGCGGCGCGACCTGGTCGCGCAGGGCCAGGATCGAGAAGATCCCTTCCACCGCCCCGGCCGCGCCGAGCAGGTGCCCGGTCATCGACTTGGTCGAGGACATGGCCACGTTCTTCGCATGATCGCCGAGCAGCCGGGTCACCGCGCCGAGTTCCAGACCGTCGGCCATGGTCGAGGTGCCGTGGGCATTGACGTAGTCGATGTCGCTGGCGGCCAGGCCGGAGTCCTTCAGCGCCGCCGTCATGGCGCGCAAGCCGCCCTCGCCGTCCTCGGAAGGGGCGGTTATGTGGTAGGCGTCGCCCGACAGGCCGTAGCCGGCCACTTCCGCATAGATCTTCGCGCCGCGGGCCTTGGCGTGCTCGTACTCTTCGAGCACGAGGATGCCGGCGCCCTCGCCCATGACGAAGCCGCCGCGATCCTTGTCATAGGGACGCGAGGCCGCCTCGGGGCGGTCGTTGAAGTCGGTCGCCATGGCGCGGCAGGCGATGAAGCCGGCGATGCCGATCGGGCAGATGGCCGCTTCGGCGCCGCCGGCGACCATGATGTCGGCATCGCCGTACTTGATCATCCGGGCCGCGTCGCCGATCGCGTGCGCGCCCGTGGCGCAGGCGGTGACCACCGAGTGGTTCGGGCCCTTGAAGCCGTAGCGGATCGACACCTGGCCCGACGCCAGATTGATCAGGGCGGAAGGAATGAAGAACGGGCTGATCCGGCGGGGGCCCTTGTCGCGCAGCTCCAGCGAGGTCTCGGCGATCCGCGCCAGGCCGCCGATGCCGGAGCCGATAATCACTCCGGTGCGCAGCTTCGTCTCTTCGTCGGTGTCATCCAGACCCGCGTCCTTCACCGCCTCGTCCGCCGCAGCCATGGCGTAGAGGATGAAGTCGTCGACCTTGCGCTGGTCCTTGGGGGCCATGGTGTCGTCGGGATTGAAGGAACCCTCGATGTCGGGTCCGCCGCCGCCGCGCCCATCGACGCGTGGCACCTCGAAGGCGATCTGGCAGCCGAAGTCGGCGGGATCGAAGGTGGTGATCCGCCCCGCGCCGGACTTGCCGGCAAGGATGGCTTTCCAGGAAACCTCTACGCCGTTCCCCAGGGGGGTCAGGAGGCCAAGGCCAGTGACGACGACACGCCGCATGGGATCAACTCCTTACCCCGCCAGTGGGGGGTCAGCTCAAAACGAAGCCGCCGCGCGCGTCGGGCGGACCCGACACCGCGCGGCGGTGAATCGACCGGAAAAGGGTCTGCGGATCAACCGCCAACTTTTTCCGAGATGAACTTCACGGCGTCGCCGACCGTCTGGATGTGCTCAGCGGCGTCGTCGGGAATTTCGATGTCGAATTCTTCCTCGAAAGCCATCACCAGCTCGACGTTGTCGAGGCTGTCGGCGCCCAGGTCATCGATGAAGCTCGCCTTCTCGGTGACCTTCTCGGGATCGGCGTCGAGATGCTCGATGACGATCTTACGCACACGCTCGAGAATGTCGGACATTCGTTCTGGTCCTCTTTAGGTCTTTAGTGGTCCCGCCGCCGAAGCGGTCACGGGAAATCGGGGGCTTCGCTACCATGTTCCATTCGGTGAGGCCAGCGGCCAGCCGACGAACCATGGCGGTCGTCAGATCATCGCCATGCCGCCGTTCACGTGCAAGGTCTGACCGGTGACATAGGCGCCTTCCTGGCTGGCCAGATAGACGCAGGCGGCCGCCACATCGTCGCCCGACCCGAGTCGGCCGGTGGGGATTTTCCCAAGGATGGCCTCGCGTTGCGCCTCATTGAGCTCGTCCGTCATCGGGCTGGCGATGAAGCCCGGCGCCACGGTGTTCACCGTCACGTTACGACTGGCCACTTCCTGGGCCAGAGCCTTGGAAAAGCCGATCATGCCGGCCTTTGAGGCCGCGTAGTTGGCCTGGCCCGGGTTTCCGGTGACGCCGACGACCGAGGTGATTCCGATGATCCGGCCCCAGCGGCGCTTCATCATCCCGCGCAGGGCGGCGCGGCTCAGGCGGAAATAGGATTCGAGGTTCACCTTGATGACCTGTTCCCAGTCCTCGTCCTTCATCCGCAGCATCAGGCCGTCGCGGGTGATGCCGGCGTTGGCGACCAGGATGTCGAGGTCCTTGCCCGACGCGGCCTCGGCGGCGGCGATCAGACCGTCGACGCTGGCCGAATCGGAGAGGTTGGCCGTCACCGCGCTGGTGCGCTCGCCGAGTTCGGCGGACAGGCTCTCAAGCGCCGCCTCGCGGGTGCCGGAGAGAATCACATGCGCGCCCTGGGCGTGCAGGGCGCGGGCGATGGCCCCGCCGATGCCGCCTGTTGCACCCGTGACGAGGGCGGTCTTGCCGGTGAGGTCGAACATTCTTTTCTCCCGCTCATCCCGGCGAAGGCCGGGACCCAGGTTTGTTTGTGTTTCCTAACCGCATTCGCCCGGCGCATTCAGAAAAAAGCCTGGGTCCCGGCCTTCGCCGGGATGAGCGGATGGAGGGGGCTAAAGCGACTTCGCGAATGCTTCCAGGTCAGCAGGCGTGTTCAGCGGCGTGGCCTCGGTGTCCGGGGCGATGCGCTTGGCCATGCCGGACAGGACCTTGCCGGCGCCGGCCTCTGCGAAGCGGGTCACGCCGCCCTCGCCGGCCAGCCATTCCATGCTCTCGCGCCAGCGGACGCGACCGGTGACCTGCTCAACCAGCATCCGGCGGATGGCCTCGGGATCCAGTGTCGGACGGGCGGTGACATTGGCCACGAGCGGCGCGCGCGGGGCCAGGATGGTCGTCCCGGCCAGGGCAGCGGCCATCTCGTCGGCCGCGGGCTGCATCAGAGGGCAGTGGAAGGGCGCCGAAACATTCAGGGGAATGGCGCGGGCCCCGAGTTCCTTGGCCTTTTCGATCGCGCGGTCGACGCCGGCCCGGTCGCCGGAGACGACCACGTTGCCGTTGTTGTTGTCGTTGGCCACGACGCAGACGCCGACCTCTGCGCCGGCGGCCGCGGCGGCCTCGGCCAGGGCGACGTCGGTCTTGGGGCCGATCAGCGAGGCCATCGCGCCCTGTCCCACCGGCACGGCGCGCTGCATGGCCTGGCCGCGCAGCTTCAGCAGGCGGGCGGTGTCGGACAGGCTGATCGCGCCGGCGGCGGCCAACGCCGCATATTCGCCCAGTGAATGGCCGGCGACGAAGGCGGCCTTTTCAACTGGCACGCCCATTTCCTTTTCCAGGGTGCGCATGACCGCCATGCTGACAGCCATCAGGGCGGGCTGGGCGTTCTCGGTCAGGGTCAGATCCGTATCCGGACCTTCGCGCATCAGCAGAGAGAGCTTTTGCGACAGCGCGTCGTCGACTTCCTGGAACACTTCGCGGGCGCTGGCGAAGGCTTGCGCCAGTTCGGCGCCCATGCCGACGGCCTGACTGCCCTGGCCGGGAAAGATAAAGGCGAGGTTCATGGCCGCTCCTGTCGGTTCGATTACGGCGGGCACGGTTAGGCGAAAGGCTGGCGGCGGGCAACCTTCCCGGTCTATCTCATGGCATCGGTTCAGGACTCACCGCGTGCCCACCTATAAACTCGTGATCTTCGACTTCGATGGAACCCTTGGCGACACCATGGGCTGGTTCCTCGACACGTCCGATGCCATGGCCGACAAATTCGGCTACCTGAAGGTCGACCGGAGCCGGCTCGACACTCTGCGCCACCTGAGCGCGCGCGAGCTGATGAAGGTCCAGAAGCTTCCGGCGCTGAAGATGCCGATGATTGCCGCGCACTTCCACAAGCTCATGGCGCGCGACGCCGGCTCGATCCGGATGTTCGACGGCGCGGCCGAGGTTCTGCGAGACCTGCACGCAGCCGGCGTCAAGCTGGCGGTGGTCAGCTCAAACACGGAAGCCAACATCCGCGTGGTGCTCGGCGAGGACCTGAGCGGCCTGATCTCGGAATTTGACTGCGGCGCCTCGGTGTTCGGAAAGGCCAGCAAGTTCAAGCGGGTGCTGAAGACCCTTGGGGTCAGCGCGGCACAGACGCTCAGCATCGGCGACGAGATCCGCGACATTGACGCGGCCCGCGATGTCGGCCTCGGCGTCGGCGTCGTCTGCTGGGGCTACACCGCGCCGGAAGCCCTGCTGGCCCAGAAGCCGGACCTCGTGTTCGCAACGCCGGCCGACATCGTCGCTCAGCTGACCTGACGTCCGCCGCCTCTGGCGTTGCCGCTGCGGCACCCCCTAGGCTTGCGAAAACCTCAGGGAGAATGGTCATGCGGGCGGTCGTCAGGCGTAACGGAGCACTGGTCTGTGACGTGATCGAGGAGCGCGATCCCGGTCCGGGCCAGGTGCGGGTCAAGACCCTCGCCTGCGGCATCTGCGGGTCGGACCTGCACGCCCTGCACTACCTGGATCACATGGTCGAGATGGGCCGGCGCGCGGGCGCCACCGGCGGGATGGACCCGAAGAAAGACATCGTCTTCGGCCACGAGTTCTGTGCCGAAGTGCTCGAAGGCGGCCCCGGCGCGAACCGGTTCAAGGCCGGCACGCGCGTGGTCTCGATGCCGATCAACATGGGTCCGGACGGGTTCGACGCCGTCGGCTACTCCAACAAATATGTCGGCGGCTTCGCCGAGCGGATGATCCTGACCGAAGGGCTGCTGCTGGAGGTGCCCAACGGCCTGTCCACCGACCACGCCGCCCTGACCGAGCCGATGGCCGTCGGCGCGCACGCCGTGGCCAGCGCCGCCCTGGACAAGAATTCGGTCTCGCTGGTGCTGGGCTGCGGCCCGGTCGGCCTTGCGGTCATCGCCGCCCTGAAGGCGCGCGGACATGGTCCGGTCATCGCCGCCGACTTCTCGCCGCGCCGCCGCGCCGCGGCCGAGGCGATGGGCGCCGACGTGGTCGTCGACCCGGCGCAGACCGGCCCGCACACCAAGTGGGGCGACTTCGGCGTCCCCGCGACGATGGACGGCATGCGCGCGGCGATCTTCGGCGGCGTGTCGTTCGGCCGCCCGGTGGTCTTCGAGTGCGTCGGCGCGCCCGGTGTGCTGCAGAGCGTCATCGAGGGTTGTCCGCCCAAGGCCCAGATCATCGTCGCCGGCGTCTGCATGGAGCCCGACAAGATCGAGCCGTCGCTCGCGATCAACAAGCAACTCGATCTGCGCTTCGTCCTGGGCTATCAGCCCGACGAGTTCGCCCAGACGCTGAATGATATCGCCGAAGGGCGGCTGAATGTGGAACCCTTGATCACCCAGAAGGTCGGACTGGACGGCGTCGCCCAGGCTTTCATCGATCTGGGAAATCCGGAATCCAATGTGAAGATTCTGGTGGAGCCGGGCCGCTGATCTGCCCAGAACGAGTCCTATGCCCCGTCGTCTTGTCTATGCCCTGATCGCCGCGCTCGTCTCGACCGGCGCCGTTGTGGCGGCCTCGCAGCCGCCCGAAGCGGTGCGCGAGGCGGTCCGGGCCGAGATCGAGACGGCCATGGGGCCGGTGGAAGCGGGCGAGCCGGCACACCCGGCGCCTTCCGCGGCGATGTTCAAGCGGATCGATATCAACCAGGACGGCGTCGCCGACTGGCGGGTCGACTTCGAGAAGGCGCCGAACCCCTCGTACTTCTGTGGCACCGGCGGCTGCCGTCAGCGCGTCTACGTTTCTCTGCCGGACGGACGTTACGACCTGGCCTTCGACGGCACGGTCCGGCAGTTCAAGCTGCGTCGCAGCAAGGGCCGGCCGGTGCTGGACGTGGACTTTCACGGCTCGACCTGCGGCGGCTTCGGGGTCGACCCCTGCCCGCGCAGCTATGGATGGGACGTGACGGCCGGACGTTTTCTCGAACGGCCCGCGCCCGGCGGTCAGACCTTCCTGGTCGGCGGCCCGTCCAGACCGGTTGTCCTGCCGGAAGCCAGCCTTCCTGCGCCGGTCAGGGCGGTCGTCGCCGCCAAGGCGAAGGCCTGCGCGGCGGTTGGCGGCGCCTATCCGTATGTCGACGCCTATGTCACCGATGTCGCCGACCTGAACGACGACGGCGTTCGCGACTGGGTCGTGGGGGGGGGCTACGACGCCTGCGCCTTCACCGATGCAGCGCCCGACAATGCGCCGGTGTTTTCGACGGAGGTCTTCGTCAGCGGCCCGTCCGGATTCGCGTCCGTCTTCAACGAAGAGGCGACGGTCTGGGGTCTCGACCTCGCCGGCGGCTCGGCGGCCTTCGTGACGCTGCAGGGCGCCGAAGACTGCGGACTGAATGGCAAGGACTGCCAGCGCAAGCGCTGGCGCTGGGACGGCGCGGCTCTCGTCAGCAAGGCGCCGGAACTGCCCTGACGCTTGGCGCAGACGACCCTCGCAGGGCCGTGACTGGACGCCCGTGCGGGACGGCCTAACTGTCAGCAGACACTGGAGACCCGCTATGAAGCGTCTTGCCGCCGCCGCCCTCGCCCTTAGCCTCGTCGCCGCCCCCGCCTTCGCCGCCCTCAAGGTCGGCGCCCAGGCGCCCGAGATCGTCACCACGGCGTTCCTCGCCGGCAAGCCCATGCCGTACAAGCTGTCCACGGCCCTGAAGAAGGGTCCGGTGGTGCTGTATTTCTTCCCGTCGGCCTTCACCGCGGGCTGCACGGCCGAGGCGCATGAGTTCGCCGTCGCCACCCCTGAATTCGCCGCCATGGGCGCGTCGGTCATCGGCGTCACGGCCGGTCGCGTCGCCGACCTGGCCGCCTTCTCGAAGACCGAATGCCGGGACGCCTTCCCGGTCGCGGGCGTGAGCAAGGAGACGATCAAGGCCTACGACGCCGTTCTGGCCCTCAAGCCGGACCTGTCTGACCGAACCACGTATGTCATCGCGCCCGACGGCAGGATCATCCTGGCCTATACCGCCCTGACCGACCCGCTGTCGCACATCGCCAGGGCCAAGGCGGCGGTCACCGCCTGGCGCAAGGCCAACCCGAAGTAGCGCGTCAGGACGCCTGCGCCGACGGCTTCTTCGTCGTGTCGCAGCCCATCTTGCGACAGATGCGAGCCTCCATGTCACGCTGCAGGCGCGGGATGAGGCCCTGCATGGCCGCCGCTGATGACGCGGAGAAGGCGGGCATCTTGGCGACAATGCTCTGGCCGTCCTTGCTGCCGTAGAAGTCCGCCAGGCCGCAGAGTTCGCTCTCGGTGAAAGAGGCCGCCATCAGGGGCGTGATGGTTTCCATCATCTCCGGGACCATGTCCGCGACGCCCTCGGTGACGGCTTCACTCATCAGGCGCTTCTGCTCGGCCGTCAGGGTGGCGCCGGTGCGGCGGCGCTCCTGCTCGATCATCGCGGGCAGCATGCCGTTGATCATCCCGACCAGGGTCGCCTTCATGTTCATCGCGTCGCTGTAGCGCTGGGCGCAGTCTAGCGCCCGCGCCGACGGGGCCGGGCCCTTCTCCGCAGCCACCGCCGTGGATGTGACGGGTTGAAGGATGGCGGCGGCGCACAAGAGCGCGCTGATGGTGCGGTTCATGATGCTGCTCCCCGGAAAACGCCGGCAGGCTGACACAGCCTCCGCGCGGAGTTCAATCCCTCGCCGTGCTTGCCTTTGCGGCCGATCTGACCTATTAGCGCGCCCTTCACGGAAGGCGGTCTCTCGCGGAGCCTTTCAGGTCGGGAAACTCCCGGCCGCCGCGAACAGACCCATCGTGACCCCGGGAGCTTCCGCCCGAGGTTGCGCCGCCTTCCAAACGGAAGAAGGAAACTATGGCGCTTTACGAACACGTGCTGATCGCACGGCAAGACATCTCGCCCCAACAGGCTGAGCAACTCAACGAGGACATGAAGGCCCTGATCGAAAGCCTTGGCGGTCACATCGCCAAGATCGAGTACTGGGGCCTGCGTAACCTCACCTACCGCATCAAGAAGAACCGCAAGGGTCACTATTCCCTGATGGCCATCGACGCCCCGGCGCCGGCCGTGAAGGAAATGGAACGCCAGCTGTCGATCAACGAAGACGTGCTGCGTTACATGACCATCCGCGTCGAGGAACTCGACCTGGAACTGTCCCCGGTTCTCGCCCGCCGCGATCGCGATCGCAGCGACCGCCCCGAACGCCCTGAACGTGGCGATCGTCCCCGTGACGACTTCGCCGCAGCGTAAGGGAGAAAAAGATCATGAGCGACACTGATATCGACTCGGGCGCTGAAGCCCCCGCCGCGCCGGCCGCCGCCGGCGCCCGCCGCCCGTTCTATCGCCGCCGCAAGGTTTGCCCGTTCTCGGGCGCCGGCGCGCCGAAGATCGACTACAAGGACGTCAAGCTGCTGCAGCGTTACGTCTCCGAGCGGGGCAAGATCGTGCCCTCGCGCATCACCGCCGTCTCGGCCAAGAAGCAGCGTGAGCTGGCCCGCGCGATCAAGCGCGCCCGCTTCCTCGCCCTGCTCCCCTACGTCGTGAAGTAAGGGAACCGGACCGATGAAAGTTATCCTGCTCGAACGCGTGGAGGGCCGCGGCGCCCTCGGCGACGTCGTCACCGTCAAGGACGGCTTCGCGCGCAACTACCTCCTGCCCCGCCACAAGGCGCTGCGGGCCACGGCCGCCAACATGAAGGTCTTCGACGCCCAGCGCGCCGAGATCGAAGTGCGCAACACCAAGGCCAAGGAAGCCGCCGGTGAAGCCGGCGTCGCCCTGGACGGCACGTCCTACATCCTGATCCGTCAGGCGGGCGAAACCGGCCAGCTGTACGGCTCGGTCTCCGGCCGCGACGTTGCCGACATGGTCAACGCCGCCGGCGGCAAGATCGACCGCGCGATGGTCATCCTCGACAAGCCGATCAAGACCCTGGGCGTTCACCCCGTGAAGGTGAAGCTGCACGCGGAAGTCACCGTCTCGGTGAACATCAACATCGCCCGCTCCGCGGACGAGGCCGAGCGTCAGGCCAAGGGCGAGAACGTCATCGCCTCGCAGTACGACGAAGACGTCGCCCTGGCGGCGGAAGCCGCGGCCGACATGGTCGAGGGCGGCGCGGGTTCGCACGACGGCGGCTTCGGCGACGACCGCTAGGTCTCAGCCAAGGTCTGAAAATCAGGGCGGTCCGGTTCTCCGGGCCGCCCTTTTTCGTGCCGCGAATGTGTAGCGACAGCCACCGCGCGACCGGACGAACATACATGGAACTCCACAACTGAATCGCGGGTGCTGCGGATCGGTCCGCGCGCTCGGGAATCACTTTCGTTAACTAGGCGCATGGCTCTCGTTCCCGCTCTCGACCTTCGTCCGGTCTCCCACGACACGCCCCTCTCGGTCGCGCCGTCGAACATCGAGGCCGAGCAGGCGCTGCTGGGCGCCCTGCTCTATGACAACGCCGCCTATGAGCGCCTGAGCGACCGGCTGCAGGCCCGCCACTTCTACGAACCCTTCCATCAGCGGCTGTTCGCGGCGCTCGAAATCCACATCCGCAAGGGCCAGCTGGCCGAGCCGATCCTGCTGGCCGACGAGTTCAAGCGCGATCCGGCGTTCGAGGAACTGGGCGGCCTGCGCTATCTGGCCGATCTGGTCGATCGCGCGCCGCCGGCGGCCAACGCGCCGGACTATGCCCGCGCCATCTATGACCTTGCGCTGCGCCGGGACCTGATCCGCATCGGCGGGGAGATCACGGTCGAGGCCCAGGCGCACGACGCCGACATCTCGGCCCGCGACCAGATCGAGACCGCTGAACAGAAGCTCTACACCCTGGCCGAAAGCGGCACCTCTTCCACCGGCTTCATCCCGTTCGCAGACGCCCTGACCGGCGCGGTGCAGATGGCGGCAGAGGCCTACAGCCGCGACGGCGGCCTGGCCGGGGTTTCGACCGGCCTCACCGATCTCGACAAGCAGCTGGGCGGCCTGCATCCGTCCGACCTGCTGATCCTCGCCGGACGCCCCTCGATGGGGAAGACCGCGCTGGCGACCAACATCGCCTTCCACGTGGCCCGCAACTACGCCTGGGAGCCGCAGCCGGACGGATCGAAGAAGACCGTCAACGGCGGGGTCGTAGCCTTCTTCTCGCTCGAAATGAGCGCCGAGCAGCTGGCCATGCGTCTGCTCGCCGATGTGTCCGGCGTCTCCTCAGACCGCCTGCGAAAGGGCGAGATCGACGCCAGCGAGTTCGGTCGCGTCCGCGACGGGGCTATCGAGGTGCAGGAAGCGCCGCTGTTCATCGACGCGACCGGCGGCCTGTCGATCTCAAAGCTGACCGCCCGCGCCCGCCGGCTGAAGCGCCAGCATGGCCTGGATCTGATCGTCGTCGACTACCTGCAGCTGGTGACCACCGACGGCTCCAAGGGCGACAACCGGGTCCAGGAAGTGTCGGCCATCACGGGCGGCCTGAAGGCCCTGGCGAAGGAACTCGGCGTGCCGGTCATCGCCCTGTCCCAGCTGTCGCGTCAGGTGGAAAACCGCGAAGACAAGCGGCCTCAGCTGTCGGACCTGCGGGAATCCGGCTCGATCGAGCAGGACGCCGACGTGGTCATGTTCGTCTATCGCGAGGCCTACTACCTCAGCCGCGCCGAGCCCCGCGAAGGCACGCCCGAACACATGACGTGGCAGGAAGACCTGGAGAAGATCAACAACGTCGCCGAAGTGATCATCGGCAAGCAGCGTCACGGCCCGATCGGCACCGTGAAGCTGCACTTCCACGGCGACACCACCAAGTTCGGCAACCTCGCCCGCGAGGGCCGGTTCGACGTGCGGTAAGCTCACACCTCTCCGCGTAGCGGGGAGGATCGGCAAGGCCCCTTGACCCACCCCCTCTCGCCGCTTAGCCGCAGCGGATGACCGTCACCCGGCTGACACTCGATCTGGACGCACTGGCCCGCAACTTCGCGGTGCTGCGCGATACGGCGGGTGTGGAGGCCGCGCCGGCGATCAAGGCGGACGGCTACGGCATCGGCGCCCTGGAGGCCGCCTTGCGGCTGTGGGACGAGGGCGCACGCAGCTTCCACGTCGCGCGGCTGACCGAGGGCGAGGCCGTACGAGCTGCGCTCGGAGACCGGCAAGCGACGATCTATCTGCTCGACGGCCCCACGCCGGGATCACAGGCCCGGCTGCGCGCGGCGGACCTTACGCCGGTCATCAACAGCCTCGACCAGGCCGCAGCCTGGGACGGCCCCGCCGTGCTGCACATCGACACCGGCATGAACCGGCTGGGCCTGACGGCGGCGGAAGCGGCGACTCTGGTCGACCGGCCCGATGTCGTGCTGGTGATGAGTCATCTGGCCTGCGCGGGACAGCCGGGTCATCCGATGAACGCCCTTCAGCTCGATCGCTTCCGGGCCGTCCGGGCCCTGTTTCCCCACGCCCGCGCCAGCCTCGCCAGCTCGGGCGGCATCTTCCTCGGCCGCGACTATGCCTTCGATCAGGTGCGGCCGGGGATCAGCCTGTTCGGCGGCGGCCCGCACGACCGGCCAGACGCCCGGATCACCACCGTCGCGACGCTGGAGGCCGCGATCCTGCAGGTGCGCCACGTCCCCGCCGGCGAGACCATCGGCTACGCCCGCGCCTTCACGGCCGAACGTGACCTGACCGTCGGCATCCTCGCGGCCGGCTATGCCGACGGCGTGCCATGGTCGGCCCACCCGGGCGGCAGCGTCTGGTTCGAGGGCGCGCTGCGACGAATGGTCGGGCGGGTTTCCATGGACATGATCGCCGTCGATCTGACCGGCTGCGCGGCGGCACGACCGGGCGAGATGGTCGAACTGCTCGGCGCGAACCTGCCCGTCGATGACGCGGCCCGGGCCGCCGGCACAACGGCCTATGAGCTGCTGACCCGTCTGTCATCGCGGGCCGAGCGCCGCTTCGTCTCCCGCACGTAGCACGATCTGCGAACGAATGAAGAACGTCCGCGCGAGGCCGCGCGGAAATCGCTATTGTAACTCCCGTTCCCGAATCAGGAGTCCGCATGGCCCGCGATGGCGCCGTCTATGTCTGCCAGTCCTGCGGCGCGGCGCAGTCCAAGTGGGCGGGCCAGTGTCCGGCCTGCAACGCCTGGAACAGCCTGGTCGAAGAGGTCACGTCCCGCGCGCCCGGTACGCTCGCGCCCACCAAGGCGACCCGGACACGCGGCCTGGCGTTTGAGGGCCTCCAGAGCGACACCCCCGCCCCGCCCCGGATCGCCACGGGCGTCGATGAGTTCGACCGCGTCTGCGGCGGCGGCGTGGTGCCGGGCAGCGCCATCCTGATCGGCGGCGACCCCGGCGTCGGCAAGTCGACCCTGATGCTTCAGGTGGTCGCCCAGGCGGCCTTGCGCGGCGTGAAATGCGCCTACATCTCCGGCGAGGAGGCCGTCGAGCAGGTTCGTGGCCGTGCCGCCCGGATGGGGCTGGCCGAGGCGCCGGTGAAACTGGCCGCCGAGACGGCGCTGCGCGACATCATGGACGGGCTCAAGAAGGAGCACTTCGATCTGGTCGTGATCGACTCCATCCAGACCATGTGGAGCGATGCCCACGAGGCCGGCCCGGGCTCCGTGACCCAGGTGCGCAACTGTGCGTCCGAACTGGTGCGACTGGCCAAGAAGCGCGGCGTGGCGGTGATCCTCGTCGGGCATGTGACCAAGGATGGCCAGATCGCCGGCCCGCGCGTCGTCGAACACATGGTCGACGCGGTGCTCAGTTTCGAAGGCGAGCGGGGATACCCGTTCCGCATCCTGCGCGGCGCCAAGAACCGCTTCGGCGCGACCGACGAGATCGGCGTCTTCGAAATGGGCGACGCGGGCCTGAACCAGGTCCTCAACCCCTCGGCCCTGTTCCTCAATGACGGCGGCGAGCGGGCCGCCGGCGCAGCGGTTTTCGCCGGGATCGAGGGCTCGCGCCCCGTGCTGGTCGAGTTCCAGGCGCTGGTGGCGCCCTCGGCCTACGGCACGCCCCGCCGGGCCGTGGTCGGCTGGGATTCGGGCCGGCTGGCCATGGTGCTGGCGGTGCTGGAATCCCGCTGCGGCCTGGCGTTCGGGAACAAGGATGTCTACCTGAACGTCGCCGGCGGACTGCGCATCACCGAACCGGCGGCGGACCTTGCGGCGGCGGCCGCGCTGGCGTCCTCCGCGCTGGACGAGGCCTTGCCGCAGGACTGCGTCGTCTTTGGCGAGGTCAGCCTGTCAGGCGAGGTCAGACCGGTCGGCCGCGCCGAGACGCGCCTCAAGGAGGCTGCAAAACTGGGGTTCAGACGCGCCCTTGCCCCCATGGGCGCCGGCGACAGTCTGGCGGTCACGGGGGTGTCCCGGCTGGTCGATGCCGTCACGCGGATCGGAGAGCAACGATGGAACTGACGCAGTTCGACTTCATTGCTGGCCCGCTGCTGCTGGTCTCGGCGATTATCGGCTTCACGCGCGGGGCGACGAAGGAGCTGATGACGGTGCTGGCCTTCCTGCTGGCCGTCATCCTGGCGATCGTCTGCCTGCGGTTCACCGCGCCGCTGGGCAAATCGCTGATCGATCCCGACTGGGCGGGGGTCAGCATGGCGCTTCTCTTCGTGTTCGGGCTCGCCTACATCGCGCTCAGGCTGCTGGGCTCGACGCTCGAACGGCAGGTCCGCGAGACCCAGACCATGGGCATGCTCGACCGCGCCGTCGGCACAGGCTTTGGCCTTGTTCGAGCGATCGTGCTGCTGGGCGGATTCAACCTGCTGTTCAACATGGCCACGCCCGCCGAAACCGCGCCGCGCTGGGTGACGAACGGGGTTTTCTATCCGTTGTCCGAAGCGTCCGGGCGGGTCCTGAAGGCCTTCGCCCCGAACGGCTTCGCGGCGGCCCGGACGGTGGCGCCGCGTGTGGAAAAGGCGGTACGTGACGGTGTTATGGCGCCCAAGGCCCGCGAAAAGGGGTATGAGGCCGACGAGCGCGACGCCGTGGACGATCTGGTGGAGAAAACGCGATGACCCCTGGCCGGACCAGCGACCGACAGACCCAGCCACCCGCCCGCGATCCCGACGACGATACACTGCGCCTTGAATGCGGCGTCTTCGGCGTCTTTGACGTGAGCGACGCCGCCGCCGTTGTCGCGCTGGGCCTGCACGCGCTGCAGCATCGCGGGCAGGAAGCCTGCGGCATCGCCGCCTTCGATGGCCAGAGCTTCACCACCGAGCGCCACCTCGGCCATGTCGGCGAGGCCTTCACCGGCGCCGATCTCGTCGACCGCCTGCCCGGAACCTACGCCATCGGCCACACGCGCTACGCCACCGCCGGCGGCAGCGGTATCCGCAACGTCCAGCCGATGTTTGCCGATCTCGAGGCCGGCGGCGTCGCCCTGGCCCACAATGGCAACCTGACCAACTTCCTGACCCTGCGCGAGCAGCTGGTCTCCGACGGCGCCATCTTCCAGTCGACGTCGGACAGCGAAGTGATCCTTCACCTGATCGCCCGATCGCGGAAGGCGCGGGTGGTCGACCGCTTCATCGACGCCATCAGCCAGATCGAGGGCGGCTACGCCCTGGTAGCCCTGACCAACAAGAAGCTGATCGGCGTGCGCGACCCGCTGGGCATCCGGCCACTCGTGCTGGGCGACCTGAACGGCAAGCCCGTGCTCGCGTCGGAGACCTGTGCGCTCGACATGATCGGCGCGAGCTTCGTGCGCGACGTCGAACACGGCGAGATGGTCGTGATTTCCGAAACCGGCGTGGAGAGCCTCAAGCCGTTCCAGACCGGCGAGGCGCGGCCCTGCGTGTTCGAATACGTCTACTTCGCCCGCCCCGACAGCGTCGTGAACGGCCGCTCGGTCTATGACGTGCGCAAGCGGATGGGC
>CAIOHT010000023.1 GCA_903858185.1 uncultured Caulobacterales bacterium
AGGTTATTCGCGACCAGCAGCAGCGAGCCGCGGTGCTGGAGGTATTCCGCGAAGCGGCTGTTCACGCCCGGCGTGTAGTTGGTGAGCGGCCGGTCGTCGTAGCACGGCACGGTCAGCCAGCAGATGCTCGCGCAGTCCCCGGCCGGCTGGTCGAACATCACGCCATAAGGGTACGTCTGGCCCCAGATGCTCGTCTTGCGGCCGGTCGGCGCGTGGGTGGTCGCCGTGCTGAATAACGCGTACGTGCGGTTGACAAAGGAAGTCTGGAAGGTGCGCTCGCCATCGAAGCGGGAGCGGTGGACGTAGGGCTCCGCCCGGTCGGTGGCCGCCTTGACGATGAGCGGGGACGGGCGCCAGGGCTCGGCGACGGCGAAGACCGCGGTGGTGTTGCCGCCGAGCCGCGGGGTCTTGCCGCCGAAGTACGTCCAGAGCATGTCGGCGCACCCCGTCGGGGCCTGTGTCACGAAGCCCGGGTAGCTGCGGCCGGCGGGGGTGGCCCAGTTGCCGTTGAGCCAGGTGCCCGCGGCGTGGGCGATCGACATCTCGTAGGCCATCTGCGCCCGTCGGGCCAGCTCCTTGTCCGTGTAAGGATTGTCGAAGCTCAGCAGCGTCCCGATGTTGTAGATCATGTAGGGGCGCGAGGCGAACTCCGGCGAGCCCCGGCTCACCGTATAGGCGATGCGCTTCTCGAACATCTTGACCGCGCCCGGTCCGCGCGCGCCGTAGCGCCCATCGACGGGCAGCAGTTGCGGATCCCAGATCTTCTCGGTCAGGTAGAGGTTCAGCGGGATGAGGAAGGACAGGTTGCCGGTCGAGCCCGCCCAGCTCGTGTTATGCGTGAACAGCCATTGGAAGTCGGCCTTCAGGGCCGCGTCCATCTGGTCGTGGTAGCGCATGTAGACGTTGACCATCGACCAGAGCCCGAAGCCGTTCACGTGCGGCTCGCCCCACTCGCGGCCGTTCGGGAGCGGGAAGGGCACGTACGTGCCGGCCTTGCGTCGCTTCTCGACGTCGGCCATGCGCGCCTTGGCCTCCTTGATGCGCTCGCCGATGTAGGCGCGGACGATGGCCAGACCTTCTTCCTTGCGGCCCGCCTTGAGGAGCAGCTGCGCCGTCCAGCCGGTCATCGGAGACGGACTGCGCTTCACGGCCTCGAGATCCGCCAAGGCGGCCTGGACGATCGCGGCTTCGCGCGACTTCGCATCGGGGTATTGGCGGGCCGACAGTTCGGCGATCACGCCTTTGGGCGTCGGCGCGGCCGTGTCCGGCGGTTCGGCGGGGTCGGCGGCGGACAGCGTGGCGGCGAGCAGCAAGGTGCAGAGCGAGGTCATCGGCGGAGGCGGAGTCATCCTAGGGGTCGCCCGCCGCCAATCTAACACATTTAAATGACGACTTATGGCAGGGTCGAACGTCCCCGGTCGTTTCTTCAGGTAGGGCTGACCGTCCTCGGTCGGCCGGGGATCGTCCTTCGGCAATGGGGTCAGGCACATCATCGCTGCGCGAGATGAAGCCAGGGGAGGGTTGACCCGTTGACCAGTTGGCCAGTTGACCGGAGGAGATTCACGGGCCAGCGGGGACGCTGGTCCCTACCGGTGCGAACGGTGTTCGCGGGCGGTTGATAGCGGTTGGCGTAAAGAGGCACCGGGTCCGCCTCGAGTCCTCGTGCCCTCCGGCCCTCTCATTCCCACCCCTTGCCCACGTGCCAGCGTGCCCACGTGCCCCCTGGTGATCGGTAGGGCTGGCCGTCCCCGGTCGGCCGGGGGGTCGTCCTTCGGCAATGGGGTCAGGCACATCATCGCTACGCGAGATGAAGCCAGGGGAGGGTTGACCAGTTGACCAGTTGGCCAGTTGACCGGA
>CAIOHT010000024.1 GCA_903858185.1 uncultured Caulobacterales bacterium
ATGCCGACGTTCGCCTACGTCGACCCGACCTACTACGGCAATCTGGACGGCGCGAACTTCTGGGTCTGGGCGGTCAACTTCGTCGTCACGGACGGCAAGATGCGGGCCCTGTTCACCATGCTGTTCGGGGCCAGCATGCTGCTGATCGCCGACCGGGCGGAGGGGCGGACGCCCGGACCGGCCGGAACCCACTATCGCCGGGTATTCTGGCTGTTCGTCATCGGCATGATCCACGCCTACTTCCTGTTCTTCGGCGACATCCTGGTCTGCTACGCCATCGCCGGGGCGATCGCTTTCGCGTTCAGAAGGCTCGGCCCGAAGACGCTGATCCTCGCGGGCGCGGTGATCCTGGCGGGACTGTTCGCCTACAAGATCCTCGATGCGCAGCACCTCCACGCCCTGCAGGCGGCGGTCGCAGCCGGCAGCGCCAACGCCGCCCAACTCGCGCAGTGGAACGAGGCCCAGCTGTTCCTCAACGCCCCGGCGGAGATGGGCGCGACCGAAATCGTCAAGATGCGTGGCGGCTTCTTCGACGCGCTGGAGAGCCGCGCCTTCGCGGCGATGATCCTGCAGCTCGGCTACCTGCCGTTCGACGCGATCCCCGAGGCCGTCGGCCAGATGCTGGTCGGTGCGGGGCTGTTCCGGCTGGGCTTTTTCACCCTCGGCTGGTCGAGCCGGGCCTATGCGGCGATGATCGCGATCGGCTACCTGATCGGCGTCCCGGTCATGGTCTGGCTATGCCGGTCGACGGTGCAGGCCGACTTTGAGCCGGTGCAGCAGCACTGGTTCGCGGTGCTGACCGCCGGGCCGCGCCCGTTCATCGCCCTGGCCCACGCCAGCGTGCTGATGCTGGTCATCCGGGCCGGCGCCTTCAGGGTGCTGACCAACCGGCTGGAGGCCGCCGGGCGGATGGCGTTCAGCAACTACCTGATGACCTCGATCATCACGACCTTCGTCTTC
This sequence comes from uncultured Caulobacterales bacterium, assembly GCA_903858185.1. Lineage (GTDB taxonomy): Bacteria > Pseudomonadota > Alphaproteobacteria > Caulobacterales > Caulobacteraceae > Caulobacter > Caulobacter lacus. The sequence continues at coordinate 961 of CAIOHT010000024.1, forward strand.
TGCGGCTTCGGCCTGGGGCTCTATGGGCAGCTGGAGCGCTTCGAGCTCTACTATGTGGTGCTCGGCGTCTGGGCCTTCATCCTGATCTGGAGCAGGCCTTGGCTGGCGGCGTTCCACTATGGCCCGTTCGAATGGGTCTGGCGGTCGCTGGTGATGTGGAAGCGCCAACCCTTCCTGAAGAGAGGAGCCACCGCATGAGCGGGATCCGGGCCGAGCGCCTGTGCGCCGAGATGGACGGCGAGTTCGTCGTGTTCCTGATTGGCATGCGGATCAACAAGCTGTGGAAGGTCACCAGCTGGCTGCCGGTCATCCAGGCCATGCCGAGGATGCTGATCGAGCTGTCGAAGAAGCCGGATCTGGGCCTGCTCCACTTCCGAACCCACTTCGGCCTGCGCAACATCGTCGTGACGCAGTACTGGCGCAGCTTCGAGCAGCTCGAGGCCTACGCGAAGGCCGCGGGATCGGCCCACCTGCCGGCCTGGCAGGCGTTCAACAAGGCCGTCGGCAGCAACGGCGACGTCGGCATCTGGCACGAGACCTACGTCATCCGCCCCGGCCAGTACGAGAACGTCTACAACAACATGCCGCCGTTCGGCCTGGGCGCCGCCGGGACCCTGGTCGAGGCGAAGGGCGCGCGGAAGGCGGCGCGGGACCGGCTGAAGGCGACGACCTAGGGAACTCAGCTCGCCTCGCGCAGGCCGTCCCGGCCAGACTTCAGCCGCTCGGCCACGAGGAACGCCAGCTCCAGCGCCTGCTCGCCGTTGAGACGCGGGTCACAGTGGGTGTGGTAGCGGTCGCCGAGCTCGCCCTCGAGCACCGCGCGGGCGCCGCCCGTGCATTCGGTGACGTTCTGGCCGGTCATCTCCAGGTGCACGCCGCCAGGGTGGACGCCCTCGGACTCGGCGACGTCGACGAAGCCCTTCACCTCGGCGAGGATCTTGTCGAACGGCCGGGTCTTGTAGCCGTTGCCGGCCTTCAGCGTATTTCCGTGCATCGGGTCGGTGGCCCAGACCACCGAGCGGCCCGCCTTCTTCGTCGCCGCCATCAGGCGCGGCAGGCGCTCGGCGATCTTGTCGGCGCCGAACCGGCCGATCAGCGTCAGCCGCCCGGGCTCGTTGGCCGGGTTCAGCGTATCGATCAGCCGCAGCAGGTCGTCCGGCTCGAGCGTCGGGCCGACCTTCATGCCGATCGGGTTCTTCACTCCGCGGGCGAACTCGATGTGCGCCCCGTCCAGCTGGCGCGTGCGCTCGCCGATCCACAGCATATGGGCCGAGGTGTCGTACCAGTCGCCCGAGGTGCTATCGATCCGCGTCATGGCCTCCTCGAAGCCGAGCAGCAGCGACTCGTGGCTGGTGAAGAACTCCACCTGCTTCATGCCCGGATGGCTCTCGGGCGTGACCCCGATGGCGGCCATGAAGGCCAGGCTCTCGCTGATCTTGTCCGACAGCTCGCGGTAGCGCGCGCCCTGCGGACTGTCCGCGACAAAGCCCAGCGTCCAGCGATGGATGTTGTGCAGGTCGGCGTAGCCGCCGCCGGCGAAGGCCCGCAGCAGGTTCAGGGTCGAGGACGCCTGGCCGTAGGCCTTCAGCAGCCGCTCGGGGTCCGGCGCCCGCTCGGCGGCGTTGAAGTCCATGCCGTTGATGTTGTCGCCGCGATAGGACGGCAGCGTCACCCCGTCGATCGTCTCGATCGGCTCGGAGCGCGGCTTGGCGAACTGGCCGGCGATGCGGCCGACCTTCACCACCGGCTTGCCGCCGGCGAAGGTCAGCACCACGGCCATCTGCAGGATCAGGCGGAAGGTGTCGCGGATATTGTCCGCATGGAATTCCTTGAAGCTCTCGGCGCAGTCGCCGCCCTGCAGCAGGAAGGCCTTGCCCGCCGCCACATCGCCCAAGAGGCTCTTCAGCCGCCGCGCCTCGCCGGCGAACACCAGCGGCGGCATCCGCCGCAGCTCGGCCTCGACACGCCCCACCGCGCCCGCATCCGGATAATCCGTCGGCAGGTGCTTGGCGGGCTTGGCTCTCCAGGACGACGGGGTCCAGCGCTCGGTCATGATCTCAAACTCAAAAAGTGGACGCCGTCCTTATCGCACTGCGGCATTGAAGGCAAAATAATGCGCCCCAAAGGCGTGAAGGTCGCGTGAAAGGCATGGGCATGCGCGGCGAGAACCGTAGCGGGTTGATCAACGCATTCCAGCCTCGAACTGTTGCGAGGCGACGCAGACGACACTCAGGGAGGCGGCTTCCGATGATGCCCGGCCGTGGCGTAGTGAAGCTTCAGAAGGTCTTCGCCGAAGTCGTTGGCCGCATCGCGCCATATGCTGTGGACGTGGTTGGCCTCGTTCTGAACGCGGTCGTATTCGATCAGGAAGGTTGGCCCCATGACCCGGTAGTATCGCCCGGAATTCGGGTCAGTTCCGCCAGCCCAAAGAAACGTCACCTTGTCAAAGCCGGCGAGATGGATCCGGCGGAGTTCGGCGTCCGCGATCTCAGGCCGATGCCTGCGCGCGTATTCCTCGATCAGACTCAGCAGCAGGCCACGTTGCTCAACGGTCAGGTCGCTCGCCGATATGCCTCGTCCGAGGGCCCCCACGGCAACCCAATCTACCGACCGCGCGCCAAATGTCACAATGTCGGTTGGCGCGGTCGTTGAGACAATGGCCTCGCCGCGCTGCCTCCCGCTCAGGGAAAGGACCAACTGCAAGCCAAGATCATCTTCCGCGGCGAGAACGCGCAATCCCTTGCGGGGCCCTTCGAGCACCTCGGCTGGATTGGTCCCGAAGAATGTCGGCGCGCCGGTGATCCCCTTCCCGTCGACGATGGTGAAGTTAATCGACAGATGATGGCCTTCGAAACGCCAACCCCAGGTTCCGGTAGCGGTCGGTTCGCCAAACATGGTGAGGAAGTAGAGCTCCGGGTCACGCACGGCCCCTTCGACACGTCCCGCTTTCAGGTCATGAAGGACCTGTTCCAGGCTCATGATCTGTTGAGCCTTCGCGAAGCCCCGACTGCTGAGCCCCGTCGAAAGGAACGCCCAGACGAGGTTGCGTTGGGCGGGACTGAGTTCCTTGATGGAAAGACCCTTCCGGGGACGCGGAATGGCATGCCAATTCTGACGCTCGGGATCGTCGAAGTCGAACCTGACCTGCTGCTGCTGTGCTGGCGAAAGAGAATTCCAGAGCGCCATGGCCGCCGCCGCCATATCGGCGGCCACCTGGGTCTCGTCCTGCGCCCGGCCCACCGCGCCATATGGCGCTTCCACAGGACCGTGCGCCAAAGCGGAGACCGGTAGCATCCAGAACGCCGCACCAAAGACTACCGGCAACAGGCAGAGCGCTCTGATGAACACCATGAGCCAAACTCCTCCGACGAACCCATATCGAAGCTATCCCAAGATGTTGCGCTGAGCCATCCCGCACTGATGGCGTGGCGATGCCTTCTCAGCTCCGCTTGGGGTCAGGAGGGAGTCGGCCTCCGTCGGCTGCCCCACCCAGCGAGAGATCGCCCCCCTACCCCAGCTCCGCCGGCACATACTTCTCGCGCATCGTCACCAGTTCCTCCGCCGCCGTGGGATGGACCGCACACGTCGAGTCCCACTGCTGCTTGGTCACGCCCATCTTCACGGCAATGGCGGCCATCTGGATCATTTCGGGGGAGTCGGGGCCGACGACGTGGACGCCGACGACCTGCTGGGTGTCCTGGCGGACCAGGAGCTTCATCAGGGAGCGTTCCTCGCCGCCGTAGAAGGTGACCTTCATCGGGCGGAAGACGGCGCGGTAGACGTCGATGGGGCCGAAGGCCTTGCGGGCCTCGGCCTCGCCCATGCCGACCGTGCCGATCGGCGGCTGGGAGAAGACGGCGGTGGCGACCATGTCGTGGTCGAAGGTGGTCGGGTTATTGCGGAACTCGGTCTCGGCGAAGGCGGCGCCCTCGCGGATGGCCACCGGGGTCAGGTTGATCCGGTCGGTCACGTCGCCGACGGCCCAGATGTTTGGGGCGCTGGTCTTGCTGAATTTGTCGACCTTGATCGCGCCGCGCTCATTGAGCTCCACGCCCGCCGTCTCGAGGCCCAGACCCTTGACGTAGGGCTCGCGGCCGGTGGCGAACATCACCTGCTCGCTGGTGAACGTCATGCCGTTGTTGAGGGTGCTGACGATGCCGGCGTCGGTCTTCTCCAGGCTGTCGTGCTGGCAGCCGAGGACCACGGTGATGCCGCGCCGCTCCATCTCGTGCGACAGGTGGGCGCGGATATCGTCGTCGAAGCCGCGCAGGACGTTGGCGCCGCGATAGAGGAGCGTCACCTTGCTGCCGAGACCGGCGTAGATGCCGGCGAACTCCACGGCGATATAGCCGCCGCCGACGATCAGGATGCTCTCGGGCAGGTGGTCGAGATGGAAGGCCTCGTCCGAGCTGATCGCGTGCTCGATGCCCGGCAGGTCCGCCGGATAGGTCGGCCGGCCGCCGGTGGCGACGAGGATCTTGTCGGCCGTGACGGTGCGGGGGTGCTCGCCGGTGATCTCGATGGTGTGCGCGTCCTTCAGGACCGCGCGGCCGTGCAGCAGGTCGGCGCCGGCCTTCTGCAGATTGGTGACGTAGATGCCCGACAGGCGGGCGATCTCGATGTCCTTGGCCTGGAGGAAGGTCGGCCAGTCGAAGGTCGGCTCGGGAATCGTCCAGCCGAAGCCGCGGGCGGTCTTGACCTGCTGGGAGACCTCGCTGGCGTAGACCATGAACTTCTTGGGCACGCAGCCGCGGACCACGCAGGTGCCGCCGACCCGGTACTCCTCGGCGACCCCGACGCGGGCGCCGGTCATGGCCGCCAGCCGCGCGGCGCGCACCCCGCCGGAGCCTGCGCCGATGACGAAGAGGTCGTAGTCGTACTTGGGCATCTCAATCTCCGCTCACCCCGGCGAACGCCGGGGCCCAGGTGAAACCCACGATCCGCTCAGGCTGAATCTGGGTCCCGGCCTTCGCCGGGATGATCGGGGGATATGGGGCTACGGGGTCCTGCTGACCACCCCGGCGTCCGTGCCGATCAGCGCCTCGTCGGCCAGATCGAGGAACAGGCCGTGGTCGACCACGCCGGTGACGCTCTTGAGCGCCGCGGCGAGGGCCGCCGGGTCGTCGATCGCGCCGGCGGCCAGGTCGTAGATGACGTTGCCGCCGTCGGTGACCACCACGCCGCGCTCGGCCGTGCGCAGGCGCGGCGGGGGCAGGTCGAACTCGGCGGCGATGTCAGCCAGGTGGCGGCCGGTGTGGGGGTGGCCGAAGCGGACCACTTCGATCGGCAGCGGGAACCTGCCCAGCACCTTCACCACCTTGGCGGCGTCGGCGATGACCACGCAGCGGCGCGAGGCCTCCCAGACCAGCTTCTCGCGCAGCAGGGCCGCGCCGCCGCCCTTGATCAGCGACAGGCCCGGCCCGATCTCGTCGGCGCCGTCGACGGTCAGGTCGATGGCCTTGACGTCGTCCAGACCGACCAGAGGGATGCCCAGCTCGCGCGCCAGATTGGCCGTGGCCTCGGAGGTCGGCACGCCGCGGACGTCGAGCCCGCGCGCCGCCAGCGCCTTCACGAACCATGCGGCGGTCGAGCCGGTGCCCAGGCCCACGACCATGCCGGCCTCGACGAGGTCAGCGGCGGCGGCGCCGGCGATGCGCTTCTGGTCGTCTGCGGTCATTTCGCGGCCTTCCGCGCGATCTTCATCGCCCGGAAGCGGGCGGCCCAGCCGGGCTTTTCGGACTGGACGCCGCGTTCGAGGGCCAGGGCGTCCGGGGCGACGTCCCTGGTGATCACGCTACCGGAGCCGGTGTAGGCGCCGGCGCCGATGGTCACCGGGGCGACCAGCGAGGAGTTGGAGCCCACGAAGGCGCCCTCGCCCACATGGGTCTCGAACTTGTCGAAGCCGTCGTAGTTGCAGAAGATCGTCCCGGCGCCGATGTTGGCCTTCGCGCCGATGGTGCCGTCGCCCAGATAGGACAGGTGGTTGGCCTTGGCCCCCTTGCCGACCTTGACCTTCTTCACCTCCACGAAGTTGCCGATATGGGCGTCCTCGCCGATGTCCGCGCCGGGTCGCAGGCGGGCGTAGGGGCCGACGATCGCGCCGCTGCGGACGATGGCGCCCTCGAGGTGACTGAAGGCGCGGATCACCGCGCCGGTCTCGACGGTCACGCCGGGACCGAACACCAGGTTGGGCTCCAGGGTCACGCCGCCGGCGATCTGCGTGTCGAAGCTCAGGAACACCGTCTCCGGCGCGGTCATGGTCACGCCCTCGGCCAGCAGGGCTGAGCGGGCGCGGGCCTGCCAGAGGGCCTCGGCACGGGCGACGCCGGCCTGGTCGTCGGCGCCCATGACGGCGGTCTCGGAGGTGAAGGCCACCCCCACCCGCTTGCCGGCCGCATTGGCGATCCCGACGATGCTGGTGATGTAGTACTCGGCCTTGACGTTGTTGTTGTCGACGGCGGCCAGCCAGTCGAACAGCGGCCCGGCCGGCGCGCAGAGGATGCCGGAGTAGCAGGCGCGGACGGCCTTCTCCTCAGGCGAGGCGTCGCGGGCCTCGACGATGCGCAGCAGGGCGCCGTCGGCGTCCTGGATCATCCGGCCGTAGAGCGCCGGATCGGCCGCCTCGAAGGCCAACATGACCAGGTCGTCCCCGGCCGCGCGGCGCTCGAACAGCGGAGCGAAGTCGCCGGCGGTCAGCAGCGGGCAGTCGGCGTTGGTAACGATGACGTCGCCGGTGAACCCGGCCAGGGCGTCTTTCGCCGACAGCACGGCATGAGCCGTGCCCAGCGGCGGATCCTGGATCGCCACGGCAGCCTCGCCCAGTCGCTTGCGCACATGCTCGGCGACGGCCGGGCTGTGGGTCCCGCAGACCACCACCACCCGCTCGCAGCCGGCGGCCTGGACCGCGTCGATGGCGCGGTCGAGCATGGTCCGGCCGCCGATCCTGTGCAGGACCTTCGGGGTCGGGGATTTCATGCGGGTGCCCTGGCCGGCGGCCATGATCACCGCGGCGCGCTGGCTCATCGGTTCGACTCGTGACGTTGCATTCCGGTGAGCTTTACCCGAAAGCCTCTGACGATGCATGACCCGAGCAAGCCCCTTACCGGCTGGACGATCGCCTTCGACCTTGACGGTACTCTGGTGGAGACCGCGCCGGACCTCGTTGGTGCGCTGAATGTCGTCCTGGTCGAGCAGGGCATGACGCCCGCGCCGATGACCGCCGTGCGGCAGCTGGTGGGTCACGGCGTGCGCGGGCTTCTGACGCGGGCCTACGCCATGGCAGGGCTGACGATCACCGAGACGCGGATCGATGAACTGCGCCCCCGGTTTATCGAGATCTACCGGGCCCGCATCGCTGAAGAGAGCCGGCCCTATCCTGGCTGCCTGGAGTCGCTGGCCGACCTGCGGGCGCGCGGTGCGCGGCTGGCGGTCTGTACCAACAAGCCCGAGGGGCTGGCCCGGCAGCTTCTGGACGGACTCGATATGACCGGCCTGTTCGACGCCATCATCGGCGGCGACACCCTGCCGGTGCAGAAGCCGGACCCCGCGCCGCTGCTGGCGGCCGTCGCCCGCGCCGGCGGCGATCCGGCCCGCGCGATCATGGTGGGCGACGCCTCACCGGACGTCGGCGCGGCGAAGGCGGCAGGCATGCCCTGCATCCTTTTCAGCTTCGGCTACAACGACCTGCCGGTTGGCGAACTGGGCGGTGACGTGGTGATCGACCGGTACGGTCAGTTGACGGCGACGATCAGCGACCTCGCGGCGTCTTGCCGTGCCGCGGCCGAGTCGCTATAGACGCCGCCTCCCGGGCGAGAGCCCCAGAGCGGATGCGTAGCTCAGCGGGAGAGCACCTCGTTCACACCGAGGGGGTCACAGGTTCAATCCCTGTCGCATCCACCATTCCGTCTTCGGCCTTCAGGCTACGACGGACTCAGCGAGGCGGCGCCGCCTTCCGCTCACTGCAGTTCCTGTAGGTCTCCTGCATCGGCACGCGCTCGCCGTTGATCTCCAGCTCGCGCCACGGTCGTGACGGAACAAGCCTGAAGCGGCCTTCGCGCAGGGCGTCCGGATATCCTGCACAGCCTGTCGGGACGAAGGCGCCGACCTTCGACCATTCCACGGGACCTTTGGCGAAGACCTCCGCATCACCGGCCTGCATGACGAGGACCTCGTTCACGCCGTCGCCGTCGACATCGGCGAGGATCGCGTTGCAGCCGCCGTTGATGTCCACATTCTCCGTGCCGCAATCGGATTGCAGACGGGCCTTGTCATCCCCGGCCATGGTCAGGAAGTCGGCAGGCAGAACCGCGCCGGCCGGCCAGACCTTGATGGCCTGCGTGAGGTTCACGGCCTCCGACGGCGGCCCTTCGGCTTGGCGCTCTTCGCTCCAGGCGAGCGCCTCCGTCGCCCGCTTGCCGACCTCCCCGCCCTTCTTCTTCAGCGTCTGCAACGCCGCAACGCCGTAGCGCTCGCTCTGAAACCGCAGGAAGCGGTAGTCGACCTTGTCTGGCTTCAGCCGGCCATCGGCGATCCGCGCCATCTGGCTGTCGACCGACAACCGCGCCGGGTCCGCAATCGGCGAGAACAGGGCCAGCAACAGGCCGAGGGACGCGAACGCCCCGACGACATTGGTGATCTCCAGGCGCTTCAACCATGGCCCCGGCAGGACCGCCGCCACCGCATAGCCGATCGCGTGGATCGCGCCGACGAGGGCGAAGGCGGCCGCTACGATCCGGTCGGGCGTCAGGCCGTACTGGCCGATCCGCAGGCTCAGCGCGTAGGCCGCCACCCCGACCAGCGGGACCAGCAGCAGGCCGCCGATCCGGCCGGCCCAGCGCAGGATGAAGGGCGTCGGCGTGTCCGGCTCACCGTCCTGGTAGGCGGCGTTGATCAGCACGATCATCACGGCGGCGGCGCTGAGCAGGATGGCCGCGGCGCTGCGGGTCTTCCACAGCGGCTCCAGGCCCGTGAACGGCAGGGCCAGCATGAAGGCGCCCGTCAGGAACACCAGCACAGGCAACAGCCACGACAGCAGGGTCAGGGCGACCGTGCGGATGCCCCGGATCAGCCCGTGGCGGACGTCGGTCAGTTGCACGGCGGCGGCGAACATCGTCGTGGTGGCCGGAATGGCGAACCAGGACTTGCCGATCAGGTCCTGCACGAAGGCGATGCCGATCAGCTTGAACAGCGCGCCGCCGAGGAACAGCACCAGCCAGAACACGCCAACGAAGGCGGCCGACATCGCCAGCTGGACGCCGTGCTTCCAGGCCTGGTCGAAATAGGTCGGGAAGTGAGCGATCAGCTTGCGGTCGCTGTCCGCTGCCGAGACCAGATGGTGGCCAATGAACAGGGCCGCAGCGAAGAACACCATCGCCTGGCCCGAGATCCAGTCCACGGTTTCATGCGCTGTGCGTCGGTCGATGTCATGCGCGCCGAGCGCCGCCAGGCCGGCCGCTGCGGCCAGGGTCCAGATGACCAGGGTGCGGCGACGCATGTCCGCCAGTCCGCCCAGAACCACGAAAGGCGTGAACAGCACGACCGCCGCGAGAACGCCGAACAGGACCCCGCTTGTCGCCGGCCAGACCTTGTTGTCCGCCGCTTCGGTCAGGGCCCAGAGGGCGACGCCCTGCGCCAGTCCGGTGCCGATCCGCGCCAGACCGGTCGCCCGGCCCTGACCCTGCTCGCTCATGCCGTAGGCCATCTGAGCCCCCCTTTGTGGGTGAGAGCCTTGCGCACCACAGAGGCGATTACAATCTCGCGCAACGCGCACGGGCGCTTTGCGTTGGTCAATGCGCGTGGCAGGGTTCTGCCGCGAACAAGAGGATCATTGCGACTCCTGCATGAGCAAGCCCGCCGACTTCAAGCTCCAGCAGGGGGAGACAGGCGCGAGGGTGGGGCTCACCGGCGACTGGACCGCCGAAGGCATGGGCGAAGCGGACAACCGCCTGGCCGGCATTCTGGACGGTTCTAAGGCGGTCACGATCGACCTGATGGGCCTCGGGCGCTGCGATACCGCCGGCGCCTATGCAATCCTGCGCGCGATTGAGGGCTGCGCGGGCGGCGGAACCATCGTCGCGAAACCGCAGACGCGGCGTCTGCTGGATCTGGTCTCGGCCGCGATCGAAGCGGAGCCGACCCCTACCGTCCGCCAGATCGGCATCTACGACCTGCTGGTCCGGGTCGGCAAAGGCGTCTTCAACATCGCCAACGAGGTCGTCGAGACCTTCGCCTTCATCGGGCGGTTGACAATGTCGGGCCTCCGCGGCCTGGCCAGGCCCAGTCGCATGCGCTGGGCCCCGATCTTCGCCCAGTGTGAACGTGCAGGCCTGGACGCCCTGCCGATCGTCGCGACCGGCACCGCCTTCATCGGCGCGGTGGTGGCGCTGATCGGGATCAACACCCTGACCGACTTCGGCGCGACCGTCTTCGTCGTCGAGACGATCGGCATCGCCGTGTTGCGTGAGTTCGGCATCGTCATCACCGCCGTCCTGATCGCCGGCCGCTCGGCCTCGGCCTTTGCCGCCGAGATCGGCGCGATGAAGATGCGGCAGGAGATCGACGCCATGCAGGTGATGGGCGTGGATCCGTTCGACGCGCTCGTCCTGCCCCGCTTTGTCGCGCTGCTGATCATGATGCCGCTGCTGACCTTCGTGGCCGACCTGGCCGGGTTGGCCGGCGGCATGCTGGTGACCTGGAGTCTGCTGGACCTGTCGCCGACCTTCTTCATGCAGCGGATCGTCGACAACGTCGGCGCGACGCATTTCTGGGTCGGGATCTCCAAGGCCCCGATCATGGCCGCCGTCATCGCCGGCATCGGATCGCGCCAGGGCATGGAGGTCGGCGGCGACGTCATCTCGCTCGGCCAGCGGGTCACCTCGGCCGTGGTCCAGGCGATCTTCACCATCATCGTCATCGATGCGATTTTCGCCGTTCTCTACATGAAGCTGGACGTATGAGCGGCCTGGTCGACGAGCATGACACCGAGGTGGCGCCGATCGAGATCATCGGTCTGCGCTCGCAGTTCGGCGACCACGTGATCCACGAGAACCTCGACCTGACCGTCAATCGCGGCGAAATCCTCGGCGTCGTCGGCGGTTCCGGCTCGGGCAAGTCCGTGCTGATGAACTCCATCATCGGCCTCAAGGCGCCCGACGGTGGAACCGTGAAGTTGTTCGGCCAGGATATCGACACCGCCACGCGCAAGAACTGGACCTCGATCGAGCGTCGCTGGGGCGTTCTGTTCCAGCAAGGCGCGCTGTTCTCCGCGCTGACCGTCCGGGAAAATGTCGCCACGCCACTGTTCGAGCACACCCGCCTGAGCCGCGCCGAGATCTACGAACTGGCGGACCTGAAGATCGCGCTCTCAGGCCTTCCGCCGCGGGCCGGCGCCTTGCGGCCGTCGGAACTGTCCGGCGGGATGATCAAGCGCGCCGCCCTGGCCCGGGCGCTGGCCCTGGACCCGCAACTGCTGTTTCTCGATGAGCCGACCGCCGGCCTCGACCCCATTGGCGCGGCGGCGTTCGACGATCTCATCGCCGACCTGTCGTCGAGCCTCAACCTCACGGTCTTCATGATCACCCACGATCTCGACACGCTCTACGCCATCACCACACGCGTCGCCGTGCTGGCAGACCGCAAGGTCGTCGCCGCCGCGCCGGTGCGTGAACTGGAGCATTCCAGTCACCCGTGGATTCAGGAATACTTCCTGGGACCGCGTGGTCGGGCTGCAGCAGGGGCACGGGCAATGACGGGGCAAGGCGTCTGATGGAACGAAACGCAAATTACGCCCTGGTGGGCGTCGCTTCACTCGCCCTGGTCATCGGGATGGTCGTGTTCATCGTCTGGCTTGCGCGCCTGCAGGTAAACCGCGACTTCGACGAGTACGACATCCTGTTCATCGGGCCGGTCCGCGGCCTTTCCGAAGGCGGGGAAGTGCACTTCAACGGCATCAAGGTCGGGGAAGTCACCAAGATCGCGCTCGATAGCCGCGACCCCAACCGGGTGATGGCGCGGGCGCGGATCACCTCCGACGTCCCGATCCGCGAGGACTCCTTCGCGACCCTCGAGCCGCAGGGGATTACGGGCGTCAACTATGTCCAGATCACCGCGGGAACGCCGTCCAAGCGGCTGCTGAAGACCACCGTGGAAAGCGGCAAGATCCCGATCATCCGGAGCCAGAACAGCGCCCTTTCGGACCTGCTCCAGGGCGGCGGCACGGTGCTGTCGCGAACCATCGAGGCGCTCGACCGGGTCAACCGGGTGCTGTCGGACGATAATGTGAAGACCTTCGGTGCCGCGCTCAATGACGTCCAGGCGATCACCGCCGAGGCCCGCGAACGCAAGGAAATCATCGCCGACGCCCAGAAGGCCCTCCAGAGCATCGATGCCGCCGCGACCGAGATCACGGCGCTCAGCCGCTCGACCAGGGGTCTGGTGGACAGTGACGGCCGCCGCACCCTGGCCGAACTCAGCGACGCCGCCGCCGAGCTGAAGGTCGCGACCCGCGACGCCCGCAGCATGATCGGCAAGCTCGACGGTCCGACCTCGGAGTTCGCCGACACCGGCCTGCCACAACTGACCCGCGCCATCACCTCGCTCCAGGCCACCGCCGAGTCGCTCGACCGCCTGCTCGGCGAGGTCGAACAGAACCCGGCCGGCGTCGTTTCCAAACCGCCCGCAAGAGAAGTGGAGGTTCAGCCGTGAACCGTCGACTGACCGCCGCCGCGCTCGCGCTGGCCGCCATCGCCCTGTCGGGCTGCATCTCGCTGTTCCCGAAGGCCGAGCCGGCGCAGCTGTACCGCTTCGAGGCGAGACCGCAGAGCCAGCCGGCCCCGGCCGGACCGCTGTTCGGCGTGCTGCGCCTGGGCACCAGCTTCGCGCGCGCCTCCTCCGGCGACCGGATCCTGACCGTCAATGACCGGGGTGAGGCCGCCTATATCGCCGGCGCCCGCTGGGTATCGCCGGCCTCGGTGCTGTTTGACGAGCAGGTGTCGACCGCCTTCCAGGGGGCCGGTCGCGCGCGACTGATCGGCCGCGGCGAAGTGATCAAGGCGGACTTCTCGCTGAAGCTCGATGTCCAGACCTTCGAGGCTCACTACGACCGCGGGCCCAAGGCCGCGCCGGAGATCGTGGTGTCGGTGCGGGGCGTCATCACGCGCAACAACGACCGCGGGCTGATCGGCGACCGCATCTTCACCGCCCGCATCCGCGCGGGCGAGAACCGCGTCGGCTCGATTGTGCCGGCCTACAACGCGGCCCTGACCCAGGTGCTCGGCGAACTCGTCGGCTGGGTCAATTCAGTGGACGCGACGGGCGCCTGAGTGGGGACATGTACCGCAGGTACGTGTCCCCTACAGGGCGAACAGCGTCTTCAGGTACGGGTTCAGCAGCCGCGCCTCGGGATCGAGTTCGCGCCGGATCTCGAGGAAGTCGCTCCAGCGCGGATAGAGGGCGGCCAGATCGGCGCCCTTGAGCGAATGCAGCTTGCCCCAGTGTGGCCGGCCGCCGTGGCGGCGGAAGATCGGCTCGATCAGCTCGAAGAAGAACTGGTAGTCGTCGCGATAGTAGGCGTGGACCGCCACCGACCCGCGCAGCTCGCCCTGGAACGGTGACAGCCAGGCGTCGTCCGGCGCGATGCGGCGCACCTCGATCGGGAAGAAGACGTCCGGACGATGCGTCTCGATCGCCTCGACCACCTCCTTCAGCGCCGCCAGCTGGGTCTCGTGCGGCAGGTGGTACTCCATCTCGTTGAACCGGACCGGGCGTTCAGTCGAGAGCAGCTTCCAGCCCTCGTCGACTGCGGTCTCTGGCTTTGTGCCGCCGAGCAGCGCCTTCGCGGCAGCCTTGCGCAGGCCGGTCGAGAAGCCGAGCAGATTACGCAGCCCCTTCAGCGCATCGAGGAAGGCGTCGTCCTGGCTTGGCGGGCGTTCCGTCGCCGGCTCATCCGTCTCGTCGTGGGTGATGTTTACCGCAATGCCGGTGAAGGGCACGGCGTAGAACTCGAAATTGCGGTGCGCCGTCCAGCGCTCTTCGGCCTGGGCGAGGGCTTCCTCGAACGGCTGCAGCCAGACCCGGCGGCGCAGCCGGCGGTTGGCGGTGGTCGTCAGGCGCGCCCTGGAGATGATCCCGAGCGCGCCCATGGACACCCTGGCGGCGCTGAACAGCTCCGGCCGGGTCTTTGCGTCGCAGTCCAGCACCGCGCCGCCGGCGGTGACCAGGGTCAGGGCCGTGACGTCGCCATGGATCGCCTTCAGCTTGCTGCCAGTCCCGTGGGTCGCCGTGCCGAGCGCACCGCCCAGCGACTGCTTGTTGATGTCGGGCAGGTTGGCCATCGCCCTGCCCTTCGCGGCGAGCGCTGGTCCGAGCGCGCCCAGGCGGGTGCCGGCCCAGACCGTGGCCTCATCGCCTTCCCAGCCGACGACGCCGCTCATGGCGTCGAGTGAGACCAGTGTGCCGTCGGTCGTGCAGAGCCCGGTGAAGCTGTGGCCCGAGCCGGTGACGCGCACCGGCGCCGAGCCGGACTTGAGCAGCGCCGACAGCTCGGCCTCGTCCTTTGGCGCGCTGCGCTGGGCCGGGTAGCTGTGCTGGATGCCCGACCAGTTGCGCCAGACCGTGTGGCCCTTGCCGTCGGTCGAGGGCGGCGCGGGGGGTTCGGGCGTCTCGCGATTGGCGGCGCCGATCGCGACCGCGCCGCCTCCGACGACAGCCGTCGCCGCCCCACCCGCGATCAGCGCCTGTCGTCTCGAGATCATGTCGTTCCCCGACCTAGCCGGCCGACTCTTCGAGGTCCGCCATAAAGCGTATGAGAGCCTCCAGATCGGCCGGGGTGCAAGTCGCGCACTGTCCGCCGGCCGGCATCGCGTTGAATCCCAGGATGGTATGGTCGACGAGCAACGGCATGCCCTGCTTCAGGCGCGGCGCCCAGGCGGCGGTGTCATGAACCATCGGCGCGCCGGACTCGGGAATGGCGTGGCAGGCCTTGCAGGAGGTTTCGTAGAGCCCGGCCAGCCTTGTGTCCGCAGGCTTCAGCAGGGCCGCCTGCGCGGGCGTGGGAGCCGGCTTCGGCGCGGGGGAGCAGGCAGAGATTGTCAAGGCCAGAATGGTCGCGCTGAGGGTTCGTGCGCGGTTCGAGACGCGGCCTGACGGCCGCTCCTCACCCTGACGAGTCGGTTTGCCATCCGCCCGTTTCGTCATCCTGAGGAGCGCGAAGCGCGTCTCGAAGGACGCACGAAGCCCATGCAATCCCATCCCTAACCCTCCAGGCCGTGCAGCCGCCGCGCGGCGGTCAGGGTGTTCTGCAGCAGGCAGGCGATGGTCATCGGCCCCACCCCGCCCGGCACCGGCGTGATCCAGCCGGCCACGGCCCTGGCCTCGTCAAACGCCACATCGCCGACCAGACGGGTCTTGCCCTCGGCGGCGCGGACCGGGTCGCGGGACGGGAAGCGGGTGATGCCGACATCGATCACGGCGGCGCCCGGCTTGATCCAGTCGCCCCGGACCATCTCCGCACGCCCCACGGCGGCCACCAGGATGTCGGCCTGCCGGCAAATGCCGGGCAGGTCGCGGCTGCGCGAATGGGCGATAGTGACGGTGCAGTCCGCGGCCAGCAGGAGCTGCGCCATCGGTTTGCCCATCAGGTTCGAGCGGCCGATGACGACGGCATTCAATCCCTTCAGGTCGCCCAGGGCGGCCTGCAGGAGCATCATGCAGCCGACCGGCGTGCAGGACGTCAGGGCCGGAAGGCCGCTGGCCAGGCGCCCCGCGTTGGTCACGGTCAGGCCGTCGACGTCCTTGTCAGGCGAGATGGCCGCGACAATGCGCGCCTGGCTGAGGTGATCGGGGACCGGGAACTGGACCAGCACGCCGTGGATGGCGGGGTCGGCGTTCAGCCGCTCCACCAGAGCCAGCAGGTCAGCCTCGCTGACATCGCCCGGCAGTTTGTGGGTTTCCGAATACATGCCGGCGGCTTCGGTCTGGACGCCCTTGTTCCGGACATAGACCTCACTGGCGGGATCCTCGCCGACCAGCACCACCGCCAGGCCAGGCGTGACACCATGGTCGGCCTTCAGCGTGGCGACCTCGGCAGCGACCTGCGCCCGAAGGCGTTCGGAAAACGCCTTGCCGTCGATGATCGTCGCCTGCGCCATGCCTGGAGCCTCCCGGAACCTCGCTGGCCCCTACCCGTTCACCGGCCCATGCGCAATCAGGAGGCGTCCGAAGGACATAGCCCCCGTGCGCTGGCCTTCGCCGGGCGGCGTGCTATCTCCGGGGCATGGTCCCGCCCTCCGCAACCCGCGCCGACGTCGTCCTTGTGGGCGGAGGACTGGCCAACGGCCTGATCGCGCTGCGCCTGAAGGCGCTGCGGCCGGAGCTGAAGGTCATTGTGGTCGAGACCGGCGAGACGCTGGGCGGCCGGCATACCTGGAGCCACTTCGCCACCGACGTCAGCGAGGCGATCAGCGCCTGGCTCGACCCGCTGATCGTTCACCGCTGGGAGGGCTACGACGTCCGCTTCCCTGCACACCAGCGGACCCTGACCACGCCCTATCGCTCCGTGACGTCCGACCGCTTCCACGAGGTTGTCGGGGCAGCGCTCGGCGAAGACGCCTGGACAGGCGTGCGGGTGATGGACGTACGGGCCGACCGCGTCGTGCTGGAAGACCAGCGCGTCATCGAGACCCGCTGCGTGATCGATGGCCGCGGACCACGCCCCGCCTGGGAACTGGCGCTGGGGTGGCAGAAGTTTGTCGGGCTGGAGGTTGAGCTCGCGGCCCCGCACGGCCTGACCCGACCGGTCATCATGGATGCGACCGTTGATCAGCTCGACGGCTATCGCTTTCTCTACACCCTGCCCTTCTCGCCCACGCGCCTTCTGATCGAGGACACACGCTACGCTGACGGCGAGCACCTCGACCGCGAGACGCTGCGTGAGGACGTCCAGACCTATGCCGCCGCGCAGGGCTGGACCATCAAGGCTGTTGAGCGCGAGGAGATCGGCGTGCTGCCGATCGCGCTGGGCGGCGACATCGACGCCTACTGGCGGGCCTCCGACCTGCCCGAGGTCGGGTTGAGGGCGGCGCTGTTCCAGCCGATCACAGGCTATTCCCTGCCGGACGCCGCGCGGCTGGCCGACGAGATCGCCGCCCTGCCGGAGCTGACCACAGAGACAGCAAGGACCTGCGTCGAGGCGCGCTCGAAGCAGCGCTGGGCGGAGCGGGCCTACTATCGTCTGCTGAACCGCATGCTGTTCAAGGCGGCGCAGCCGGGTCGCCGCTACGTCGTGCTGGAGCGCTTCTATCGCCTATCGCAGGGTCTGGTGGAGCGGTTCTACGCCGGGCGGATCACGCTGGCGGACAAGGCCCGCATCCTGATAGGCAAGCCGCCGGTGCCGATACCGGCGGCTATGGCCGTACTGTCCGAAACATCGGTTCTTCAACGAGGCACAGACACATGAGCAAGCCGCGCGCGGCTGTTATCGGTTCCGGCTTCGGTGGCCTGGCCCTGGCTATCCGCCTGCAGTCGGCGGGGATCGACGTCACGGTGTTCGAACGTCGCGACAAGCCGGGCGGCCGCGCCTACGTCTGGGAGGACGAGGGCTTCATCTTCGACGCCGGCCCCACGGTCATCACCGATCCGGACTGCCTCAAGGAGCTGTTCACGCTCAGCGGTCGCAAGATCGAGGACTATGTCGAGCTGCTGCCGGTGAACCCGTTCTATCGCCTGGTCTGGGAAGACGGCGACGTGTTCGACTATGTCAACGACCAGGAGGAGCTGGACCGGCAGATTGCCGCCCGCAACCCTGCCGACGTCGAGGGCTATCGCCGGTTCCACGCCTATTCCGAGGAGCTCTACCAGAAGGGCTATGTCGAACTGGGCGCTGTGCCCTTCCTCGACTTCGGCAGCATGATCGCCGCCGCGCCCTCCCTGATGAAGCTGCAGGCCTGGCGCAGCGTCTATGACAAGGTTGCGAGCTTCGTGAAGGACGAACACGTCCGCCAGGCGCTGTCGTTCCACAGCCTGCTGGTGGGCGGCAGTCCGTTCGCCACCTCCTCCATCTACGCCCTGATTCACGCGCTGGAGCGGCGCGGCGGGGTGTGGTTTCCGCGCGGCGGCACCGGGGCGCTCATTCGCGGTCTGGTGAAGCTGTTCGAGGACCTCGGCGGCAAGATCGCGCTCAATGCGCCGATCTCGAAGATCACCACCGCGGGCGGGCGGGTGACGGGCGTGATCCGCCAAGACGGGGAGTTCGAGGCGTTCGACACCGTCGCCTCCAACGCCGACATCATGCACACCTACCGCGAGCTGCTGGTTGACGATCCGCGCGGCAAGGCGGCCAGCAAGGCGCTGGAGAAGAAGCGCTGGAGCCCGTCGCTGTTCGTCATCTACTTCGGGCTCAAGGCCGAGCACCCGCAGATCCGGCACCACACGATCTGCTTCGGGCCTCGCTTCCGCGAGCTGATCGGCGACATCTACAACAAGGACACGCTGTCGGAGGACTTCTCTCTCTACCTGCACAATCCCTGCGCCACCGACCCCGGCATGGCGCCGCCCGGGGGCAGCGCCTTCTACGTCCTGTCGGTCGTGCCGAATCTGGAAACCGCCGACGTCGACTGGGCGACGGAAGGTGAAGCCTATCGCGACAAGATCCTGAAATACCTCGAGGATCGCTATATCCCGAACCTGGCGCGCGACCTGGTGACCTGCCGCATCTTCACGCCCGACGACTTCACGACCGAGCTGAACGCCTGGAACGGCGCGGCCTTCTCGCTGGAGCCGATCCTGACGCAGAGCGCCTGGTTCCGGACCCACAACCGCGACGACAAGATTCCCAACCTCTACTTCGTCGGCGCCGGCACCCACCCGGGCGCGGGCATCCCGGGGGTGGTCGGCTCGGCCAAGGCGACAGCGGCGCTGATGATCCCGGACCTGCAGCCGTGACCGACCTCGCCGCCGCCAGCCGGGAGACCATCCAGAAGGGCTCGCAAAGCTTCGCGGCGGCGGCGGCCCTGTTCGACCCGCAGACGCGCGCCGACGCGGAGATGCTCTACGCCTGGTGCCGGCACTGCGACGACGTGATCGACGGCCAGACACTGGGACATGACCGCGAGGTGCTCGATCCGGCCGAGGTGGAGCAGCGTCTGGTCGGTCTCTACGCCCAGACCCGGGCAGCGATGGCCGGGGAGCCGACCGGGGATCCGGCGTTCGCGGCGTTTCGCGAGGTGGCGGCCCGTCGCGCCCTGCCCGAGCGCTATCCGATCGAGTTGATCGATGGCTTCGCCATGGACGTCGCGGGGCGTCGCTACGAGACGATCGAGGACACGCTCGACTACTGCTGGCATGTCGCCGGCGTCGTCGGCGTCATGATGGCGATCGTCATGGGCGTGAAGCCGGATGATCTGCAGACCCTGCGCCGGGCGCAGGACCTGGGTCTAGCCTTCCAGCTGACCAACATCGCCCGCGACATTGTCGAGGACGCGCAGAACGACCGCATCTATCTGCCCGCGGACTGGCTGGCAGAGGCCGGCGTGCCGGAGGCGGCCATTGGTGATGCTGCCCACAGGTTGGCCATCGCGGGTCTTGCCCGCCGCCTGGTGGACGCAGCCGAGCCCTACTACGCCTCTGCCCGCTGGGGTTTGCGCGGCCTGCCCTTCCGCTCGGCCTGGGCCGTGGCGGCGGCGCGCGGAGTCTATCGCGAGATCGGGGTGAAGGTGGTGGCGCGGGGCTCGAAGGCCTGGGACGAACGGGTATCGACCTCGACAGCCGAGAAGCTGGGCCTCGCGCTCGGCGGCGGCCTGATGGCCCTGCGCGGCGCGACGCTGGATCGCTGGCGCAAGGGGCCTGAGCGGCCGGCGCTTTGGTCGAAGATCTGACGATGAGCGGACCGGGCGTTTCAATCGACGTCGCCCTGGTCTCCCGGCTGATCGCCGGACAGTTTCCCGAATGGGCTGATCTGCGGTTGCGACCCATCGCATCGTCGGGTGCGGACAACGCCCTGTTCCGGCTGGGCGAGGAGCTCGTCGTGCGCCTCCCGCGCGTGGACTGGGCCGCCGGGATGGTCGCCAAGGAGCAGCGCTGGCTGCCGAGGTTCTCGGGGCGTTTGCCGCTTGATCATCCGGAGCCCATGGGGCTGGGCGAGCCGGCCCTGGGCTATCCGTGGACCTGGGGCGTCTACCAGTGGCTGAAGGGTCGCGACGCCCTCGCCGATCCGGTCACCAATGACACCGCTTCGGCCCGATCGCTGGCCGGGTTCCTGGCCAGGCTACGGAGTGTCGATACGCTCGGCGGGCCTGCGGCCGGCGAGGCGAACAACTACCGGGGCGTCCCCCTGCGCCAGCTCGACCTCCGGGTCCGCGAAGCCCTGGTGCAGTTGGAGGCCGACATCGACACGGCGGTCGCGACGCGGATCTGGAATGATGCGCTGGAGGCTGGCGCCGGGGACCCGCCGGGCCTCTGGGTGCACGGCGACCTGCATCCCGGCAACCTGCTCGTGCGGAACGGGACGCTGGCCGGTGTCCTCGACTTCGGCTCGCTCGGCGTCGGCGATCCGGCGGTCGACCTGATGGCGGCCTGGACTGTGTTTGGAGGGGGCGCCCGCGAGGCCTTTGTCGAAGCGGCCGACATGGAGCAGCAGGCCTGGCGGCGCGCGCGAGGGTGGGCGCTGTACGGCGCCGCGATCGCCCTGCCCTACTACCGCGAGCGCAATCCGGTGCTGGCCGCGATCTCGCGCCGGACGCTGGGCGAGGTGCTTGAGGGATCGGGGACCGTTTAAGGTGTCCCCGACGCCCTACTCCGCCTCCACGCCCCGCGCCTTCAGCTGTTCCTTCAGTTTCCGAACCGGCGGAGCCACCAGGAAGCCGTAGGAGACGCAGCCGTCCTTCGTGCTGACCGCGTGGTGGAAGCGGTGGGCCTGGATCAGGCGTTTCCAGTAGTCGGACTTCGCCTTCGGCATAGGCCAGCGGCGGTGAACCAGGCCGTCATGGAACAGGAAATAGATCGCGCCATAGGCGGTGATGCCGAGCCCGACCGGCAGCATCAGCGGCATGCCACCGTGGGTCCCCAGCCAGATGCCGAGAATGGCCGGCGTGGCGAAGACCACGGCGAACAGGTCGTTGAGCTCGAACAGGCCCTCACGCGGCTCGTGGTGGCTCTTGTGCCAGACCCACATGAAGCCATGCATGACGTACTTGTGCATGAACCAGGCGAAGCCTTCCATGAAGGCCAGCGCGCCCAGAAACAGGGCCAGGTTGATCGCGAACTGCAGCATCGGAATCCTCAGCGGACGAGGCGTGTCGCCGCCTGGGCCACGAGCAGGCCGAGGAGGCCGGTGACCGTCAGCACCGCCCATGCAGGATACACCGCCGAGACGCCCGCGTCCCGCCAGAGGATCGACTGATAGGCCTCAATCGTCCAGGCGTGCGGTGTCGCCCAGCCGGCCATCTGCAGCCACGGCGGCATCAAGAACCGGGGCACCATGCTGCCGCCGATCGCCGCCAGGATCAGGATGATGAAGGTCGACAGCATCTGGCCCTGGTCGCGCGTCTTGCAGAACGACACGATGGCCAGCGCCAGACCCGCCGCGCAGGTCGATGCGGCCACGACCGTGACCAGCCAGGGTCCGGCATGCTGCAGCACCGGCACGCCGTAGATCAGCTGCGCCGTGGCGAATATGGCCAGCGCCTGGACCATGCCCTGGGCGACCAGGAACAGGAACTTGCCGGTCACCACCGGGCCCATGCCCCGCGTGCCGGCGAGAATACGGTCGGCCACGCCGCTGCGGCGCTCGTCGATCAGGGACAGGGCGCCGGTCATGGCCGAGAACAGGGCGAACAGGATGCTGACCGCGCCGGCGTAGTAGGCGATCGTACCGCCGCCCTTCTTGGCGCCGGCGATGTCCTCGCGGGCGAACAGCGAGGGCCCCGCAGGCTTCGCATCGCCCTTCGCAAGAACTGCGCGCGCCGCCGTCGCCACGGCGATCTGCTCCTGGCTGTAGCCGCCGACGGCCGGCGCGGTCTCGACCAGGGTTCGCGCCAGCAGGATGTCCGGCATGGTCCGCGCCATGGTCTGCTGCACGCGCGCCATGGTCAGGGGCGCGGCGACGGCGCGGCTGGGGTCGGAGACGACGAGGATCGGGGCGCCGGGCGCGCCGGGGTCACCGGCGATGATCACCCCGGCATCGGCCTTGCCGGCCTTGACCAGTCGTCGGACCTCCTCGCCGGTGTCGGGAGTGGTGCGCTCGGCGCGGACGTCCGGGTCGCTGAGCAGGGCTGCGGCGAGGCGCTGCGAGGCGGGTGTGCGGGCGTCATCGGCAATGGCCAGCTTGAGCTTCACGTCCTCGCCGGTCGCGCCGGCGAACACCGCGGAGAAGATCAGGAAGACCAGCGGCGGCAGCAGGAAGGTCATCACCAGCGCGCCCCGGTCCCGCCACAGCGCCAGCGCCATGACGCGGAACATGGCCAGGATCATGCGGCCCGCCTCCAGTCGGCAACGAGGCTGAACAGGTTCTGCAGCGACGGCGGCCGAACCCGGATCTCACGCGGGATCATGCCGAGGCTGCGTAGCCGGCGATCGAGCTGCGCGGCGGCGTTGTAGCCGCCCGCGTCGAGCCGCGCCCAGAGATTGCCCTTGCGCCTTTCCAGCCCCTCGGCGGCGAGGATGCTCTCGCCGTCCATGTCGGGTTCGAGGTCCATCTGGACGAGAATTTCCATCTCCTGGCCGAAAGCCTGTTCGATCAGCCCTCGCGGCGAGCCTTCGAGAACCTTGCGGCCCTCCTTGAGGAACCCGACGCGGTCGGCCAGCGCGCCAGCCTGTTCCAGATCGTGCGTCACGATCAGCACCGCCACGCCGGTGTCGCGCAGATTGCGGATCACCGTGTCCAGCGCCTCGCGGGCGTCGATGTCCACGCCGACGGTCGGCTCATCCAGGATCAGCAGTTGTGGCCGGTGCAGGATAGCCGCGGCGATGTTGACCCGCCGGCGATAGCCGCCGGACAGATGCTTCACCGGCACATGCTCGCGGTCGGCCGTGCGGGTCAGCTGCAGCGCGCGGGTGACCATGCCGGCCAGCTCGCGCCTCGGAACGCCCGACAGCCGGCCAAAGACCTGCAGGTTTTCGCGCACCGTCATGTGGCCGTAGAGTGCGATCTCCTGCGGCACCAGACCGAGACGCGCGCGGGCCACCGGCGACTTGAAGGGATCGTGGCCGTCCAGCGCCACCTCTCCGGTGGTCAGCCTGAACCGCCCGCAAATCGCGCCGACCAGGGTCGACTTGCCGGCGCCATTGGGACCCAGCAGCGCGTAGATCTCGCCCGGTCGCACCGCCAGGTCGACGCCGCGCAGCACCTTGCGGCTGCCGTACTGGTGCTCGGCGCCCCAGACATTGAGAATCGGGCGGTCGGTCACGCCGCCGCCCTTCTCGCTTCAAACAGGCCCCGAACGTAACGGGCCAGAAGCCCCTGCTCCACGCCGGCGCGCGCCAGCCCGGCCTGGGAGGCCTGAAGGTGGGCGTCGCGGGCAGCGCGGGCCGCGTCCAGGCCCATGACCGAGACAATTGTGCTCATGCCGGCGTCCTTGCCCAGATCCTTGCCGAGCTCGGCGCCGCCCTCGACGTCGAGGATGTCGTCGTGAATCTGGAACGCGAGACCCAGATGGGTGGCGAACTCGCCGACGCCCAGTACGGCCTGAGATGAGGCGCCGGCGATCAGGGCCCCGGCCTCGGCCGCAGCCACCATCAGCACGCCGGTCTTGCGATGATTGAGCAGGTCCAGGTCTTCGGACGCACGCTGGCGGTCACGGTTCTCAAGGTCCATCGCCTGTCCGGCGACAAGGCCCGAGAAGCCGACCGCTCCGGACAGGCGCGTCGCCAGATCGGCCTTCAGCGGTCCCGGCAGCCCCTGCGCGGACGCGACCACGCCGTAGGCGAGATTGAGCAGGCCGACCGAGGCGAGGATGGCCGTGGCCTCGTCAAAGGCGCGGTGGGTCGTGACCCGCCCGCGTCGCAGGCCCGCATCGTCCATGCATGGCAGGTCGTCGAGGATCAGCGACGCCGCATGGACCATCTCGCAGGCGCAGGCGACGTCGAGCGCCTCGGCCGGATCCCCACCGAACTCGCGCGCGGTCAGAAGGGTCAGCATCGGCCGGAACCTCTTGCCCGGCGACAGCAAGGCATAGCGCGCGGCTTCCGCCAGCCGCGCTGGCCGCGCGTCCCGGTCCGGAGTCAGCTCCACCAGCCGACGCTCTACGGCGGTCCGGCATTGCTCGATGAAGGCGGCGTCGTCGTCCATGCCCCGCAGCGCTGTTCGGCTGTCCCCCAAGCGGACGGTCCATTTGAGGGAGCCCGCACGGGAGCGTCAACCGGGGATGCAGTTCCTGTGCAGATGATCCCGCGGCGGAAGGCGTCAGGCTGCGACGGCCTCGCCCCACTCGCTCCAGCCCAGCACCCGCGGCGTACCCGGCAAGTACATCCGCTCGCTGTTGAGGACCTCCAGCCCCGCGCCGGCGACCGAGCTGGTGATCGGCCGCGTCAGGTGGCAGCCGCCGGCGATGGCCTTCCACATCGGCTCGAGCCGTCGCTGCCACTTTGCAACGCCGGCGTCGGGCGCCAGGCCATGCTCGCAGAACAGAAACCGGCCGCCCGGCTTCAGCACCCGCTGCGCTTCCGCGAGCGCCGCCGACGGCGACTGGACCGAGCAGAGGGTGAAGGTGCAGACCACGCAGTCGAAGCTGTCGTTCTCGAACGGCAGGGCCTCGGCCGTACCGGCCTGGATGTCGACCTTGAGGCCCTCCGGCCGTGCGGCGTCCATGGCAAAGGCGCGCAATTCCGCCGAGGGATCGACGCCTGATACGCTCGTGACCTTCGCGGGATCGTAATACTGCAGGTTCAGCCCGCCGCCGATGCCGAGTTCCAGCACCTTGCCGGCCGCCTTCGGGACCACCTTCACGCGTTGCTTCATGATCGGCTTGCTGGCGCAGGCGCAGCCGATGAGTTTCGGCATGATGTGCCGGTCATAGAAAGACGTCATCTCAGCCCTGCCCCCTCATCCATTTCGCCACCGCCCAGGCGTGACCGTCGTGTCGCAGCCGGCGGATCGCCTCGTCCGGCGCAACCCATACCAGCGTATGGTCGGCCTCGATCTTGAGACCCTCGTCCTGGGCTGTCACCTCAACCGTGTAGACGCCGGCGATGTTGTTGACCGGCTCACCGTCGGACAGGACGAAATACTGGCGGATTCCGGTGATCCGGGAGCCGGCGGTCACGACCAGTCCGGTCTCCTCGCCGAACTCGCGGATCAGGGCCTGGACCTCGTCCTCGCCGGGATCGATCGCGCCGCCGGGCAGGTCGAGATAGTCGCCGCCCTCGACCGGCCGGACGCGCACCAGGGCGATGGTCTCACCGCGCCGCGCGATGCCGAAGGCCGCCGGACGCTCGCGATGGACCGCGCCGTCCACCGGCCGGCCGAACTGCGGCATCAGTCGGTGCCCACGATGTTGTCCCAGGGATCGGCGATCTTGCCGGACTCAATGTCCGCGACGCTCACCTGGGGCCAGCCGACCTTGACGGTGGCGCTCTCACGCCATGCCATGACGATCAGGTCCCGAAGTTCCGCCGCGCCGATGGCCAGGCGGCCGGTCGTGAACGCCGCACCGCGCGGATCGCCAGCGGTGAAGGCCCCTTGGCCGATCATCCGGTAGAGCGGCGTGACCAGGGCATTGCTCGCCAGCAGATAGTCGATGACGCGCTTGTTGATCGTGCAGTCGCAGGCCCGGGCCGCGGGCATTTCGGCCAGGACGGCCTCACGCGTCACGCCGCCGAGCGCCGGCGACGCGTCGATACTCTGATGGACCCGCTCGGTGGAGAAGCCCTCCGGGTTGGGATAGTCGCCCCAGCCGTTGTAGTGCGAGGTCACGTGCAGCGGCTGCGCGCCGTCGCCGACGTAGTGCGCCAGGTTGCCGAGGTTGGCCAGCAGCAGCGCCTCGCGGCGCACGCGGTCTCGCTTGTACCAGGCCTTCTTCGCGCCCTTCGCCCGCTTGCCGGCGGCGACGTCGACGCGCCAGTAGGCGAAATCCCGAACCATATGCTGATAGCCGTCGATCATCGCATACTGCAGGTAGCCGGCCTTCCAGCTGTCGGTGCCGGCGGCGCGCAGGGCCGTCTCGTACTCGGCCCGTGTCGGCTGCATGTCCGTGAACATCGGTCCGCCGAGAATCCGGCCGTCATCGTCGATATCGACGAAATGAGCGGCGTCCCGGTTATGGTCGTGGATCTTGCCCGAGCCCTTCGAGCGGTCGGGTTCGCGGGCGTACTCGCCCATGTCGACGACCGCCTGATTGCTGCGCAGGAAGGCCGGGACCTCCTCGGGCAGGGTCTTCAGCGCCAGTTCTCCGACGATCAGATGCCCGAGCCGACCCCAGGCGGACGCGGTGACCGGCGCCAGGCAGAGCGCCGCGACGACGGCGAAGGCGGCAAGGCGGTGAACTGTGCGCATGGGCTGGACCTCAAACTGCGAGACCCCGGTCTAGGCGATCCCCAGCGCGGTCTCAACACGCCCGATCCAGGCGACGACCCGCGGGAACTCCGCCAGATCGAACCCGCCCTCGTGCGCCACCCGGGTATAGGCGACCAATGAGACGTCGGCGAGACTAACCTGATTGCCGACAAGGAAGGCCGTCTCCTCCAGGCCATCCTCCAGCCGCTGCAGAGCCGCCCGCCCCCGCTCGAACAGTTTTGCGTCCAGTTCGTGACGCGGCCTGCCCAGATAGGCCATCTGGAAGCGGGCGACCGCGACGTAGGGCTCGTGGCTGTACTGCTCCCAGAACAGCCACTCGAACATCTTCGCCCGGTCGTAGGAGTCAGCGGGAATCAGCGCCGATCCCTCGGCCAGATGAACAATGATGGCGTTGGATTGGGCCAGCGCACGCCCATCCGGCAGGATAACCAGCGGCACCTGACCGGCCGGGTTCAGCGCCAGGAAGTCCGGCGTCCGGGTCTCGCTTCGCAGGACATCCAGTTCGCGCCAACGATATGGAATCGCGAGCTTTTCCGCCGTCCACCTGACCTTCAGACAGTTGCCGGATTTGCCGTCGCCGTAGATCGTCAGCATGGTGCCGTTCTCCTATGGGTTGATTGGCCCGGGTTGTTTCTCGCACCGATGGCGGATAGACAGCGGCTCCGAGAAACAAACAGGGGGGCGCGTTTGAAACGCATCCTGCCATGCCTCGCCGCGCTGGCCCTGGGGACGTTTACCCCACCCGCGTTTGCGCAGTCTGCGGTCGATCCGATCGCTGACCTGATCCAGGACGCTCTCCAGGACTCCGCCCCGGTCGCGCCGGAGCCGACGCCCGACTGGGTTCTGAAGGCCAGCCTCTACCACGGCGGCGCGCCGGGTGTCGGCGGCCGGGACTCGCTCGGCTGCCCGACGGTGGCGATGCGCACCGCCGCGATCGACCGCGCCATGATTCCCCGCCGGACCATTCTGTTCATCAAGGAAACGGTCGGCCTGCCGATGCCCGACGGCTCGGTCCATGACGGCTACTGGTACGCCTCCGACATCGGTGGCGCGATCAAGGGCAATCGCATCGACCTGTTCACCGGCTCGGGTCGCGGCTCGATGGCGCCGATGATGAAGCTGAACATGCGGGCCGTAACGGTGAGCAAGGTCGGCACGTTTGAGGGCTGCCCCAAGGCCGACCGGAAGATCGCGGCCCGCTGACATGGTGGTCGTCACCGGCTGGATCCTGGCCAGGCCCGAGACGCTCCCTGACCTGATCGCACTATGCCAATCCCACAGTCGCCGCTCCCGGGAGGAGCCCGGCTGCCTGAGCCATGACCTGTACATCGACAGCGAGAACGGTCTGAAGCTGTTCTTCTTCGAGCGCTGGGCTGATCGCGCCGCGCTGGAGGCCCATTTCGCCGTGCCGGAGTCGAACGCCTTCATGCGGGCCGTGAGAGGACTTTCGGCGGGTGGTTCCAGGGGGCCGGAGATACTGGACGTGGCCGACTAGATATCCCCCCCGACGTTCGGCGGCGACGGCGCGCGGGCGACGTGGATGCCGCACTCGGTCTTGTCCTGGCCGGCCCAGCGGCCGGCTCGGACGTCCTGGCCCTCTTCGACCGGCTTGGTGCAGGGCCAGCAGCCGATCGAGGGGAAGCCCTGGGCCACCAGCGGATGGGTCGGCAGGTCATGCTCGGCGACATAGGCGTCGAGGTCCTCCTTGCCCCAGTTGGCCAGCGGATTGAACTTCATCTGGTGGTCGGCTTCCTCGACCACAGAGAGGCGAAGACGGTCGCCTCCGTGAAAGCGCTTGCGGCCGGTCAGCCAGGCGTCGAAGCCTTCCAGCGCCTTGTCCAGCGGGATCACCTTGCGGACGTTGCAGCAGGCGTCCGTGTCGGTCTTCCAGAGGTCGGCCTTGGGGTCGTGCACCGCGATATCGGCGAACCGCGGACGCAGGTCGCGCACGTCGGTCAGGCCGAGCCGCACGGCCAGTTGCTTGCGATAGTCGAGGGTCTGGCCGAACAGCATGCCGGTGTCGAGGAACAGCACCGGGATATCCTTGCTGACCTGGCTGGCGAGGTGCAGCAGCACCGCCGACTCCGCCCCGAAGGACGAGACCAGGGCCAGCCGCGATCCGAATTCCGCAAAGGCCGCCTCGATGACCGCTCGCGGGTGGGCCGCGCGCAGTTCGGCGTCCAGACGGGCCACCCGGGAGGGCGACCGCTCGAGTTGGTCGAAGGCCATCACCCTCGCTCCTCGAAGACCGGCGGACGGTCGTCGACCGCGCGCTGGTAGACATGACGGAAGCGGCCGGCGGCGGCGGCCCAGTCTTCCGCCGTCGCGCCATCGGCCGGCGCGAACGCATCCATGCCGCACCGGACCATGAAGCCTGCCTGCTCGCGCAGGACGTCGCCGACCGCCCTCACCTCGCCGCCGTAGCCCAGCCGCTGACGCAGCAGGGTTGCGGACGTATAGGCGCGGCCGTCGCGGTACTTGGGAAAGACCACCGCCACCAGCGCCAGGCGCGACAGATCGTAGGCCAGGTCCTCGACCGCCTCGTCCGGCTGGATGCGCACGCCGACCGGCCGGCCGGCGCTGATCAGGGCGTCGCCCTCGGCCTGGAAGCGGGTGAGCGACAGGATAACGGCCCCGGCCGGGGGAATGGCGTCCTCGTCGGCGACATCGGTGAAGACGTCTTCTGCGGCCGAGAACCGGCCGTCGGCCAGCTTAATGAGCGTCGGCATAGACGGCCTCCTTGAACGGAGCCATGCCCAGGCGGCGGACGGTGTCGAGGAAGCGCTCCTCGCCGGTGCGGGCCGAGAGATAGGTATCGACGAGCGCCTCGATGGCGTCCGGCACCTTGTCGGCCGACATGCCCGGGCCGAGGATCTGCGCCAGCGAGGCGTCTTCCTGTCCCGAGCCGCCGAGGCTGAGCTGGTAGAATTCCTCGCCCTTCTTGTCGACGCCGAGGATGCCGATGTTGCCGACATGGTGGTGGCCGCAGGCGTTGATGCAGCCGCTGATCTTGATCTTCAGCTCACCGATCAGCTCGGCGCGGTCAGCGTCCTCGAACCGGTGGGCGATGGCTTGGGCGATCGGAATGGCGCGGGCATTGGCCAGGGCGCAGTAGTCCAACCCTGGACAGGCGATGATGTCGCTGATCAGGCCGATGTTCGGCGTGGCGAGACCGGCGGCCTCCAGTGCCGCGTGAACGGCCGGCAGGTCGTCCAGCTTCACGTGCGGCAGGACCAGGTTCTGCTCGTGCGTCGCCCGCACGTCGTCGAGGCTGTAGCGCTCGGCGAGGTCGGCAACGACATCCATCTGCTCGGCCGAGGCGTCGCCCGGCGTCGCGTGATGGGCCTTCAGCGAGATCTCGACGATGGCGTAGCCGGGCTTCTTGTGCGGCTTGACGTTGTTGCGCGCGAACCGGGCCAGGGCAGGGCTGGCGGCTTTGGCGGCCTCGAACGCCTCCGAACGGGCCGGAAGGCTGGTGAACGCCAGCGGCGTGAAGGCGCCACGGATCCGGGCGAGCTCGGTATCGGGCAGATCGGCCTGGGGCGTGTCGATCTTGCTCCACTCTTCCTCGACCTGACGGGCGAACTCCTCCTTGCCGAGGGCCGCGACGAGGATCTTGATCCGCGCCTTGTAGATATTGTCCCGCCGGCCGTGGCGGTTGTAGACGCGCAGGATGGCCTGGAGGTAGCTGAGCAGGCTGCCGACCGGCAGGTGCTCGCGGATGGTCGGACCGACGTAGGGCGTGCGCCCCTGGCCGCCGCCGACGATCACCTCGAAGCCCAGCGCGCCATCGCGGCCGCGGCGCAGCACCAGGCCGATGTCG
>CAIOHT010000025.1 GCA_903858185.1 uncultured Caulobacterales bacterium
CACAGGTCGCTGTGCGACGCGACCGCCTGCCGATACGCGACCGGGGATATCCCGCTCTACACGGATGACGACCACCTCAGCCGGGCCGGCGTCGATACCGTCCTGCCGGGGATTCTCGCGACCATACGCCCCTGATCGCTCGCCGATGGGCAGGCTGAGGGCGGTGATCTGGCTGCCGGGACAGGTGTTCTTCAGATCAAGGGAGACAGGTCTGTTGGGAAACACGGACAGGTGTTCGAATGGCCCCGGAGAGACCCGACCAACGCGCTGCCGGTTTCCCTACTCGCCCTGCTTCATGGCGAACAAGGCTGAAGTCGCCCTCTTGTAGCCCGCATCGGAAGCGCTCTTGAGCAACGCCCTCGCCCGCTCACGATCTGTTGGAGCCAGGCGCAGCGCGAGACGAAATTCTGCAGCAGGACTGCCCGTCAGGACTGCGCGTTCAAGCAGGGCTATACCCTTTCCCGTGGAGGCGGCTGTCCCTTCCTTGAAGGACCTGTCTGCGAGGACAATCAGCGCCGAAGCATCATTGCCAGCCGCCGCACGCCCGAGCAGATCCAGAGCACGCGGGATGTCCGCGGGGCCGCCCTCACTCGCGAGAAGCATCTGCCCCAGTTCCGCCATTCCTGGCAGATCCCCGGCAGCGGCAGCTGCTTCCAGGAGGCTTCGCGCCAAGGCCAGCCGTTGATCACGGGGATACGGACGGGGCTCGACTCGGCCCTCCTTGTACATCCAGGCCAGGTCAGAGCTTGCGACCGCCAGCCCTTTCGCCCGGGCCCGCTCGAACCAATAGACAGCGAGCTTGTCAGCTTCTCTTTGGCCGGCTGCGTCGTCCACCCAACCGTCGCGGTAGGCCACTCCCAGGTTGACCATCGCAGCTGACGAGCCGTTATTCGCCGCTTTCTGCCAATACTCTACGGCCTTGGCATAGTTGGTAGGCACACCCTTGCCCGTCGCATAACTGTAACCAAGGTAGTTTAGCGCCTCAATGTAATCCATTTCGGCGGCACGCTGCATGCTTTCGACCGATCCAGCCATAAAATCAGCTGTGCCCATGGAAGCCTGATGAAGCGCATCCAGGAAGTACGCCTCAGCGTCACTTCGAGCGACTGTATCGTCGGGAGATTTCCGCCAAAACAGAAGATTAGCCCGATAGTCGACGGCCAGATCAGCCGGGATATCAATCGAAAGCGACTTGAGTACAGGAGTACCCGCTGGGACAGAAAGTCGGTCCTGCGCAAGTCCCAGAGAATACTTTGGCCGCACGAAACCTATACGTTCCGGCATCTGCTGGCTGATCACACCGGTTGTCAGCATAGCCTCGAACAGAGAGTCAAAGAGACTCGACCAGGTCACGCCATCGACGGCCATCTGGTCTACGAGAAAACTGGTAAAAAGGGACCGTCCACCCACTCCGGCAGTCGAGCTGGTCTTGCCTGGTTTGGCCGCGAAGAGCTGCGCCACATTTCCGAATTCGTCCGACCCCTTGTAGGCGGAATCATTGTTGCCAAGGGGGCCGGCGGGGCTCGTACGACAGGCATCGATTATCATGATCTTGGCGGCCGTCGGGCTCGCGGACAGCGCGCGCTTGACCTCGTCGACCGATACGGCCGTGGAAGCAGCGAGGCTTTCACCTGCCCACTCTACGCCCAGAAGGCTGCTCAGGCCCTCGAACTCCGCCCCATGGCCGGAATAGTAGAAGACGACCTGGTCGGCATCCTTCGCCGCCTCACCAAGCCGTTTCAACTCCCGACGGAGTTCCACGGCGCTAAGGTCGTACTGCGGCTTTTCGGCCCCTTGAAATCCTCCCTTGCAGAGGATGTCAGCGACCCCTTTCGCGTCCTCGATCGGCGCAGAAATGCCAAGGCTGCCGCCGTAAGCGCCGTTGCCAATGATCAGGGCGACACGCTTTTCACCGAAAGGCGCGGCAGGGCATGAGGCCGGCTGCGAGGCGGCATGCGAACCCCAAACCCCGACAACAAAAGCGACCAAAAGCGCCGGTGCTATTGCCTTCGCGCGCCTGGACATTCGACCCCCCAAAGTCTGAAAACCAATGGTATCCAGCAGGAAGGGCGAGTCAATCAGGCTGCCCTGGCGATAATGGCGAGGAGCCAGCCTGGCCTGTGGTGATCTTCCCCGAAGAGGGGGACGCGGACCTACCCCAGCTCCCGCGACCGCTTCACCGCCGCCGTGACCGCATCGTTCAGCAGCGCGGCGAGACCGCCCTCGCCCCTCAGCACCTCGAGCGCCGCCTGGGTCGTGCCGCCGGGCGAAGTGACCTGGGCGCGGAGCTCGGCGGGGGAGGCGTCGCTCAGGGTCATCAGCCGGGCCGCACCGGTGACGGTGGATCGCGCAAGGGTCGCGGCGTCGTCCGGTGCGAAGCCGGCTTTGATGGCGGCAGCCTCCAGCGCCTCGACGAAGGCGTAGAGGTAGGCTGGCCCGGACCCGGACACCGCGGTCGCGGCGTGCATCAGGTCCTCGTCCTCGATGTCGACGGTCTTGGCGATGGTGTCGAACAGGGCGTGGGCGCGGTGGCGGGCGCGCTCGGTCGCGGCGCAGATACTCGCCGTGCCCTGGCCGATGGCGACGGCGGTCGTGGGCATCACCCGGGCGATGTCGCGCTCGCCGAAGACCTCCGCCAGGGAGGCGATCGAGACCCCGGCAGCGATCGAGATGATCACGGCGTCCTGCGCGAGGTGCGGCTCGACGACGGCCGCCACCTCGCGCCACATCTGCGGCTTCACGGCGACAATCACCGTCGCGGCCTGCACCAGCTCGGAGTCGGACGGGTTGAGCGTCGCGCCATCGTCAGCGGCGGCCAGCGCCTCGGCGCCGGGTTGCGGATCCCGGATCAGCAGTTCGCCGAGGGCCACCGGACCGGCGCTGGTCCAGCCCTCGATCATGGCGCCGCCCATGCGGCCGGCGCCGAGCAGGAGAACAGTCGTCGGGTTCATGTCCCGAAGCCTACGCCTCGCCGACGGTCTCGAACATGCAGGCGGCCATCGCCTCGTCCGGGGTCTTGGCGCCGGCCAGCAGGAAGTCGAACGCCGGATAGAAACGGTCGGCCGCCTCCACCGCCGCGTCGATCATCGAGGCCGCGGCCGCCAGGGTCGGGCGTTCGCCGCCGGGCAGGCTGAGGGCGTGGCGGAAGACCACCTCGCCGTCGTCGGCCCAGACCTCGAAATGGCCGAGCCAGACGCGCTGGTTGATCAGGGCGAGCAGCTCATAGGCCGAGGCGCGCTTCGCCTTGGGCGTGGTCATGCCGATGGACAGGCACAGCTGCAGGCAGTCGGCCTCCGGCCGCCAGGCGAACCACAGTTCGTAGTCTTTCCAGTCACCGGCCAGGGCAAAGGCGAGATCGCCGTCGTCGGTCCGGTCAAACGTCAGATTTTCGGCCGCCAGGACATGCTCGACGACTTCGAGCGGATCCAGCGCCAGCAGGGCGTCGTCTTCTTCGGGATGGGGCGTGTCCATAGGGCCTCTGTATCCCTCCGACCTGTGGCCGGGCGGGGAAGCGCCCGGCTCAAAGCAGCGTCCTTGAACAAGGAGCCTAGACTGCTTCGCGGCGGGCGTAAGGGGGTTCTTGCCGGGCGCGAGCCCTACTCGCCCTTCTTGGCCGGTTTGGCCTTCGGGGCGGGTTTGGCGGCGGGCTTGGCCGGCGAACTGCTGCTTTTCAGGGCGGCGACTTCGGCGCGCAGGGCGGCGATCTCGGCCTTCAGCGCATCCAGATCGTCCCGGCGCACCAGGTCCATCTCCGCGACGAAGCGGTCGGCCTGCGAGCGAAACTGTGTCTTCGCCTCCTCGCCGGCGGCCTGGGCAAGGCCCGCGGCAGCCGTGGTGAGCTTGGCGATCTCGTCGAGAAAGGGGTTCTTGGTCTGCATCGGGGCCCTGTCGGACGCGAAATGGCGCGCCCATTCCCCCTAATATGGGAAACCGGGGGTGAAAGCGAAGGGGATCGCCGCTATCACAGTCGCGAAGTCGTCCAACCGGAGAGAGACGTGCAGTTTCCGAACTTCGATCCCGTCATCTTCAGCATCGGTCCGCTGGCCATCCGCTGGTACGCCCTGGCCTATGTCGCCGGCATTCTGCTGGGCTGGCGCTATGCGGTCGGCCTGATCCGCAAGACCGGCCTCTGGGGCGGTGAAAAGCCTGTCGCCACCAGCGAACAGATCGACGACCTGATTCTGTGGATCACGCTCGGCGTCATCGTCGGCGGCCGGATCGGCTACATCCTGTTCTATGCGCCAAACCTGATCTGGGACGACCCCCTGGAGATTTTCCAAGTCTGGAAGGGCGGCATGAGCTTCCACGGCGGCTTCCTCGGCGTGGTCGTCGCGATCATCCTGTTCGCCCTGGGCAACAGGATGGACATGCTCCGGCTGGGTGACCTTGTGGCGCCGGCCGTGCCGATCGGCCTGTTCTTCGGGCGCGTGGCCAACTTCATCAACGGCGAGCTCTGGGGCCGCCCGACCACCGTGCCCTGGGGCATCCAGTTTCCGGCGGCAGGCCCCGAGTTCCGCCACCCGAGCCAGCTCTATGAGGCGGCGCTGGAAGGGCTGCTGCTGTTCTTCATTCTGCGGTTCGCCACCCACCGGCTGGGCTGGCTGCAGCGGCGCGGCGCGCTCTGCGGGCTGTTCATGATCGGCTACGCGGCCTTCCGGATCTCGCTGGAAAGCGTGCGGGCGCCGGACGCCCAGATGCTGCCGTTCCTGCAGGATGTGGTGACCATGGGCACCCTGCTGTCGATCCCGATGCTGCTGGTCGGCGCCTGGCTGGTCTGGCGCTCGCGCCGGACGCCGGTCGACACCCCCGCGCCGGAGCGGGTCGAAGGCTGATGAGCTTGATGGAGCGCCTGCGCGCCGAGATCGCGCAGACCGGCCCGATCACCGTGGCCGACTACATGACCCGCTGCCTGCACGATCCGCAGGAGGGCTACTACGCGACCCGGCCCGCGCTGGGCGAGGGCGGCGACTTCATCACCGCGCCACTGATCAGCCAGATGTTCGGCGAACTGCTGGGCGTCTGGGCAGTCGAGACCTGGACCCGCATGGGCAAGCCGTCGGCCTTCCGGCTGGTCGAGATGGGGCCGGGCGACGGCACCCTGATGAGCGACCTGCTGCGCACGGTGCGGCTGGCGCCGGACTTCGTCGCCGCCGCCGAGGTCTGGCTGATCGAGACCTCCTGGCCCCTGCGCGCGGTGCAGAAGGCCAAGCTGGCCGACGTCATCCCGGAGCCGAACTGGACCGGCTCGCTCGGCAACCTGCCAGACGGGCTGCCGGTGATCCTGATCGCCAACGAACTGCTCGACTGCCTGCCCGCGCGGCAGTTCGTCCATGCCGGCGAGGGCTGGATCGAGCGGCTGGTGGGGCTGGGCGAGGACGGCGGCCTGGCGTTCGGCCTCGCGCCGTCGCCCGATGGCAAGACACCGTCGCCGGACAGCCCGATCCTCGAAGTGTCCGCCGCCCAGGAGGCGCTCGGCAACGACCTGGGGGCCCTGATCGCCCGCGAGGGCGGCGCGGCGCTGCTGATCGACTACGGCCGCGGCGGGCCCGAGTTTGGCGACACGCTGCAGGCCATCCGGGCGCATGAGAAGGTCGACCCCCTCGCCTTCCCCGGCGAGTCCGACCTGACCGTCTATGCCGACTTCCCGACCGTGCGCGACGCGGCCCGCGCGGCCGGGGCCGAGGCGACCGATCCTATCGCCCAGGGCCTGTTCCTCGGCATGCTCGGCATCCAGCATCGCGCCGAGGCGCTGAAGGCCGCCCGTCCCGACCGGGCCGAGGTCATCGAGCGCCAGCTGATCCGCCTGATCTCGCCCGACGAGATGGGCGAGCTGTTCAAGGTCGCCTGCATCCATTCCGCGGAACTGATCCCGCCGGGCTTCGAGGCCTCGACGTGACGGGCCTGCCCGTCCTGCAGAGCGACCTGCTGGCCGGGCTGCCGGGCGTCCGCCACGCCTTCTTTTCGCGTCAGGGCGGGGTGTCGAAAGGCATCTACGAAGGGCTGAACGTCGGGCGGGGGTCAAACGACGACCCGGACGATGTCCAGGAGAATCGCCGCCGCGCGGCCGACTGGTTCGGTGCGACGCCTGACGCCCTGAACACCTGCTACCAGACCCACTCCGCCATCGCGGTCACGGCGGACGCGCCCTGGTGCGGCAGGCTCCCGGAGGGCGACGCCGTCGTCACGGACCGGCCGGCCATCGTCTGTGCGGTGCTGACGGCGGACTGCGCGCCGATCCTGTTTGTCGATCCGCAGGCCAGGATCGTCGCCGCAGCCCATGCCGGCTGGCAGGGCGCGCTCAACGGGGTGGTCGAGGCGACGGTGCAGTCCATGACGGCGCTCGGCGCGGACAGGTCTCGCATCGTCGCCGTGATCGGCCCCTGCATCGCGCCGCAGTCCTACGAGGTCGGCCTGGAATTCCTCGACCGGTTCGAGACCGCTCGCCCGGGATCAGCGCGCTTCTTCAGCGCCGGCGCCGCGGCTGACAAGCGCCAGTTCGACCTGCCGGCCTTCGTCCTCGACCGGCTGGCCGAAGCCGGTGTCGCCGGGGCGGATTGGATCGGGCGCGACACCTGCGCCGAGACGGATCTGTTCTTCTCCAACCGACGCGCCTTCAGGCAGGGCGAGCCCGACTACGGACGCCTGCTGTCCGCCATCATGCTGACCTGAACCCGTGCCGCCACATTGGCTGAACCCTAGCGGCGTTCACGCGTTGTGGTGGCGATGAAGGACTGCGGCAGACAAGACCCATCGCGAACGCGCCGTCAGGGCGGTCCGGCTGCCAGCCGCGCCGGCCCTGGACCTGCCGTGGCGGCCGACCGCCGGCCGCGCCGAGTCGCCCTTGAGTCTCATTGGTTGCATTTTTCCCAAACTATACCCTTGAATGCGTCGCGCGTAGTCACCCGCCCCGGGTGAAGCGGCCAGATCGGTGACCTGTGCTTTATCCCGTGATCATGAGTGGTGGTTCCGGCCAGCGTCTCTGGCCCGCGTCTCGCCCGCATTTCCCCAAGCCGTTCATTCCGCTTGTCGGCGCGCGGTCGACGTTCGACGAGGCGCTTGAGCGCAGCCATGCGCTGCCCGACGCCGCACCGGTGACGGTGGTCGCTGGACGCGCCCATGCCCCGGCCATCCGTCGCGCACTGCAGCGGGCCGGCGGCGGCGGACTGCTGTTGCTGGAGCCGGAGGCGCGGGATTCGGCCCCGGCCATGGCGGCGGCCGCACACCTCATCGCGGCGAAGGATCCCGAGGCAGTGATCCTGTTCCTTGCCGCAGATCATCACATTCCCGACCACCATGCGTTCGCCGAGGCTGTGGGCCTGGCGGAGCGACACGCCCGCGACGGCTGGATCGTGACCCTCGGCGTGCCGCCGAACGCCCCCTCGACCACCTATGGCTACATCCGTCCCGGCGAGCCGCTTGGCGGCATCCATCACGTCGCCGCCTTCGTCGAAAAGCCGGACCTTGCGCAGGCGGAGCAGTTCCTGCGCGATGGCTACCTGTGGAACAGCGGCATGTTCATTACCCGGGCCGACACCTTCATCGCCGAACTGGACCTGCATGCGCCCGAGATCAGCACCGCCGCGCGCGAGGCGGTCGAACAGGGTGAGCATGAACCCCATCAGGTGACGCTTGGCGCCCGGTTCCGCGCCGCGCCGAAGATCTCCATCGACTACGCCGTGATGGAGAAGACCGACCGCGCTGTCGTGGCCCCGGCCCGGTTCGCCTGGTCGGACCTCGGCGCCTGGAACGCGGTGCTGGCGGCGTCAGAACGCGACGCCAGCGGCAACAGCGCCGCGGGCGAGGTGGTGCTCGAGAACGTCGAGGGCTGCCTGGTCCGCGCCGGCCAGGGCATGACCGTGGTTGTGGTGGGCGGCCGCAACCTGGCGGTCATCGCCGATCGCGAGGCGGTGATGGTCTGCGACCTGGACTCCGCCGAAGGGCTGAAGGCGGCCGTCGACCGCGCGTCACGGATGGGCAACGTCGTGCTGGGCGAGACAGGACTGCCTCCCACCCGGTGATGGTCACACGGCAGCGGGACGGGACCCCGCGCATCCAAACCGCCGCCCCCGCGTTGCAGCTTGGACAGGCGCCGGACGTGCCGCGCTCACGGGGACAGCCATGCAACGATCGTCAACGGCCAGGTTCGCGGTGAACCCTTCAATGACCCCGCTGCTGCGCCCGGCGCAGCCGCTCCGCCGGGTGGTCCTGATCGGCAGCTTTCCACCCCGCCGCTGCGGGATCGCGACCTTCACCTGCGACGTCCTGGACGCCCTGAAGGCAGCGGCGCCCAGCCTCGACTGCAGCGTCGTGGCCATGACCGACGAGGGCGGCGGCTACGACTACGGCGCGGAGGTCATGTTCCAGGTTCGCCAGAACAACGCGGCCGACTATCTCGAGGCCGCCCGCCGCATCAACGCGGCCTCCCCCGACGCGGTCTGCGTGCAGCATGAGTTCGGCCTGTTCGGCGGCCCGGCCGGCGAGCATCTGATGCTGATGCTGGACGCCATCCGCGCGCCCGTCACCACGACCCTCCACACCGTTCTGACCGCCCCCGACGCCGACCAGCGTCGGGTCTTCGAGCGGCTGATCCGGCGGTCGTCGCGGATCATCGTCATGGCCGAGCGCGGCCGGCAGATCCTGATGGACGTCTGGAACGTTCCGGCCGCGAAGATCGTCGTGACGCCGCACGGAGCGCCGGACCGCCCCCTGACCGGCACCGCCGCCGCCAAGGCGCGCCTGGGCCTCGCGGGTCATGAGGTCATGCTGACCTTTGGCCTGCTCTCGCCCGGCAAGGGGCTGGAAACGATGATCCGCGCCCTGCCCGCGATCGTCGCCGCACGCCCGGACGCCCTGTATGTGATCCTCGGCGCCACCCACCCCCACCTGATCGCCCGGGAGGGCGAGGCCTATCGCGAGGGCCTGTTCACCCTCGCTCGCGAGCTGGGCGTCGGCGACCATGTGCGGTTCCACAACCAGTATGTGGACACCCAACTGCTGCTGGACTGGCTCGAGGCGGCCGACCTCTATGTCACGCCCTACCCCAACGCGGCCCAGATCACCTCCGGGACGCTGTCCTACGCCGTTGCGCTGGGCAAGGCGGTGATCTCCACGCCCTACTGGCACGCGCAGGAGCTGCTGGCCGAGGACCGGGGCGTGCTGACGCCGTTCAATGATCCGGGCGCCATGGCCACCGCTGCGGTCGCCCTGCTGGGCGATCCCGAGCGGATGGCGGCCCTGCGCCAGCGGGCCTGGAATGCGGGGCGTGACACCCTCTGGAGCCGGCTGGCCGAGCGCTACCTCGCGGTCTTCAGCGAGGCTCGCGAACAGCGGACGCCCGCCCGCGTGGCCGGGGCCGAGCCGCGCAGCTTCGCGGCGAACCCTCTGCCGCGTCCGTCGCTGGGCGGCGTGCGCCGGATGACCGACGGGGTCGGCATGCTGCAGCACAGCGTCTACGCGGTCCCGGATCGCAACCACGGCTACTGCGTCGACGACAACGCCCGCGCCCTGCTGCTGATGCACCGGTTGAGGGCGGTCGGGATCAACACGCCGG
Organism: uncultured Caulobacterales bacterium; assembly: GCA_903858185.1. Taxonomy (GTDB): domain Bacteria; phylum Pseudomonadota; class Alphaproteobacteria; order Caulobacterales; family Caulobacteraceae; genus Caulobacter; species Caulobacter lacus. The sequence goes on from CAIOHT010000025.1 coordinate 9,551, forward strand.
AGACCGCAGCGCTGGCCGAGACCTATTCGGCCTTCGTCCATCACGCCTGGAACGGCGACGCGGGCCGGTTCCGCAACTTCATGGCCTATGACCGCACCTGGCTTGAAGATGTCGGATCCGACGACAGCGTTGCCCGGGCCTGGTGGTCCGTGGCGGTGACCGCCTCCGAGGCCGGCTCCCCTGCGCTGCGGCAGTGGGCGCGGGAACTGGCGGAGAAGATCGCGCCACACCTGGACAGCTTCACGGCCCTGCGCACCTACGCCTTCCTGGTGCTCGGCCTGGCCAGCCTGGTCCGCGCCGAGCCAGGCCTCACGCATGAGCGCGAACTGCTGCAGCGGCTCGCCCGTGGCCTTGCCGGCGTGCTGCGCGGCTCGGAGACCGACGCCTGGTGCTGGTTCGAGGACGGCCTGACCTATGACAACGCCCGTTTGCCGGAGGCGCTTCTTCGGGCCGGGATGGTGCTGGACGACGAGGGTCTGACCCAGGCGGGCCTGAACGCCCTGCACTGGCTGTGCGGCAAGCAGACCGGCGTCGGCGGCGTCTTCCGCGCCGTCGGCACGGTCAACTTCGGCAAGTCCTTCACGATCGAGGCGCCGTTCGACCAGCAGCCGCTGGAGGCTGCCGCGACGGTCGATGCCTGCGCCGCGGCCTTCGCCGCCACCGGTGATCGCTGGTGGCTGGGCGAGGCCCGCCGCGCCTTCGACTGGTTCCTCGGCAAGAACGACCTCGGCGTCCCCGTCGGCGACCCCCTGACCGGCGACTGCCACGACGGCCTGACGCCGACCGGTCCCAATCTCAACTGTGGGGCGGAGTCGGTGCTGTCCTTCCAGCTGGCCGCCTGCGCCATGCTGGTGCTCGAACGCGCCGCCCGGCCAGCCGCCCGTCCCGCCGACAAGGCCTCCACAGAAGATCGACCCGCCGAACGATGCCCCACATCACCCACAGCGACCTCCGCATCCCGCCAAACCCCGCGCGGGTCGTCATTCGGCCCTTCCACATTGCTCCAGATTCCCGACCGCTGAAGCCGGGACAGGTTTCCCGGGCGCGACGCATCGTCGACGCCGTCCTGGCGATGGACATGCGCACCTGCGAGGCCGAACTGGCGCTGGTGAACCGGGATTTCGGCGACCGCCACTGGCAGACGCGCGGCGTCCACCTGGAGCGCTATGCCCAGATCAAGGCCCAGCTGGGTCTGAAGTCCGGCCTCCGCGACACGCGCAAGGCGCTGATCGGCGCCTACTTCTGTCACGAGTACAGCTACGCCGGCGCGGCCCTGACCAACCCCAGCATTACCCCGCACCCGGACCAGACGGGTCTGGTCGGCGGTGCGGTGCGGATCGTGCTGTCCATGCGGGCGGTGGGTGAGGGCCACATCTCCTCGATCGCCTTTCGAGAGGGTATCGTCACACCGGACGGCGAACTGCACCTGTTGCCCGAGCCTCGCATCGCCATGGCTGCGCATGTTTGCGATCCACCGCCGGAAGGCATTCCCGAGGGGCCCGTCTGCGCGACCCGCTACGCCGAGGCCTCGCTGTCCGGCACGGTGATCTTTCCCTTCACCCAGGCCCAGCGGAACGGTCTGGAAGACCTGCGGCTGGTGCGGTTCATGACGCAAGGCGAGGATCCTGTCTGGTACGGCACCTATACGGCCTACAGCGGCCTGGCGATCGCCTCGGAGATGCTGGTCACCCGCGACTTCCGCACCTTCGACCTGCTGCCGATGAGCGGCACGGCGGCGCGCAACAAGGGCATGGCGCTGTTCCCGCGCAAGGTTGGCGGCCAGTACGCGATGATCGGCCGGCAGGACGGCGAGAACATCTGGTTCCTGCGCTCGGCCGACGTGCTGGACTGGAACGACGGCGAGATGATCGTCTCGCCCCGCTTTCCCTGGGAGCTGGTCCAGATGGGCAACTGCGGCGCGCCGATGGAGATCGACGAAGGCTGGCTGCTGCTGACCCACGGCGTCGGCGCCATGCGCAAATACGCGATAGGCGCGGTGCTGCTCGACAGGGACGATCCGACGAAGGTGCTCGGCCGAACGGCGACGCCGCTGATCTCGCCCTCCGACGAGAACCGCGAGGGTTATGTCCCCAACGTCGTCTACACCTGCGGCGCCCTGATCATCGGCCGCCGGCTCGTCATCCCCTACGGCGTCGCCGACAGCTCGATCGCGTTCTGCTCAATGGATATCGACGCGCTGGTGTCGGAGCTGGTTTAGAGCCCTACCTCTCCCTCTTGGGAGAGGGGGACCACCCGAAGGGTGGTGGAGTGGGAAGCGCGTTTGTTAGCCGATCCCCATTGCGGGTATTGACGCGATATATAATCTTTGGTTGCGTATCTCCATGGACGCAACCTCACCCATCACCCGGGCGCGAGCTAAGCGCTTCAGAGCCAACATGAACCTGCCCGAACGCCGCCTCTGGTGGGCGTTGCGTGACAGCCGGCTGGACGGGCTCAAGTTCCGCCGACAACATCCGCTCGGGCCTTTCGTGCTGGATTTCTACTGTCACGCCGCCCGTTTGGCGGTCGAGGTGGACGGCGGATCGCATGACATCGCCGGTCGCAAGGAAAGCGACGTCAGACGCGATGCATGGCTCAAGGACCGTGGAATCCACACCCTGCGCTTGCCGGCGCGACTACTGGAGGATGATCCAGGCATGGTGTTGGCGCGGATACGCGAGGCTGCGGCGCGACCGCAGCACTGACAGCCGTCACCGCGCATCCCACTCCACCATGCTTCGCATGGTCCCCCTCTCCCAAGAGTGAGAGGTTGGACCTCTGCGCTACCGCAACGCCGCGTTGATCTTCGCCAGCGCCGCCGACCCCGGTGTGAGCTCGGCGTCGGACAGGGCGTTGAGCGCGCGGGGCACAGTCCCCAGCGCGTCGTGAAGATCCTCCGCCTCCGGATCGACATAGAGCAGGCCGGTGACGATCTCGCCGGCGGCCTGGCGTTCCTGGAGATAGGCCATCGCCCGGGTGCGATCGGTCGCGTCGTAGTCCTCGGCCACCTTGCGCAGCAGCAGCGTTGAGCCGTCGTGCTGCGCCACCTCGACCAGCGAGCCGGGCTCGTAGGACGTGGTCACCGGCACGCGGCCGAGCAGGACGTCGAGCCGGTTGACCGCCTCGTTGTGCTCCCGCACCCAGTCGAAGCTCTTGGTCGAGCCCTTGTGGTTGTTGAAGGCGATGCAGGGGCTCAGCACGTCGATGAAGGCCGCGCCCTTGTGCGTCAGCGCCGCCTTGATCAGCGGCACCAGCTGGTCCTTGTCGCCGGAGAAGCTGCGGCCGACGAATGTGGCGCCCAGTTGCAGGGCCAGGGCGACGAGGTCGATGCCGCTGTCGGAATTGACCACGCCCTTCTTGGACTTGCTGCCCTTGTCGGCGGTCGCCGAGAACTGGCCCTTGGTCAGGCCGTACACGCCGTTGTTCTCGACGATGTAGGCCATGTTGACCCCGCGCCGCATGGCGTGGGCGAACTGGCCCAGGCCGATCGAGGCGCTGTCGCCGTCGCCGGAGACGCCAAGATAGATCAGCTCGCGGTTGGCCAGGTTGGCCCCCGTCAGCACCGACGGCATCCGGCCGTGCACGGTGTTGAAGCCGTGGCTGGCACTGAGGAAATAGTCCGGCGTCTTGGACGAGCAGCCGATGCCCGAGAGCTTGGCCAGGCGATGCGGCTCGAGGTCGATCTCGAAACAGGCCTGCACGATGGCGGCGCTGATCGAGTCGTGGCCGCAGCCGGCGCACAGGGTCGAGACCCGGCCCTCGTAGTCGCGGCGCGTGAAGCCCAGCTTGTTGGTCGTCAGGGAGGGATGGTGGAACTGCGGTTTGACGATGTAGGTCATTTGGCCATCTCCCCGGCGGCGTTCACATCGACAGCGCCCATCCCGCGGGCCAGTTCGGCCTGGATGAAGCGCGCCGTGATCGGCGAGCCGTCGTAGTTGAGCACCTTCACCAGCCGGGCCGGATCGACCCCGCCCTCGTTGATCAGCAGGGCGCGAAGCTGGGCGTCGCGGTTCTGCTCGACCACGAAGACCAGCTCATGTTCGGCGATGAAATCGAACACCTCGCCCGGGAACGGAAAGGCGCGAACCCGCAGGGCGTCGACCTGCAGGCCGCGCGCCTCGAGTCCGGCGAGCGCCTCATCCATCGCCGGCGAGGTGGAGCCGTAGTAGATGACGCCGTAGGCGGTCTGCTTCGAGGCCTTCTTCAGGACCGGTGCGGGCACCAGCGACTTGGCGGTCTCGAACTTGCGCAGCAGCCGCTCCATGTTGTCGACGTAGACGGCCCCCTCCTCGCTGTAGCGGGCATAGGGATCGCGTGAGGTGCCGCGGGTGAAATAGGCGCCTTTCGACGGGTGCGTGGCCGGCAGGGTGCGGAACGGAATGCCGTCACCGTCGACATCCTTGTAGCGGCCGAAGTCGGCGCCGGCGTCGAGCATCGCGGCGGTCATGACCTTGCCGTGGTCGAGAGCCTTGCTGTCATCCCATTTGAACGGCTCGATCAGCCACTCGTTCATGCCCATGTCGAGGTCGAGCATGACGAAGATCATCGTCTGAAGCCGGTCAGCGAGATCGAAGGCCTGGGCCCCCATCTCGAAGCATTCGTTCGGACCTTCCGGCAGCAGCAGGACATGCTTGGTGTCGCCGTGACTGGCATAGGCCGCCGACAGGATGTCCGACTGCTGGGTGCGGGTCGGCATGCCCGTCGAGGGGCCGCCGCGCTGGACGTCGAAGATCACCGCCGGGATTTCGGCGAAGTAGCTGAGGCCGATGAACTCCTGCATCAGCGAGACGCCCGGTCCCGAGGTGCAGGTGAAGGCCCGCGAGCCGTTCCAGCCGGCGCCGACGACGATGCCGATCGAGGCGATCTCGTCCTCGGCCTGGACGATGGCGTAGCGCGCCTCGCCGGTCTCCGGATCGTGCCGCAGCTTCTTGCAGTAGTCGATGAAGCCTTCGGCCAGCGAGGTCGAGGGGGTGATCGGATACCAGGCGCAGACGGTCGCCCCGCCATAGACCGCACCGAGCGCGGCGGCGGTGTTGCCATCGACGAAGATGCGGTCGCCCACCGCGTCCGCCCGCTTCAGCTGCAGGCCGAGCGGCTTGAGGTTCGCCTTCGCGTGATTGAAGCCGATGCTCATGGCCTCGAGGTTGGCCGGGATCAGGGCCGGCTTGGAGGCATACTCCTCAGCCAGCAGGGCCTCGACCACCCCGGACTCTATGCCCAGCAGATAGGTGAGCGCACCGAGGTAGATGATGTTCTTCAGCACCTTGCGCTTTGACGGCTCGGCATAGGCCGCATTGCACAGGGCGGTCAGCGGAATGCCGACGACCGTGATGTCATCGCGGAACTTGCTGGCGGGCATCGGCTTGGTGGAGTCGTAGAACAGGTAGCCGCCGGGATCGATCTCGGCGACGTCCCGATCCCAGGTCTGCGGGTTCATGGCGACCATCAGGTCGACCCCGCCACGCCGGCCCAGCCAGCCCTGCCCGCTGACACGGATCTCGTACCAGGTCGGCAGCCCCTGGATATTGGACGGGAAGATATTGCGCGCGGCGACCGCCACGCCCATCCGCAGGATCGCCTTGACGAACAGACCGTTGGCCGAGGCCGAGCCCGAGCCGTTGACGTTGGCGAACTTGACGACAAAGTCGTTCACCGCCTGGGTCTGACGGGTCATTTCGAGCATCCCCCGCCGGCGTGGGTCATTTCGATGACGAACTTCTGCATGTCCCAGGCGCCGGTCGGACAGCGCTCGGCGCAGAGGCCGCAGTGGAGACAGACGTCCTCGTCCTTCACCAGCACACGGCCGGTCGGCAGGGTCCCGGAGACGTAGAGGTCCTGCGTCAGGTTCAGCGCCGGCGCCTTGAGGCGGGGCCGCAGCTCCTCTTCCTCGCCGTTGACCGTGAAGGTGATGCAGTCGGTCGGGCAGATGTCGACGCAGGCGTCGCACTCGATGCACAGCGGGGTCGCGAACACTGTCTGGACGTCGCAGTTCAGACAGCGCTGGGTCTCGGCCCAGGAGCGCGGGTCGTCGAAGCCCAGCTCAACCTCGGCCTTCACATCGGCCAGGGCCTCGGCGATCGGCAGCAGCGGCACCTTCTGACGGTCCTCGTCGGAGATGTCGTTGTCATAGCTCCACTCGTGGATGCCCATCTTCTGTGACGAGACCAGCACGCCCGGCGGCGGCCGCAGGCGCAGGTCCGCGCCACGGCAGAAGTGGTCGATCGAGATCGCCGCGTCATGGCCGTGCGCTACGGCCCAGATGATGTTCTTGGGCCCGAAGGCCGCGTCCCCGCCGAAGAAGACGTTCGGCAGGCTGGACTGGAAGGTCGTCTCGTCGACGACGGGCATGCCCCACTCGTCGAAGGTCAGGCCGATGTCGCGCTCGATCCAGGGGAAGCTGTTCTCCTGGCCGATGGCGACCAGCACGTCGTCGCATTCGAAATGCTGGTCAGGCTCGCCCGTGGGCTTCAGCGACCGCCGGCCCTTCTCGTCATAGACCGCGCCGACCTTCTCGAAGGTCACGCCGGTGAGCTTGCCGTTCTCGTGCGTGAACGCCTTGGGCACCAGGAAGTCATGGATCGGAATGCCCTCGTGCTGGGCGTCTTCCTTTTCCCACGGGGAGGCCTTCATCTCGGCGAAGCCGGAGCGGACGATGACCTTCACATCCTCGCCACCGAGTCGGCGCGAGGTCCGGCAGCAGTCCATGGCGGTGTTGCCGCCGCCAAGCACGATCACGCGCCGGCCGATCTCCTCGACATGGCCGAACGAGACGCTCGACAGCCAGTCGATGCCGATGTGGATGTTGGCGGCGGCTTCCTTCCGGCCGGGGACGTCGAGGTCACGGCCGCGCGGGGCGCCCGTGCCGACGAAGATGGCGTCGTAGTCTTCCTTGAGCAGGGCGCCCAGGCTGTCGATCCGCTCTCCGAGGCGCATCTCCAGGCCGAGATCGGTGATGAACCCCATCTCCTCGTCGATGACGCTTTCGGGCAGGCGGAAGCGCGGGATCTGGCTGCGGATCATGCCGCCGGCCTTGGCGTCCGCGTCGTAGACCGTGACGTGATAGCCGAGCGGCGCAAGATCGCGGGCGACGGTCATCGCGGCGGGTCCGGCCCCGACACAGGCGATCCGCTTGCCGATCAGCTGGGTGGGCGCAGACGGCATCCGGGCGGCGACGTCACCCTTGTTGTCGGCGGCGACGCGCTTGAGCCGACAGATGGCCACCGGCTCCTCGTCGACCCGCCCGCGCCGGCAGGCCGGCTCACAGGGGCGGTCGCAGGTCCGCCCGAGAATCCCGGGAAAGACGTTGGACTTCCAGTTGACCATGTACGCGTCGGCGTGACGGCCTTGGGCGATAAGTCGGATGTACTCGGGCACAGGCGTATGGGCCGGACAGGCCCACTGACAATCGACGACCTTGTGGAAGTATTCCGGCGCCTCGGTGTTCGTAGGCTCCAACGCGTAGAACTCCTCTCCCCCCGCTCCCGTGTCTGAGTGAGATGGCAGTCCTTGTTACTGAAGGACCGCTCGCCCTACGCCCGCACAAGATGCTCGAACATTTGTTTTATCGCGCGTTGTGCGGCCTATCCAGCCCGGCGCGCGGATTATTCGCCGTCGGGAGCCGACACCGGCGCGCGTGAGGTCATGCCGGAAGCCGCAGCGTCGTCGGCGATCTGGTCATCCGTCGCCGGATCGATGCCCGCGTCACGCGGAATGGGCACCGCCGCAGCCTTCGGCAGAGGCGCGGACGGGGCGGGCAGCGTGCCCGCGTCCGGAAGCTGGCCAGCGGCCGTGGCGGCTGCGTCATCCGCCGCTGTCCGGGTGTCGGCTCCGTCGCCGGAGCCTGCGTTGAGAAACAGCAACGCCGACAGCGTCAGCGCGATGCCCGCCAGGATTCCGACCAGCAGCCAGAACCAGCTGCCCCCCGATTTCTGAGCCATGAGTCTTCTACCCCCTACGTGCCCTGCCAGGTTCTGACAGGACCGATATCAACATGCACGAACGCCGAGTCCGGATAATAGCCGACCCCGCCGCCCTGCAGCGCCAGCGCCGCGTCGCGGAAGCCCGTCAGCGACACGTCGTTGAGCCGAACGTCCATCGCCTTGCCTTCCATATGCAGGCTTTTCTTCGCGACCTGGCTAGACCCGTTGGCCGCGGCGCTCTGGCCGCTCAGCATCGCGTTGGTCTGTGCCGAGCGGAAGGCCGAAATGATCCGATAGGGTTCTTTCGAGCCGGTCAGCGACTGCAGCGTGAACAGGATATCCAGAAGCCGCACGTCGATCGGATGGACCTCGGTCGAGCGAAAGTCGCGCAGCAATTTGTTGATCGCGCCGAGCGCGTCCCAGACGTACTTGCCGTCTTCCCAGTAGACCACCTCGAGGTTTTCCCCGGTGTGCAGATGGCGGAACTTCAGATGGCGCGGACCGGCCGGCGGCGGCGTCAGCGGAACGGGCGACAGCAGGAAATCCGGATAGGCGTCTTCGGGATCGTCACGCGGGCCATAGCTTTCAGCCGGCGCGGTGTCCTGCGCACGGGCCGACACGGCCCCGGTCGTCGCCAGACCGGCCAGACCTGCCGTCAGCAGCGACCGGCGCGGGATCACGCCGCGCGCCCCTGCGCCGCGATCCGCTGCATCAACAGGGTGTCCCAGCCGTAGGGGTCCTGTCGGAAGTTCACCTGGCCGTCCGGCGTCACATAGGCCGTCCAGTACAGCAGGAACACGGCGACCGGTCGGGCGACCGTCGCGCGGGTGGTCTTGCCGCCGGCGATCGTCGCGTCGATGGCCTCAGGCGTCCAGACCGGATCGCCCTCCATGATCGCGCGGGCCAGGGCCAGGGGCTTTTCAAGCCGGACGCATCCGTGGCTGCCCAGGCGCGTGTATCGCGCGAAGCCGCCCTTGCTCGGCGTGTCGTGCAGATAGACCGCGTAGGGATTGAGGAAATCGAACTTGATCAGGCCCAGCGCGCTGCCCGGGCCCGGCTGCTGCTGCAGACCGCCGCCCGGCAGGATGCGGAAGCCGGCGCTGGCGAGATAGGCGCGGCCTTTCGGGAACAGCTCGCGCGCGGCGATGCCGGCCGGCACGTTCCAGGGCGGATTGAGAACGATGCTGTGGATCTCGGACTTGAGCAGCGGCGTTTCACCACCGTTCGGCTTGCCGGTCACCGCGCGCATCGACAGAGCGGGCTGGTCGTTCTTGTAGAGCGTCAGGACCCCGGCCGCGACATTCACCTGGACCCGGTCGGCGGGCAGGGTCGGCGGCAGCCAGCGCCAGCGCTCCATGTTGGCGACGATCTGGTCCAGGCGACGCTGCACCGGAGTATTGAGCGCCATGCGGGTCGAGGCGTTGACCACGCCGGTCGGCTCAAGACCCATCCGCTTCTGGGCTCGTTTGACCGCCTCGGCCAGCGCCATGTCGAACAGCGGCTCACCGGGCGATGCAACAGCGCCGGGCGTGGTCGGCGGGGCCGGCTGGGTGCGCGCCGTGACCGTCGGCGCCGCGGGATCCTCAACGGCCAGTCGCGCACGCAGGGCCTCAACGGCGAAACCGGTCGCGCCGAGCTTGAGCTCCGGACCTTCCGGCAGCGACTGCCAGCCGCCCCGTTGGCGGATCTCGCGGTAGGTGGCGAGGCCCCGCTGCAGCGTTTCGTAACCCGGATAGTCAGGCGGCAGGCTCTTCAGCCAGGCTTCCAGCCGATCATCGTAGACCGCCCGGGCCAGGCCGCCGCGGGCGTCGAAGGGCATCGGGCGCAGGCCCCAGTCAGCCCGGAAGCCCGAGGGGGCCAGACGGCCGGTCTTCACGGCCCGGGCGTAGCGGATCGTCGCCTCGATCAGGCCTGCGTCGCCGGGGCTGCGCGGTGCGAACTCGTTCGGCTCGAAGCCATGGCGATCGGACTCCGCCAGGGTGCGCTGCAGGAGCTCCGCCTGCGCCGGCGTCAGGGTTATGGGGGCGGTGGGCGAGAGCGGCGCGGGGCGTGCGAATGCCGTCTGCGGCGCCGGCGACGGCGACTGGGCCATCGCCGGCGACAGGGCGCTCACCACGACAGCCCCAGCGAGACACACCGTGCCGATCTTACGCGTCAGAAGCGGCATCGAACCCGTGCGCCCTTTTCCATCCCAGCACCAAATCCTAGCAGAGCATTTATGGCTTCGCGTAACGTTGTCTCCCCTCACACGAAAAGAGGCCAAAGGTGTGGCAATCCCGCCTGTCCCCGCGCCCTGGCGGAAAACGCCGGAGCGGCTGCCCGTGATCCTCAACGTCCGCCCGGCGAACATGTTTCAAGGACCCTCCGTCACGACACTCTTGCGTCGCATGCCTCGCATTCGGGTCGGTGTTGGGCCATATTAGGGCCATGACCGAAATCGCTCCTACGCGCCCGTTCAGGACGGGCCTGCTGCGCGGCCTGCGCGGACACTGCCCCAACTGCGACAAGGGCCGCCTGTTCAGCAGTTATCTGAAGGTGACGCCGACCTGCGAGGTCTGCGGCCACGATCTCGGCGCCTACAAGGCTGATGACGGCCCGGCCTATTTCACCATTCTGCTGGTCGGCCATCTCGTGGTCGCCCCGGCCTTCTTTTTCCCGTTCATGTGGGAGACCTCTCCCTGGGTGATCGTGCCGGGCGCGCTGATTTCGCTGACGACGCTGATCCTGCTGCTGCTTCCGCGCATCAAGGGCGCCTTCATCGGCGCCCTGTGGTCGATCCGGCGGGCGCCCGCGCAACCCTGACCGCCTCACGCTTTTGTGGCTGATGACGCGATTGACCGCCGGCGGCGGGGACTGGACTGTCGGCTTTCCGACAGCACAGGAGCGCCCCAGTGGCCCACAAGTTCGAGATCTACAAGGACAAGGCCGGCGAGTTCCGGGTCCGGTTCAAATACAACGATGAAGTGATGTTCTCGACCGAGGGCTACAGCTCCAAGGCTTCCGCCCAGAACGCCATCGCCTCGATCAAGAAGAACGGCCCGGACGCGCCGACCGAAGACAACAGCTGAAGACATCCTCCAGCGCGCCTGAACAGCCACCGGAACCGCAAGCCCTCGCCGGGAATTGATCTGGCGAAGCCGGGGCCGTTCTGTTCAGGAGACATCGCATGCTGGGGACCATCCTCATCGTTGTTCTAATTCTCGCCGTCATCGGCTCGCTGCCCACCTGGGGTCACTCCAGGTCCTGGGGCTACTAACCGAGCGGCGGTCTGGGCGTTGTGCTGGTCATCCTGATCATCCTGTTCCTGATGGGCAGGCTGTAGGTTTCTCCTCCCCTTCACCGGGAGGGAGAACGGCTTCCCCTCACCCCATGCCGCGCCTAACCTCCCCTGAACTGAACCGGTTCGGGGGAACGGCATGGCGGTGACGGAAACAGGCGTGTTCGGGGAAACACCGGACGCTCCGCCGCCGCCCGGGATGACTGTCGGCCAACGCCTGAAGGCCATCCTCGGCGGCTCGGCCGGGAACCTGGTCGAGTGGTACGACTGGTCGATCTACATCTTCTTCACGGTCTATTTCGCCAGTCACTTCTTCCCGGAAGGCGACCAGACCGCGCAGCTGTTCAAGGCTGCGGCGATCTCGGCTGTCGGCTTCCTCGCCCGGCCGCTCGGCGCCTGGCTGATGGGCGCCTATGCCGACAGGGCCGGACGGCGCGCAGCGCTGACACTGTCCGTGTCGATGATGTGCGCCGGCAGTCTGATCATCGCGCTGGCTCCCACCTACGCCCAGGTCGGCGCCCTCGCGCCGGCGATCCTGCTGGGCGCCCGCATTCTCCAGGGTCTCTCCGTCGGCGGCGAGTACGGCGCCAGCGCGACCTACCTCTCGGAGGTTGCCGGCGCGAAGCGCCGCGGCTTCTGGGCCAGCTTCCAGTACGTGACCCTGATCGCCGGCTCGCTGTCGGCCCAGGGCATGGTCGTGCTGCTGCAGAACCTGATGCCGGAAGCCGACCTCAAGGCCTGGGGCTGGCGCATCCCGTTCGTCATCGGCGCCCTGCTGGCGGTGGTGGTGTTCTGGGTCCGCAGCGGCATGCACGAGAGCCAGGGCTTCGAGAACGCGAAGGCAGAGGGCGAGAATCGCGGCCGCACCATGCTGTTGTTCGTCAGGCACCCGCGCGAGACCCTGATGGTCATGGGCCTGACCGCCGGCGGCTCGCTCGCCTACTATGTCTACACCAGCTACATGCAGAAGTTCCTGATCAACACCTCGGGCTTCAGCAAGGCGACGGCCAGCGAGATCATGCTGGCGGCGCTGTTCTGCTTCATGCTGATGCAGCCGCTCGTCGGCTGGCTGTCCGACCGGATCGGACGAAAGCCGCTGCTGCTGTTCGCCTTCGGCGGCGGGATGGTCGCCACCTGGCCGCTGCTGACGGCCATCGCCGGGACGACCAGTCCTGCCGTCGCTTTCGGGCTGATCATGATCGCCCTGGTGTTCCAGTCCGGCTACAGCGCCATTTCCGGCCTGTTCAAGGCCGAGATGTTCCCGGCCCATATCCGCGCCCTCGGCGTCGCCCTGCCCTACGCCATCGCCAACTCGATCTTCGGCGGTTCGGCGGAAGCGGTGGCCCTGAGCTTCAAGACAGCCGGGCGCGAGAGCAACTTCTATATCTACGTCACGGCGATCCTTGCGGTCGGACTGCTGACGGTCATCCTGATGCCCGACACCCGCAAGACCAGCCTGATCAAGGAGGACTGACCGTCTGATGCCGCTCGCCGACATCGCCGCCCTGGCCTTTTTCACCCTGTGCTGGCTGTTCTACGAGCAGCTGCTGCGGATGGTGTCGCGGGAGAGCAGCCTGAACACGGACATGACCGTCGTCCGCGCCGCCTGGATGCGCCAGATGGCCCGGCGCGAGAGCCGGTTCATGGACGGCCAGCTTCTGGGCCATGCGCTCAACTCGGCCAGCTTCTTCGCCTCGTCCAACCTGCTGCTGATCGCGGCGGCCGCCGGGGTGCTGTTCGGCGGCGAGCGGTCGTTCGCGAGCCTCTCCAGCCTGGAGCTGATCCAGACCTCCTCGAGGATGCTGTTCGAGCTGCAGCTGGCGGTGATCCTGATCGTGCTGTCGCGCGGCCTGCTGGCCTTCATCTGGTCGATCCGCCAGATGAACTACTGCCTGACCATCTTCGGCGCGACGCCCGAGGGCGAAGGCATCGACGAGGCTGACCTGAACGCCTTCGGCGACGCCGGCGGCGAGGTGCTGAACCAGTCGCTGTCGGCGTTCAATGCCGGGGTGCGCGGCTACTACTTCGCCCTGGCGGCGGCGGCCTGGATGTTCGGCCCGATCGCGATGGCCATCGCCACCATCGGCGCGGTCAGCCTGCTGGTCTGGCGCCAGCGGCAGTCACCGTCCGCGAAGGCGATCCGCAAGCTGCGCGCGCGGATCGAGAAGCAGGGACTGGATTAGCTGTCCCGTTAAAGTCCCAGTTCCTGCCGCAGCTTCCGCGTCAGCTTCGCCGCGATCAGCCCATGGGCGCTCTTCAGCCAGCCCTCGACCTCACCGGCGTCCTGCCCCGCCAGGCTCGCGAACCAGACCCACTTCGCCCGCGCCAGATAGGGCGCCGGCTTGCCCGGGCCCGTTTCGGTCAGCACCTCGAAGGCGATATCGCTGGCCTTGAAGCAGAAGCTGTCAGCCGCCGGGCCGTAGACGGCGAACATCTTGCCGCCGACCTTGTAGACGTGATCGTCGCCCCACTGGACGTCCATGGTGACGCCCGGCAGGACGCGACAGACCGCGTCGAAGGCGGCTGGCGTCACGCGTCGACGCCGACGCCGATCGGGCAGGTCACGCCTGTGCCGCCGATGCCGCAGTAGCCGTTCGGGTTCTTGGCCAGATACTGCTGGTGATAGTCCTCGGCGTAGTAGAACGGCCCGACCGGCGCGATCTCGGTGGTGATCGGACCCATCCGCACCTTCGCAAGCGCCTGGGTGTAGGCCTCCTTCGAGGCGAGGGCCGCCGCGGTCTGGGCGTCGTTCAGCGGATAGACGCCCGAGCGGTACTGGGTGCCGACATCATTGCCCTGGCGCATGCCCTGGGTCGGATCGTGGTTCTCCCAGAACGCCTTCAGCAGGGCGTCATAGCTGACGACCTTCGGGTCAAACACCACCAGCACCGCCTCGGTGTGGCCGGTGCGGCCGCTGCAGACTTCCTGGTAGGTCGGATTGGGGGTCGAGCCGGCGACATAGCCGACCGCCGTGCTCCAGACGCCCGGGATCTGCCAGAAGATCCGCTCGACGCCCCAGAAGCAGCCCATGGCGAACACCGCCTCTTCCAGACCCTCGGGCCAGGGCCCCTTCAGCGGCCGGTCGTTGACGAAGTGGGTCAGGGCGGTGGGCAGTTCCTGCGCCCGGCCCGGCAGGGCGTCGGCGGCGGAGGGGATTTCCAGGGTCTTCTTGGCGAACAGCATGGCGTCCTCGACTATCGGTTCGCAGACAAGATAGGGCGGCAGCGGGGAGATTTCATCGGCTGACGGGTGATCATTGTTATGCCAGATTTGCGTGACGGGATCACGGGGAGGAACCGAGGATGATCCGCATGCACAGACTGGCCCTGATCGGCGCCCTGGCGCTTTCCTGCCTCGCCGGCGCGGCGCTGGCCGCAGGTGGCGGCGGGGGTGGCGGTGGCGGCGGCTCCGACATGGGCTCCAGCGGTCCGCAGTACGACCCGGTCGCCGAGTACCAGAAGGGGATCGCCGCCCTCCAGGCCAGCAAGTACGCCGAGGCCGAGCGCGCCTTCAGCCGCGTGACCCAGGCCGCGCCAAAGGCACCCGAGGGCTGGTTCCTGCTCGGCTTCGCCCGCGCCGCCCAGAACGACTTCAAGGCCGCGCGGAAGGCCTATGAGCGGGCGGTGAAGCTCAAGCCCGAAGACATCGACACCCGTCGCGAACTGGCGCTCACGTTGATCCGCCTTGGCGAGACCGACAAGGCGAAGGCCGAGCTCGACGCGCTCAGGGCGCGGGACACGACCTGCGCCGGCAAATGCCCGGAATCGGCTGCGCTCAGGACCGCCGTGACAAAGGTCGAGACCGCCCTCGCGGCGCCGGCTCCGACGCCGACCTCCTCCCTGCTGTTCGGCGACCCCTCGGGCGGCGAGCGCGCCTATGTCGCCGCCGTCGGCCTGATCAACGAGCGCCGCTGGCCCGAAGCCCTCGCGGCGCTCGACGCCGCCAGCCGGGTCGTCGGTCCGCATCCGGACATCTTCACCTATCGCGGCTACGTCCTGCGCCGGATGGGCCAGCTGGACGAGGCCGAGGGCTGGTACCGGGCCGCGCTGGCGATCGCCCCGAACCACCGGGGCGCGACCGAGTACTACGGAGAGCTCAAGATCCTGCGCGGCGACATCGCCGGGGCGCGGGTCATGCTCTCGCGGCTGGAGAAGCAATGCACCTACGGCTGCCCCGAAGCAGAGGAGTTGCGCCGTTGGATCGAGGCCGGCGGACAGCCGCTCTAGCGTTCGCGCTCGCCCTCGGGTCGCTCGCCGCCTCGTCCGGCCCGCCGCTGGCCGAGATGCGCTGGCTGGCGCCGGGGGCCGATCCGGTCGCGGCGCTCGGGTGGCAGCCCTCGGAGTGTCTGCCGGCCATGCGCGGCGGGTCACCCGAGGCGGCCCAGGCGGTCTACGTCGGTCGGGTCGCCTTCCGGTCGCCGCTTCTGCTGGGCGGCCAGGCGGCCCGCGCCGGTATCTCCTGCGAGACCTGCCACCGCAACGGCCGGGACAATCCGGGCTTCCTGTTCCCCGGCGCCTCCGGCGCGCCCGGCACGGCCGACGTCACCTCTTCCCTGTTCAGCAGCCATCGCGGCAACGGCGTCGACGACCCCAGGCCCATCCCGGACCTCGGCGGTCCGCGCGCGATGCTGAAGGTCGACCATGATCCGGCGTCCCGGGCGCTGGAAACCTTCATCCACGGCCTGATCACCGAGGAGTTCGACGGGCCTGAGCCGACTCCGGCAGTGCTCTCCGGACTGGCGGCCTATGTGCGGGCGCTCGACCCGGCCGCCTGTGGCCCGGCAATGCCGTTGCGAGCCGACGACTACCTTGGCGACGCGATCAGCGGCGTCATCGCAGCGGACGGAGCGCTGCAAGCCGGCGATCGCGGCACGGCGCTTGTCATGGTGGCCGCCGCACGAACCCGTCTGGGACGGCTCGACGAACGGTTCGCCGGCCTGCCGCGCAGCCTCGCCGGACTGCGCCGGGCCAACGCCGGACTGGTCCGGCTGGAAGCCCGGATCCGCGCCGGCGACCCGCGCGCGCGCGGCGCGATCAGCGGGTGGATCCGGTCTGCCGAAGCCCTCTCGCCGGTCCTGCGCCGCGACGAGCCGCGATCTTTGTTCAGCGCCGAAGGCCTGGCGGCCCATGCGCCCTTGCCCCCGAAGGGTCCATGAGTATATTGCGCGCCTTCCTGCGCCGGGGGCTTTGACCAGCTCTCGCACGGTGGTGCTGGTGAGGTGGCCGAGTGGTCGATGGCGCACGCTTGGAAAGCGTGTGTAGGTTAACGCCTACCGTGGGTTCGAATCCCACTCTCACCGCCATCCAGTCACGCGCTGAATCCCGCTTCAGGGTACTCCCCGAAATACCCCCGACTTTACCGTCGCTTGCGCCGGATCAGAGACGCGATCTGCGTCTCTCGTTGCCTGAATGCGGCCCCTCCAGGGCCTGAATTCCCCGCTCGTCTCCGCATCGCCGTCGTCGGTGTTGTTTCCCTCCGAACGGAGGCCCCATGACGTCTACAGGGAAGATACAGGGAAAACGCCCAAATCGCGCTCATTCCGGGTTTCGACGGACTCGCGCTATCGCAACTGCGGCAAGGGATTGCGCCAACCCCCGCCGCAGATTTCCCGCATCAGGAACAGGGAATTATTTCGGCCTGAACAGGGAAAAAACGCCGCGGATCAGGGACCCGCGACGCCGTATCAGGGAATAACAGGAAGACTGGTTTCAGCCGCGGAAGAGCGCGCGCTGAGCATCCCAGGCCAAGGGCAAATCGCGGGTCATGATGGCCTGCAGGTTCATGGCCGCCGGCTGGCGTCCCTCGAGGATGGCGCGCTTCAGATCAGGCGCCAGGAACGCCACCCGCAGCAGCCGGCTGGCATAGTATGCGTTCAGGCCCTCGGCCGTGGCGATCGAGCCGACACTGACGGCTTCGCCCGAGAGCAGTTGCCGCTTCCAGGCTTCGGCCCGAACCAGCGCGGAGCTGAGAGCCGCATCGACGCCGCCGTGTTGCAACGCTGTTGCACCGTCTGGTCCCACCGCGACGCTGGCGCCGCCGCGACGGACCAGCCAGACGGGGATCTTCAGGATCAAAGCCTCATCAATCAGTTGGAGGTCGTCATCGACCGGCAAGCGCTCTCGCGCCCAGTCCAGGCCGCCGACCGCTTCGGCGCTCGAGGCGTTCAAGGTCAACGTCAGACCTTCGGGCGCAATCTCCACACGCTGGATCGAAGGCCGAAGATCGGTCCAGTCCGGTTGCGCATCGCCGGCTCCGGTTCGTCCCAAGCGCCGCAATCGATCGAAGATCAGGTCCTCAATCACCGGAGCCGGAACGCGCGGACAGGCTCCGGCTTTCTCGGGCGCGCCTGACTGGATGGCGCGGGAGACATAGTAGCGGTAGGTGGCGCCGTTTCGGCGGGGACAACTGACTGGCGACATCAGATGGCCGGCGGTGTCGAAGATCAGGCCGGTCAGCGGCGCGCCTTTGTGCGCGCGCCTGACATGGGCAGGCGTCGGGGTGCGCGGCTTGTGAGCGGTCTCGTCCAGCCTGGCCTGGACCGCGTCGAAGAGTTCGCGATCGACGATGGCGGCATGCTGGCCGGGATAGCTGACATCCTTGTGCGGCACCTCGCCCAGGTAGAGGCGATTGCGCAGGAGATGGAACAGGGCGCCGCGGTTGAACGGGACGCCGCCACGCATCGAGCCGCCTTTCGATGTCCACTGTTTGGAGAGGACGCCGGCGTCCTCCAGTTCCCGGCGCAGCGCATGCACTGACCCGAGCTCGAGGTAGCGGCGGAAGATCATCCGCACGGTCTCCGCCTCATGCGGCTCGATGGTCAGGGTCCGGCCGTTAGGCAGATAGCCCAGCGCAAGGTTGCCGCCCATCCACATACCGAGCTTCTTGCTGGCGGTGATCTTGTCGCGGATGCGCTCGCCGGTGACCTCCCGTTCGAACTGGGCGAACGAGAGCAGCACGTTCAGGGTCAGGCGGCCCATCGAGGAGGTGGTGTTGAACGCCTGGGTCACACTGACGAAGCTGGCGCCGGACCGGTCGAGCACATCGACGATGCGGGAGAAGTCGGTGAGCGACCGGGTCAGGCGATCGACCTTGTAGACGATCACGACGTCGATCTTGCCGGCGTCGATCTCCTTGAGAAGCTGCTTCAACGCGGGCCGGTCCATGGTCCCGCCGCTGAAGCCCCCGTCGTCATAGATTTCCGGGAGGAGGGTCCAGCCCTCGCCGGCCTGCGAGAGAACGTAGGCAGCGCACGCGTCGCGCTGGGCGTGGAGGGAGTTGTAGTCCTGGTCCAGGCCCTCTTCGCTGCTCTTGCGGGTGTAGATGGCGCAGCGGATGGCCTTGCTCTTCTCCTTCATCGGACGGCCTCCTCACGAAGGCCGAAAAACCGCGGACCGTTCCAGCGCACGCCTGTGATCTCGCGGGCGATCTTGGACAGGCTGGCGTGCTTCTCCCCGTTCCAGACGTAGCCGCCCTGGACCACCTCCACCCGATACCGCTGGCCCTGCCAGTCGCGGGTCAGGGTCGAGCCGGTCTTGTAACTGGCGGTCGCGACCTTGGGCTTGCGCCCCGCCTTGTGGCGCGCCACCAGCTTGCCCAGCTGCCTGTCCAGATCTGTGTCCCGTGACAGAGTGCTCAGTTGCAGTTCTTCGGCGAGGGCGCGCCGCAGAATGTCCGGCGCGCGAACCGGGGGCGGCTCGCCGAGCCGCTCCCGCCAGATGGCCCGCAGGCCATCCACGCCCAGGCCCTCGATCTGGTCGAGAAGTTCCTGGAGTTCCGACATCAGGCGGCGGCCTGTTCTTCGATACGCCAGGTCCGTAGGCCATCGACCTTCTCGCTGATGATCTGGTGGCCCTTCTTGCGCAGCGACCCGGCGAGCGCGCCGCGCACGGAATGGGCCTGCCAGCCGGTCGCGGTCATCATGGTCGCCAGGTCGACGCCGCCCGGTTGGTTGAGCAGGGTCACCAGTTGGTCGAGCTTGCTCGGCGCCTTGGTGGCCCCAGTCTGCGCGTCCGTCTTCTTGGTCTTGGTCATGGGATGTCCCTCGTCTTGGCTGGGGACGCGGTGTTCCGCGTCCTACCGAGACGAGCCCGGCAGGGCCGGGCGGGGACGAGATGACTACCGCTTGCTGTGCGCAGCTAGTCGAGTGGATTGTTCAGGGGGGCGCGGATTTCTGCACAGCGCCCTCTTGTGCAGGCGACCCACCCCTCCCAACTCAGCGCTGTTAGAACTCGGCTAGGCCGTCGGTCGCGGACCAGGGTGGGACCTCCAGGGTCCAGTTGGAATGAGTGTTCAGGGCGCAATGCCCTCGTTGAGGACCTTCAGGTCCAGTTGATCAGCTGATGACTGCCGGGATCAGCGCCGGCGCTCACTCCACCATTTCAACTCTCATGGAGGCCACGATGAGCCCCACTATGACGACTGCTGCGCGCGACGCAGCCGGGTCGGCAGACATCCTTGGTCTGTCGATCACCTATCACCCGATCCACACTCTCGTTGCCCTGGGCCGCAAGACGCGGTCTCACACCAAGGATCAAATCCAGAAGCTCGCCACCAGCATCCAGACCTTCGGCTTCAATGTCCCGGTCCTGATCGATGAGGAGGGCAAGGTCCTGGCCGGCAACGCCCGGGTCGAGGCCGCTCGCCTGATCGGCCTGCCCGAAGTCCCGTGCGTTCAGTTGGCGCATATGACGGAGGCCCAGAAGCGGGCGTTCGTCATTGCAGCCAACCGTATCGCCGAGGAGTCGAGCTGGGACCGGGAAGCGCTGAAGATCGAGTTCGAGGAACTGGCGGCCCTCGATCTGGGGTTCAGCCTCGAGGTCACCGGCTTCACCGAACCGCAGATCGACGCCATCGTTCTGGGCGGCGAAGGCGGCGGCGAGAAAGGCGACGCCATCCCGACCGTCAGCGGCGCCCCGGCAAGCCAGCTTGGCGACCTGTGGCTGCTGGGTGACCACCGCCTGCTCTGCGCGGACGCCACCGATCCGGCCTCGCTCAAGACCCTGCTGGGCGACGAACAGGCCCGGACCGTATTCACGGACGCCCCCTACAATTTAGAAATTGCTGGCCAGGTTACCAGCGGTGGCAAGCACGGCGAGTTCGTGATGGCGTCCGGCGAGATGTCGGACGCTGAGTTCACCGCCTTCCTGATCAAGGTGGCCATCCAGATCGAGGCGGCGCTGATCCCCGGGGGCCTCGCCTTCTTCTGCATGGACCATCGCCATATCCGGCACACGCTGGATGGCGCCGACGCCGCCAGGCTGCAGTTCCTCAACCTCATTGTCTGGGACAAGACCGCCGGCGGCATGGGTTCCATGTACCGAAGCCGCCATGAGCTGATTTTCCTGTTCAAGAAGACCGGCGGCAGCCACGTCAACCGGGTCGAGCTGGGCAAGAACGGTCGCAACCGCTCCAACGTTTGGGCCTACGCAGGAGTAAATGGGTTCGGTGCCGCCAAAGCGAAAGCCCGCGAGCTGCATCCGACTGTAAAGCCTCTGGCGCTGGTGCGGGACGCGATCCTCGACAGCACCGAGCGGGGTGATGTCGTGGTGGACCTCTTTAACGGCAGCGGCACCACCCTGATCGCCGCCGAGCAGAGCGGACGCCGCGGCCGGGCCACCGAGCTCGACCCGCAGTACGTCGATGTCGGGATTATCCGCTGGGAGGACTTCACCGGCCGCGAAGCAACCCTGGCCGCCACCGGCCAGACGTTCGCCCAGGTTCGGGCCGAACGGGCTGCCCTCAAGGTAGTGGCCGAACCGGCCATCGCCACTCCACCCACGGCGCGCGTGCGCGTCCGGGTCACCACGTGATGGAGGCGATCATGACCGACACACCCGAAGACTATGCAGTCGGCTACGGCAAACCGCCCGCCGCAAGCCAGTTCAAACCCGGCAGGTCCGGCAACCCCAAGGGAAGACCCAGGGGATCGCGCAACATCGCCCTGATGGTCGAGGAGGAACTCGACAGGAAAATCGAGGTGACCATCGACGGGACCCGTAAGCGGATCTCCAAGGGCAAGGTCGTGGCCCGGCGGGTTGTCGATGGCGCGGTGAAGGGAGAGCCCAAGGCCATCGCCACGGTGATGACCATCCAGTCGGGCCAGAACGGGCGCGGCGGAGGGCGAGCAAAGGATGCCGACATTCCACTTCGGGAGGCCACCCCGGAGCAGGATGAAGCCATTCTCGCCGCCTACATGGAGCGGTTCAAACCGACGGGGGTAGCCCAATGACCGTTGCACCTCCCGGGATTCACCTGACCGCCGATGCGCTCTGCCGGCTGGACTTCCAGGCCTTCGTCGAGCGGGTGTTCCACCTGCTTGATCCGGGCAAGCCGCTGGAGCGGGCGTACTATCTGGACGCCATGTGCTTCCAGCTACAGCGGTTGGCGCATGGCGAGATTCGGCGGCTGATCATCACGGTGCCGCCCCGACACCTGAAGTCCATCACCACCGCCGTGGCCTTCCCGGCCTGGCTGATGGGCCACAAGCCAGGGGCCAGGATCATCTGCGCCAGCTACGGACAGGACCTGGCCCTGACCCATGCTCGTAACTTCAGGAAGGTCATCCGCTCGGGCGACTATGCCGGCGTGTTCCCCGGAACGGCCGGTTCGTTCATCCGCGACGCGGAGGCCCAACCGACCACGGCGCAAGGTGGGTTCCGGCTGGCGGTCTCCATGGGCGGCACGCTGACCGGTCTTGGGGCCGACCTCTTGATCGTCGACGACCTGATGAAGGCCTCGGACGCCCACTCCCCCGCCGAACGTCTGAAGGTCCAGCGCTGGTTCGAGGAGACCATGGTCAGCCGACTGGACGACAAATCCGATGGCAAGATCGTGGTCATCCAGCAGCGGCTGCATGAGGACGACCTGGTCGGCTTTCTGCTGGAGAAGGGCGGGTTCGTCCATCTGAACCTGCCGGCCATAGCCGAGCAGCCGATGGTGCACCCGCTCACCTTTGGTCGCACGTACAGCCGGCCCGTCGGCGACATCCTCAACCCCGGTCGGGAAAGCGCCGAGGTGCTGGAACAGCTTCGGGGCGAAATGGGCAGCCGGGCGTTCGCGGCGCAGTACCAGCAGAACCCGACTCCGTCGGACAGCGAGCTGATCCGGTGGGAGAAGATCCAGACCTATGACGAGGCGCCGCCCCGAGAGCGGATGCAGTGTGTCGTCCAGAGCTGGGATACAGCCCTGGCTGACCATCCGCGCGCTGACTACTCGGTCGGGACCACGTGGGGCTACTATGACCGCTTCTGGCATTTGCTCGATGTGGTGCGGGTCCGTCTTCCCTACCCCGAGCTCCTGGCCAAGGTCCGCTTCGAACGGAATCGCTGGCGGGCCGACGCCATCATTGTCGAGAAAACCGGCACCGGCGTTGTGCTGCTCCATGACCTTGCCGGGGACATGCGTTGTCTCTCCGACCGAGAACACCACGCTCCGTGGTGCTCGCGCTTTGGCGCCGTCCCCAGGATCAGCAAGGAGGAACGGCTAGCGGCCCAGGTGGAGCGTCTATACGCCGGCAAGGCCAGGTTCCCGGTCGAGGCGCCCTGGCTGGAGGAGTTCCGGCGGGAGTTGGTGACGTTCCCCGGCAGCAAGTACGACGACCAGGTCGACAGCGTTAGCCAGTTCCTCGAATGGGCCAGTGACAACAGGGGGCGGACGATGCTCACGCGGGACGAGCGACCCAACCTTGGGCCGCGTCCGCGTTAGTCGGACCGCTACTTTGGTGCGGTGGAACGCTGATCCACCGCACCGTCAGCATACCAACCAGCCGCCGCCAGGGTCTCGATCGCCTCTCCAAGGGCAATTAGGGCCCTGGCGTTCCGCCCTAAACTCGGGACAGGGGCGTACAGATTGCTGTGTGCCGAAAGGTCCGACTTGCGGCAAGCGCAGACCTTGGGGTCTGGCCTGGAAGCAGACATGGGCCGCCATCCACCAATGATCCTGCTCAGCGCTGCGGAAGGTGCCTCACATCAAGGCTCTTTCCGCTCAGGCGCCCTGAGCGCGTCTCGCCGCCGACCGTAGGTCCGCCGGATGTGCCCTCGTTGCCGTGCCCCGGCTCGTCAGCGCCGAACATGATCTCCATCGGCACGTCCGCCTCGTCGGCTATCGCCTGCACGTAGGCCAAGAGCCGCGAAAATGGACCACTCATGTTGAACGCCGCATCGTCGACCAATTTCTCCTACTGATGGCGACCGATGATCTCGCGCGACGGCGGGCGGAGCCCGTGCATGAAGCCGACGAGATGCATGAGTACGAGCGGAT
This sequence comes from uncultured Caulobacterales bacterium, assembly GCA_903858185.1. Taxonomy (GTDB): domain Bacteria; phylum Pseudomonadota; class Alphaproteobacteria; order Caulobacterales; family Caulobacteraceae; genus Caulobacter; species Caulobacter lacus. Next base: position 33,005 of record CAIOHT010000025.1, read on the forward strand.
CGCTGATGCGCTCTCGCAGAGCCGCCAGCGCTTCGTGGTGCTCGGTCGCGACGTCCACCCACTTCCGGAATAGGTCGCCGTACATTCCTGGCGGTAGGTCCGGCGATGGATGTCCGTGTGTGTGTGCTGTAGCCACCTGTAGGCGAAACCGGCCAGTGTGGCGGCGGCCAGGGCAGCCTCTATGCACTCCCTTTTTCGAAGCATCTCGCTGTAGTCGAACTGCTCGCGCTGCCGCCGGGCGCTGCCCTGGTCGATGACGATAGCGGCAATGATCGCGACGACCGATCCCAGCGCCTGCACCCACGCCGCCGTCACCTGTCCGAACCAGCCAAGTGGATCATGCTGCACGGCCCCGCCAACCAGGGCGACACCGCCCATGAGGGCGGCGGCGGCGAGCAGTGGCCAGTGGGGCGACCGTCTCTGAGATTTCATCACGATCTAAGCCGCGCCTATTCTGGCCAAGCGTCCGTGTTCGACCAGTCGTACCATCGGTCCCGCTGCGCCCAGATTTGCGGTCGCCGTTGCTGGCTGGTTTGTTGGTAGTGGCGAAGGTCTTCGATCAGCGCCCGCGCCCAAGGCGGGACCGGGCCTGCGGCCCGCACGGCTGCGTCGAGGTCATCGGCAGGCGGTCGGGTAGCTCACTACGGTACGGCTTCCAGAACTCATCCCAGGCCGCCCGCTCGGGCGAGTTCGCGGCTGGGTCAACGACTTTGGTGATCTGGTTGGTGTACTCAAGGACCACCCACTGGCGACCCGCGCTCTCGATGTCGCTAATGCGAGCCGCAGCGACGCCGAAGCACTTCAGTGCCGCCAGGAGCCGAGCCTTGTTGGCGTCAAGTGCGGCGGCCTTCGCGCCCCCGAGGTAGCGCGGCGCAGGCATGTGCTGGATCAACACCTCACCAATCGTCTCCGCCTGCCTGACGAGTTCCTTCGTGGCCTCCTCGGCGCGCCGCACGAGTTCGACTCCCCCCCGGTCCGCCCTTGATAGTCTGGAATTGATCGATCTGCCCCAGCACCGCCGCACCCAGGGCTGCGGCGAGGCAGATGGCGAGGGCCTGCCAGGAGGCTGTCTTTTCCGACACCAGCATCCACACGAGCAGCCCAGCGAAGGTCAACGCCGTGAGGTTGAAGCCCAGCCGTGTCAGTTGAGCCGCGATGATCTTGAAACCCATCTTGGGCATGTGTTCGTTCCCCCAAGCCGGGAGCCTAACAGGCCATTGTCAAGGCGCGAAACCTCGCGCCGGAGCGTCGCTCCGGCCTCGCTCTTATGGACGTCGGCCTGTAGCCGCCTACCGCGCCGCGTAGCGAGCGATACGCACCTGCGTTTTAGACGTCGGGCCGGCAGGCTACGAGTGCCCTCAGGAGTCAGACCGGCTGCCCTAGTGGGGCCTTCCCAACGTCGCCGATGGGTCAGGTCCGGTCGTAGATCGGCGTCCAACTCATGCCGGTGTACCGCCGCCAATCCGGCCGGTAGCGGACGTTCCCGAGGACTGCAACGAGCCCAATCCGGCCATTGCAGTCGCGGGCGGTTTGCAAGGCGCCCCCGCGCAATCCGATTCAGGAACCTATATTGGGTTTGGAAGGTCTAGCTTAGCCGCGCCGCATTGACCAAACTCTCGGCTTCGCACGCCGTGACATATTCCAGCCGAAGGCGACGGACGAGCTCGGCGACTGAGGGGATGTCGTCAATGAGGTCGATCCCCTGGCCCGCGCTCCAGATGGTCTTCCAAGGCGTGGCGCCTTGCGGCAGGTGATCATGCCGCATCTTGCCCAGGGGCTCGGGAAGGGCTGCGGGGTCCAGCCCCACATAAGCCATCGAGCCCTTCAACCAGTTGGCCGCGACGCCGGAAATCTTGTCCGTGAACATGAGGTCCGAAGAGCCTTGCTGCACCAGCAGGTCCTTATAGGCCGACGAAGCGCCGGACTCCTGCGTGGCAATAAACCGGGTGCCCATATAGGCGAGATCGGCGCCCAGCACCTCGGCGGCCCGTACCGCGGCGCCGGTGCTGACGGCTCCGGCCATGATGATCAGCCCATCGAACATCGATCGAATCTGCGGGATAAGAGCCAGATGGCTCAAGGTCCCCGAGTGGCCCCCGCCGCCGGACCCGATGCAGGTCAGGCCGTCGGCCCCGGCCCGGATCGCCTTCTCGGCGAAGCGCAGGCTGGTGACGTCATGGAACACCACGCCGCCGAAGTCGTGCACGCGCGCCACGAGCTCCGTGGGGTCGCCGGCCGCGCTGATGATGGTCGTCACCCCATGTCGACGGCATAGCTCTAGGTGTTGGGCCAACTCGTCGGGCGGCATGCGAGTGGCGAGATTGACCGCCAAGGGGCCAAGCCTCTGACCCGGCGTCTCGGCCTTGGTCTTCGCGAGACCTTCGGAGATGATCGTGAGCCAAGCGTCGAACTGCTCGAACGTGCGGACGTTCTGCCGCGGTAAAGCGCCCATCACGCCCGCTCGACAGGCCTCAAGCACGAGTTCAGGCGTGCTTACCAAGAACATCGGGGCGCAGATCACCGGCAGGATCAGCTGTCCGCGCACATCGGTTCGAAGGGACATAGATGTCAGAGTCCTTGTCTGCAGGCGGCGGCGACGTAGTGCGCGAGCTGCGAGCGATTGAGATGATCGATGGCCGAAGGTCCGCCGCCAAGGGCGGGGGTTGCCTGGCGATTCTGCGCGCGTGCGGCACCGCTGGCGAGACGACAAGGGGGCTCTGCGCGCCTTTGAGCCGGCACCTCCCGGCTAAGGGAAAGCGGTCGGCCACCTCGTCGCTGTAGTTTCCAAGGGCCTGTCACAACCACATCGCGCTCCGGCCCAAACAGTTCGTCGTGAGCCTTAGCGGCCTGAAGAAGGCGCGGAGCTCCTCAACCAAGAGATCCGGCGTCTCAAGAGCGGGGAAATGTCCTCCCCGCGGACTCTCGAACCATCGTTGAATGTCGAAGACCTTGGCGGCCGCGCTTCGGCGCGTGGGCGGAGGCCGCAGGGTCATGTCGCGCGCGCCATGGCCCCGGTCAGCGCTTGACCGCTCCAGGAAGAAGCCGCTTGGGACTTTCACCCTCTGCCCCGCCGCAAGCTCCACCGGGTTCCACCGGCTCTCGTAGTAGAGCCGGTTGGCGCTGTTTATGCAGTTCGTGAACCAGTAGAGGCTGAGCGTGTCCAAGAGGCGCTGGCGCGGGATCGCCGCATCTGGATCGCCGTCATGGTCGGACCAGGCGCGCCACTTCTCTGCGATCCACGCCGCCAGGCCGGCGGGGCTGTCGGCCAATCCATAGGCCAGGGTCTGGGGCTTGGTGCTCTGGATGGAGACATATCCCCATTCACGCTGGGACCAGACACGTCGCGCGGCGCGCTGTTCAGCGTCCTCGCACTCCCCTTCCGGTCCGCCTCGACGTCCGTGGGCGCTGAGACTGACCATCCCCATGTGGGCGCCGATCAGCTGGTCGGGCGCGTCCAGAGCCATCAGGGCGGTCACATATGATCCCCAATCACAGCCGTGGGCCCCGAAGCGAGGATACCCGAGGGCCGGCATAAGCTCGGTGAACGCCGCGGCGATCCGTCGGGGAGTCAGATTGGGCACATGACCCTTATGGGAGAACCCGTAACCCGGCAGCGAAGGTACGACGACGCTGAAGGCGTCGGCGGGATCGCCGCCATGCGAGGCCGGATCCGTCAATGGGCCGATGATGTCGGTCCATTCGATGAGGCTGCTCGGCCAGCCGTGGCTCAGCATCAGGGGCATGGGGTCGGGCCCCTCGCCTTTCAGATGGACAAAATGGACAGCCAGCTCGCCGATCTCGGCGATGAACTGAGGCAGGGTGTTGAGCCTCGATTCAGCTGCGCGCCAATCGTGCTCGCGCCAACTCCTCAGCAGCCCGTCCACATAGCCAGGCTCGGCCCCATAGGCCCAGCCGGCGCCCGGTACGCCGCCCGGCGGGCGCACGGCCTCAAGCCGTCGATGCAGATCCTCCAGGTCGCTGTCGGCGACCTGGATCGCGAAGGGCCTGATGTCCATGCGGCGCTCTCCCGTGACTTCTAGAACGCTAACTTAGTTAGATAGGATAGCGCAAGACGGGGTTGCGGCTGCTAGGGCTTAAAGATAACTTATCTACCTAACTCGAAAGGCGGGCTCGCTTGGAAACCATGGAATACGAAGGCGTCGCTTTGACCTTCGAAGCGCAACTGGCGACGATCACGCTAAACGACCCCGAACGCCTGAACGCCCTGACACCGCCGATGGTGCGCAGCATCGATCGGGCTCTCTGGGAGGTCCGCAAACCTCGTCGGAAGGTCCGCGCCCTGTTGATCACCGGCGCCGGCCGGGGATTCTGCGCCGGCGCGAACCTGTTCGCCGCCAAGAGCGACGGCGCCGCGGTTGACACCTCCTCCGTGGTCGAGAGCGTCTATCACCCAATGATCCGCCGCCTGCGCGACGTCGAGGTTCCGGTCATCGCCGCGGTGAACGGTCCTGCCGTCGGCGTCGGCTTCGCCATTTCTCTGATGGCCGACTATCTGTTGGCGGCGGAGGAGGCCTACTTCTTGGCGCCCTTCCGCAATCTCGCCTCAGGCCCCGATTGCGGACTGACCTGGCTGCTTCCCCGCGCCATCGGGCCCGCGCGCGCGCGCGAGGTCTTGATGCTTGGCGCGCGGCTGCCGGCGGCGAAGGCTCAGGCTTGGGGCATGGTCAACGAAGTCGCGCCGGCCTCCGACCTCCCTGCCCTCGCGCACGAGCGCGCCATGGCCCTGGCGGCTGGCCCAACCGTCTCGCTCAGCGTCATGCGCAGGCTCTTCCAGACCAGCGCATCGTCTACGCTGGACGCCCATCTGGAGGATGAAGCCCGGGGCGTTTCGCGAACCGTTTGGACGCGCGACAATGCGACAGCGCTTCGGGCCTTCGGCTCGAAGACCCCTGTCGATTTCGTGGGCGAGTAAGATCGCCGAGGAGTTCTCTCATGAGCGATCCGAACGTCGCCCCGATCCGTGTCCCGAAGACCGCCGAGATCGTGGCGAGCCGCATCCGTAAGGCCATTGTCCAAGGGCGACTGAAGAACGGCGACAGCCTGCCCTCGGAAGCCCAGATGCTGGCCACCTATGAGGTCTCGCGACCAACCTTGCGCGAGGCTCTGCGGATCCTGGAATCGCAGAACCTCGTGAGCACGTCGCGGGGCAGCCGCTCGGGCGCTCGGGTTGTCGAGCCGACCCATAAGCTCGTGGCTGAGGCCACCGCCCTGGCGCTTCAGGTGCGCGGCGCGACAATAGGCGATCTCTACGAAGCCCGGCTCTTGATCGAGCCTCCCGCCGCGGGGCTGGCGGCGGGCAAGCGGGCCAAGCAGGCAAGCGCGGTGCTGAGCGCCCATGTGGCCTACGAGCTTTCAGTCGCGAATGATGTCGCCGAGAGCACGCGCGCGGCCGCGATGTTCCACAGTCTGCTTCTCGAGCAATGCGGCAACCTCACCCTGTCGGTCCTGGGCCAGGCGCTGCAGGGTATGGTCGAGCGGCACATGGTGATGGTCAACCAGACCCGCCCGCCGATGGAGCCCGAGCGCAGGCTGAAGGAGGTGAACGCCGGTTTTCGGTCGCACGAAAAACTCGTCGCGATGATCGCGGCCGGCGACGTGGCCGGCGCCGAGGCCCACTGGCGCCGGCATATGGAAGCTGCAGGGGAGCACTGGCTCGACAAGGTCGCCAGGACGTCTCTCGTTGATCTGGTCGAATAGGACACCCAATGGAATTGGAATACGGCCCCGAGTACGAGCTCTTCCGCAGCGAAGTGCGTCAGTTCCTCGTGGAAAACTGGACCAAGCCCGTGGCGGACGGCGCCATCGTGGAGGCGGCGAGTTTCCGTCGCCAAGCGACCGCCAAGGGCTACCTCTATCGTGGGGTTCCTCAGCGCTACGGGGGGTCGGAGCAGCCTGCAGATCCGCTAAAGGCCAGGGTCATCCGGGAGGAGTTCACCAGGGCTCGCGCGCCCAGGGAGATCGAGGGACCCGGCGTGTCGATGCTTGTTCCGACCCTCCTGGCGGTGGGTGAGGATTGGCAGAAGGACCGCTTCGTCGCCAAGACCCTCGCGGGCGAATATGCCTGGTGCCAAGGCTATAGCGAGCCCCACGCGGGATCCGACTTGGCCGCCCTGCGCACGCGCGGCGAGATTGTCGATGGGACATGGCGGATCAGCGGCCAAAAGGTCTGGACGACTCTGGCGCACAGGGCCCAGTTCATGTTCGCCTTGGTCAGGACCGAGCCGGACGCGCCCAAGCACCTGGGTATCAGCTATCTCTTGATCGACATGAACCAGCCCGGCGTGACGGTTCGGCCGCTGCGCCAGATGAGCGGCGGGCGGGAGTTCAATGAGGTTTTCCTCGACGACGCGCGCACGCCGGCCGACTGGATCGTGGGCGCGCGCGGCGCGGGCTGGCAGGTCTCGCGCACCACCCTACGGCACGAGCGCGATCTCGTCGGCGGCGCGGGCGCCACCGAGGACGCCTTTCGCAAACTCGTCGAGCTCGCCCGAGACGCCCGCTGCGATGGTCGCCCGGCCTTGGAAAGCGAAGATGTCCGGCAAGCTCTCGCGCGCATCGAGGGTTATGTGCTGGCCCAGCGCTTTACCTCATATCGCCAGATGTCCCTGGAGCTGGCGGGCCAAGACGCCGGACTTTCCGGGCTTCTTAATAAGCTCAACGGCACGGAAATCGGCCATAGCATGGCCAATCTCGCCCAGGAGCTCATCGGTTCATACGGTCTCCTGACCCCTGCGCCGAAAGGCGAGCGGGGTCCGGAAAAGTGGATCGGCCAGATCATGGGGTCCCTAGGCGTCGCGATCGCCGGCGGCGCCTCCAACATCCAGCGCAACATCATCGCCGAGCGTGGCCTCGGGCTGCCGCGCGAAGGGGGCGCTCAGTCATGAAGTTCCTGCTTTCCGACGATCAGATCCAACTGCAGGACGCCGTGGCGCGCTTCGCCGCCGACACCTGCGCCGCAGGCGCGCGGCGATCCGCCTTTGAGGGCGAGACGGGATTCGATGCGGCTTTTTGGGATGGATTGATGGCGCTCGGAGCTGGAGCGGTCTCCTTGCCCTTGGAGCATGGGGGGCTTGGCCTCGAACTTCTCGACCTCGCCCTCATCGTCGAGGCGATTGGATATGAGGCGGGGCCTGGACCGTTTCTCGGCCACGTTCTCGCCGGTCATGCCCTATCGCGGTGGGGATCTCCAACCCAGCAGGCCGAGTGGATTCCGAAACTCGCAAGCGGCGCGACGATCGCTACGGTTGCCTTGGTCGAGGCAGGGTCGGAAACGTCTCACTACCGTTGGATCACCGACCTCGACCCGGCGAGCCTCAATGGCCAGAAGGCTCAATCCCCGAACGCCGAACTCGCCGAACTTCTCATCGTTGGCTTGAGAGACGGAGGCCTCGCCCTTGTCGCGAAAGGCGCCGAGGTGGGGGTAGAGACGTGCGACGACATCGATCGGACGCGACGCCTGTCGAACGTGACGTTCAAGAACGCCGCAGCTGAGCTTCTGCCCGGCGGCCGCGTTGACGACCTGCTCGACGCGGCCCGAGTGCTGGTCGCGGCCGACGCTTTCGGCGGGGCTCGGCGCTGTCTCGACATGTCGACGGCCTACGCCAAGGAACGCGAACAGTTTGGGCGTGCGATCGGGTCCTTCCAGGCGGTGAAGCACCAGCTTGCCAATCTCGCGGTCAGCGTGGAGCCGGCCCGGGGCCTCTATTGGTACGCCGCCCACGCCTATGATCGCGGGCTCGAGGATCGCGCGAAGATGGCGTCATTGGCCAAGGCGCACTTGGCCGACGTCTTCATGCAGGCGGCCCGCGTGATGATCGAGGTCCACGGCGGCCTAGGCTACACCTGGGAGCACGACGCTCACATCTGGTTCCGGCGCGCCATGTTCGACTTCGCCTGGTTGGGCACGCCGCAGGTCCATCGCGCGCGATCAGCGCAACTGTCCGGCTGGTAGCAAGGCTGCTGCACTCGCCTTCTAAGGCAGCTCGTCGTCCGCGCCAACGTGGTGACGTTGTTTTCCGGGTCGGCGAGCGGCGAGCCGGGCGGACGACATCGTCCGCCCGGCTCTTCCGGAAGTGGAACGATTAAGGCGCGACGCGCTCAGAGGCGAGGTGTTCGGCCAGTTCGGGTTGGCTGACCTTCAAGGACGGCGTGCGCGGAAAGTCAGGCAGGAGCTTGATGACAACGGGCAGCTGGTAAGGCAGCAACAACCGCTTCAGGAAAGACAGAAGTTCAGTGGTCTCAGGCGTCGCATGGCCAGACCTGAGGAGATAGCCCGCGGCCGGAACCTGACCGAGACGCTCGTCGGGAAGGCCCACGACGGCAGCCTCCCGCACCGCCGGATGCTGCTCCAGGGCGCGGACGATATCGTCCGGAAACACCTTGAAGCCGCCCCGGATGATGGCGTTGTCTGCGCGGCCCTTGATCCAAAGGAAGTTGTCGGCGTCGAGCACAGCCAAGTCGGTGGTCCGGGTCCAGCCCGAGCCGTCACCCAAATGTTCAGCCTTGAGTTCCAGAAGGCCTTGCTCGCCGTAGGCGAGCGGCTCTCCGGCGACGGCGTCGACGATCCGGGCCGAGACCCCGGGTTCGATCCGACCGACCGAGCCGCGTTTCGTCGTGGCGTAGGTCTTGAAATCATCCAAGGTCCAACCGGCCACACCGCCCGCAAACTCCGTTGCACCATAATTCTGCAGCACCGGAACCTTGTAGGTGGCGAGGAACTCGTCGGCGAGGTCGGGATCCAGGGGCGCGGTGCCGGTGCGGATCGCGACCAAGCTGCCCAGGGCCGCGGGATCGACCTTGGCGTCGAGGATCATGCGCAGGGCCGACGGTGGCGCGCTCGCGACCTTGGGCTTATGGCGGGTGATGGCGTCGACGAAGCGCTCCACGCTAAAGCGCTCCAGAAGGCAGGCTTGGCGCGCGGCCACCAGGCAGTTGAACAGAGCAAACACGCCGGCGATGTGAGCGAAAGGCGCGTTGATGATCTGGACACCGCGACGCAGGCTCAGAGGCCCAGCCCGGCGGTCATAGATGGATGCGCCGAGGACAGCGCGTTCGAGGGTCTTGGTCTTCAGTGGAATGCGCTTCGGCACCCCGGTCGTGCCGCTGGTCAGCATTTCCACCGATATGCCCTCGGCAAGACGGCACCCCTGCTGGGCCCCTTCCCCTAACCCTTCGATGGCGCGGATCTCCGCCAGGCCGCCGTGGCGGATCAATTCGAAGCCGAAGGAGCCCGTCTTCCGAGCCGCCTTCAGGAAGCCCGGGCGCCGCCAATCCTCAGCGCACGCGATCAGCACCGGTGCGCCGACCGCGGCGACTTCCTTGGCCAGGCGTTCGTCGGGGAGCAGAGGGTTCAGGGTCACCATGCAGCGGTCGGTGATCACCACACCGGTGAGCACGGCTGCGATCTCCGGCACGTTGCGCAGCACCACGGCCACACGCGCGCCCGCGCCGAGGTCAATTTCTAGGAGGGCCTCATCGAGTTTCGTTATCAGGCCCTCGAGCTGGCCCCAGGTGCACCAGCGCCCTTCGAACTCCATGGCCGGAGCGGCCGGGTCAATCGCCAGCACCGACCGGATCAAGGTCCCGAGTTCAGACATCCGCATCTCCCAAACCACCTAGAGGTTTCTAACTTGTATAACTAGGTTGATCTAGAGGCTAAGGATATTTCGTTGCTCACCGCGCTTCGCCCCATCCGTGAGGCTCGTGATGGCGGCCGGCGGCAGGCTGTTCAACGGCGCGCCGGGCGCGGCGACTAGAGCCCCCACCATCCTGAGATCCGGAGCTTCGGCCAGTGTGACCACCGCGACGGGGAATGGCGTGAAGGCCTCGAACGCCGGCAAGGTCGGGCTATGCACCACGGCGAACGACTACACCGAGCCCCTGCAGGAGAGCGGCGTCCAAACCGGTGTGTCGCCGCACCCGGGACAGCGCCGTACGTGGGGGGAACCACCAGGCGTCGCAGGCTACGCACCGTTGGGCGCTAAGCACGCCTTCGGAAGCTGATCGCCAGAATGGCGCGGCGAGCGGGTCGCCCACATCCGGCTTCGGGATCATG
>CAIOHT010000026.1 GCA_903858185.1 uncultured Caulobacterales bacterium
AGGATCGCGCCCGCCGCGTCGAAGCGGGTGGTCTTGCCGGCGTCGCAGGCGCGGGCCACGGCATAGACGTAGGCGCGGGCGGAATTGAGGGCGACATACATGTCGGCCACCTTGCCCTGCATGAGCTGGAAGCTGCCGATCGCCTTGCCGAACTGCTTGCGGTCGCGGACATAGGGCAGGACCACGTCGAGGCAGGCCTGCATGATGCCCAGCGGGCCGGCGGCCAGTACGGCGCGCTCATAGTCGAGGCCGCTCATCAAAACGCCGACCCCGCCGTTGAACGGGCCCATGATGTTCTCTTCCGGGACTTCGCAGTCCTCGAACACCAGCTCGGCGGTGTCGCTGCCGCGCATGCCCATCTTGTCGAGCTTCTTTGAAACGCTGAAGCCCTTCATGCCCTTCTCGATCAGGAAGGCGGTGATGCCGCGGCTGCCCTCCTCCGGCGCCGACTTGGCGTAGACCACCAGGGTATCGGCGTGCGGCGCGTTGGTGATCCAGAACTTCGTGCCGTTGAGCACAAAGCGGTCGCCCTTGCGGTCGGCGCGCAGCTTCATCGAGACAACGTCCGAGCCGGAGCCGGCCTCGCTCATGGCCAAAGCGCCGACATGCTCGCCGCTGATCAGCTTCGGCAGGTAGCGCAGCTTCTGTTCCGGGCTGGCCCAGCGGCGAATCTGGTTCACGCAGAGGTTGGAGTGGGCCCCGTAGCTGAGGCCGACCGAGGCCGAGGCGCGGCTGATCTCCTCCATGGCCACCACATGTTCGAGGTAGCCGAGGCCGAGGCCGCCGAACTCTTCCTCGACGGTGATGCCGTGCAGGCCCAGGTCGCCCATCTGCGGCCAGAGCGCGCGGGGAAAGGCGTTGTCGCGGTCGATGTCGGCGGCGATCGGCGCAATGCGGTCGGCGGCGAAACGGGCGGTGGTGTCGCGGATGGCGTCGGCGGTTTCGCCGAGGCCGAAATCCATGGCGGGTCCGGTTTGGGTCATGGCCGGGAAATAGCACGATGAGGGAGAGGCGCCACGGGGCATCATCGGCCCCGCAATCAACGAACTTTGCTGGCTTTCGTGCGTCCTTCGAGACGCGGACCCGAGGGTCCGCTCCTCAGGATGACGCGCGATGGGGATGAACTGATCTTCTGTTCGTCATGGTGAGGGGCGAGCTTCAGGCGAGCGTCTCGAACCACGCACACCCCAACGCACGACGCCCTGCGAGCGAGCTCACAGGGCGCCAACGCTTTCCCCTGACTGTACGCGGGGTCCCTTACGCTACGCGGGCTACTACCGGGGCTCCAACTCCGCCTCGGCTACTTCCTCGTCCTCGTCGTCCAGCGGGGCGCCGAGGAATTTGTTCAGGCCGGTGGTGATCGCGCCGCCGGTCAGGCCGATCCCCAGGAGGGCAACGACCCAGCCCAGGTTGCTGACGCTCAGGAGACCGTCGCCGCCGCCGGCCTGGAAGCCGACCGCCAGACCGCCGGCGAATAGGGTCATGCCGCCGATGCCCATCGCCAGAAGCGGCAGCCCCTCGAACCGCACGGGCTCAAGCGGCGCATCGTCGAAGGCCGGATCGAAGCCGCCGAGCGTCATCTCGTCCTGCTGGACGAGGCGGCGGACATAGTCCTCGCTGACCAGCGGCCGGGCGGGCGCGCCCTCAAGCACCATCGTCGACGGTGCGACGTCGAACAGGCCCGGACCCGACTCATTGGCCGGCTCGGGCAGGTCGGCGCGCAGGGCGTCGACCGGCGAGTGCTCGATCGACATCTCCGGCGCCGGCGTCAGGGTGAAGGCCGCATCCGGACTGGCGGCATAGGCCAGGGCCGAGCCGAGAACGATCGGCGCGGGCTGCGGATAGGAGTCCTGCGGCTCCGGCGACCAGACCTCCGCCGGCGCCACTTCAGCGGCTGTTTCGACCGCCGGCTCATGGACCGGCTCGGGCATGGACTGCGGATAGGGCTCCGGCTCGGGCGCGGGCTCTGGTTCGGTCTGGACGAACTCGACCACGGGCTCGGGCGTCGGCTCCGGCGGCGCCGCAGGCGCCGGGACAGGTGCCGGGGCAGGCTCGGGCAGAAGCTGTTCCAGGCGGGCGCCGACGCCGGCCGCGGCGATCTCGCTGGCCAGCGGCGCCTGCGGCCGCAGCTCCGGTTGCGGTTGCGGCGTGGGGTCGCGCTCGAGGCTGGTGCGCTCGCCGGTCAGGGAAGCCTTGACCGCAGTCGGGGTCTGGCGCGGCACGGAATTGACCGCGTCATAGTCGACTTTCGGCGCCAGCACCGGCGACGGCGCGGGAATCCAGCCGTTGGTCGGGGTCAGGAACAGGGTCTTTTCGGCGGCCCGACGGCGGACCAGGGCGTCGATGACGATCCTCTCGCCCTCGAAGTCGGCCTTGCGCCACATTTCCATCGCGCAGGCGGCCTGCAGCATCTGGCCTTCGTTGACCCGGCGCAGGACCGACGAACGCCGGAAGTTGTCCACGCCGATGTTGAAGGCGAAACAGCACAGCGCGTCGAACTGGTTCTGGGTCAGCGGCGTGTAGCTGTGCTCGTTGACCGCATGCGCCACGGCGATGAGGTCGTACATCAGCAGCGCTTCTGCATCAGCCGGAGACACCTCGGCGCCCTGGCGGGCGGTCAGGGTGTGGCCGTAGCCGATCGTCCAGCGTCCGTCAGGGAGCTGGGCGGCCCGTTGGCGATGGCCCTCGAACGTCTTGATCAGTTCGATGGCTGCGCGGGAGACCTGGTGGCGGGGTTTCATCGGCCTTCTTGATCCGAAATGAGACAGACGGGGCTGCGTTCAATCCCACTCCCGCAAGAGGGATGCCGAACGCGGCCTGAACTCCCGCTGAACGGGAATGCCTGACGATTTTCCGGGCCGGCGGGCCCGATCAGATGAGGATCAGCGCCGCCAGGCCCAGGAAGGACAGGAAGCCGGTGAAATCGGTCACAAACGTGACGAACACCGAAGAGGACACGGCCGGATCACGTTCCAGCCTGTCGAGGGCGAGCGGGACCAGAATCCCGGCGAGGGACGCCACGAACAGATTGATCACCAGGGCGAGGCCGATGGTCAGACAGAGGAGCGGGTCACGGAAGAAGACAAACGTGGCCGCAGCCATGATCGCGGCCAGCACGCCGCCGTTGACCAGTCCAACGGTCATCTCCCGCAGGATGATGCGCACCGCATTGGAGGCGTTGAGTTCGCGGCTGGCCAGGGCCCGGACCGCCACCGCCAGGGTCTGGGTGCCGGCATTGCCCCCGAGCGAGGCGACGACCGGCATCAGGATCGCCAGGGTGACCAGCTTGCCGATCTCGTCCTGGAACGCGCCGATGACGCTGGCGGCGGTCGCGGCGGTCAGGGTGTTGACCACCAGCCAGGGCAGGCGCGACTTCGCCACGTCCCAGACGCCGGCGTCGCGGCCGGCGTCGCTCACCCCGGCGAGGGCCAGGATGTCCTCCTCGGACTCCTCCTGGATGACCCCGACGATGTCGTCGACGGTGATCTGGCCGACCAGCCGGCCGCCCGCATCGACCACCGGGGCGCTGATCAGGTGGTACTTGTCGAAGATGTAGGCGACCTCTTCCTGGTCCATGTCGACGGTGATGTCGGTCACCGGTTCCATGATCTCGGCCAGGGTCGTCTCGCGCCGCGCCCGCAGCAGCTGGCTGATCGGCGCCGCGCCGATGGGCCGGTAGGACGGATCAACGATATAGATGTCGAAGAACAGCTCGGGCAGTTCGTCCCCGGCCTGGCGGACGTGATCGATGGTCTGGCCGACGGTCCAGAACTGCGGCGCCGCCAGCACCTCGCGCTGCATCAGGCGCCCGGCGGTCTCGTCCTCGTAGGCCAGGCTGCTTTCGATGGCGGCCCGGTCATCCGCATCCATCGCCGCCAGCACCTGGGCGCGCTTTTCGCCCTCCAGGTCGTCGACGACATCTGCGGCGTCGTCCGAGTCGAGTTCTTCGAGCGCCCGGGCCAGGGCGGTGGGGTGGACGGTCTCGAGGACCTCCTCGCGCAGGTTGTCGTCCAGCTCGGACAGCACCTCGGCGAGGGTCTCGGAATCAAGGCAGGGGATGATCTCCTCGCGGTAGTCCGCGTTGAGGAAGCCCATCAGGTCGGCCACGTCCTCGGACCGCAGCGCCCCGACCAGCTCGCGCAGTCGCTCGGCGTCTCCGCGGTCCGCCGCGTCGATCACCATGTCCACATATTCGGGATTGAGGGCGTAGTCGTCGCCGAGCGCGAGATCCTCAAGATCCTCGGGCGGGGCGGCGGTTTCAGGGGCTGCAGGGATCGAGAGGTTGTTCTCCTCGAGCAGGTCGGCTTTATCCCGGGTCATGTCGGGGCCTCCTGAACGAAGAGATCAATCCTGCAGTGTGTCTTGCCTCTGATTCACTGGTGCGGTCGAGAAGACTCGAACTTCCACTCCGGTTAGGGAACAGCGACCTCAACGCTGCGCGTCTACCAATTCCGCCACGACCGCCCGTGGTGAGGCGCGGCAGGTAGCAAAAGCCGGGGAGGATGGGAAGTCCTATGTTCCCTTCATGGAGAGGGGAATTCATCCCCTCGCCCCAGCGGATCGGGCAGCGGCTCTCCATCGCCGACAAACGTCAACGAGATCGAGTTGATGCAGTAGCGCAGGCGGGTCGGCGGCGGGCCGTCGGGGAAGACGTGACCCTGGTGGCTGCCGCAGCGGGCGCAGAGCGTCTCGATTCGCAGCATGCCGTAGCTGGTGTCGCGCACCTCGCCGACATGGGCGGGATCATAGGGCGCGTAGAAGCTGGGCCAGCCGGTGCCGCTCTCGAACTTGGTCTCGAACCGGAACAGCGGCAGGCCGCAGAGGCGGCAGCAGTAGGCGCCGGGACGCTTCTCGCCGAGCAGCCCGCCGCAGAAAGGGGCCTCGGTCCCGTGATGCAGCAGGACCTCGGCCTCTTCACGCGTGAGGTCGGCCTCAAGCGTCGCGCGCTCGGCGTCCGAGGGCGGGGTGAGGTCAAAGCCGGCGGCGGATATGGCGGTCTGGGTCATGCATACCAATGTAAGGGCGGAACGGCCCCGCCGGAAGAGAGGACTCCCCATGCTGACCGCCACGACCCCGACCATCGCCGAACGCCAGACCCGCCAGACCCTGGGGGTTGTCTCCGGCGAGGTGATCCTCGGCGCCAACATCTTCCGCGACCTGTTCGCCGGCATCCGCGACATCGTCGGTGGCCGCGCGGCCAGCTATGAATCGGTGCTGCGCCAGGCCCGCGAAGGCGCGATGAAGGAGATGATCGACGAGGCCACCCGCCAGGGCGCCGACGCCGTGGTCGGCATCGATATCGACTACGAGACCCTCGGCGCCAACAACGGCATGCTGATGGTCACCGCCACCGGCACGGCGGTAAAGCTGGGCTGAGGCCGCCGCCGCGCTAGATGGCGGCGGATGACAGACATCCCTCCCCCTGACGGCTGCGCCGTGGTGATCGGCGCGTCCGGCGGCATCGGCCGGGCGCTGACGCGGCAGATCGTCGCGAGTGGCCGGTTCGGCGCAGTCCATGCCCTGAGCCGCTCGGGCGACGACGCGCCGGTGGGCGCGATCGGCGGCCGGATGGATCTGGAAGATGAGGCGTCGATCGCAGCGGCCGCAGCACGGCTGGAAACGGCTCCCAGACTGGTGATCGTCGCCAGCGGCCGGCTGCATGGCCGAGGCCTGACACCCGAAAAGGCGCTGCGGATGCTCGACCCTGCGGCGATGCATCAGGCGTTCGCGGTCAACACGATCGGTCCGGCGCTGGTCGCAAAACACTTCACGCCCCTGTTTCAGCGCGAGGGTCGGTCCGTATTTGCGGCGCTTTCGGCGCGGGTCGGCAGCATCAGCGACAACCGGCTGGGCGGCTGGCACAGCTATCGCGCCTCAAAGGCGGCGCTGAACATGCTGATCGCAACCATCGCCATCGAACTGGCCCGGACACGGCCCGCGGCGCTGTGCGTCGGGCTGCATCCCGGGACCGTCGATACCGGCCTCAGCAAGCCGTTCCAGGGCGGGGTTCCCGGCGAGCGACTGTTCACTGCCGCTCACAGCGCCGCCGCGCTGTTGCAGGTCATCGACGGCCTGACACCCCCGGACAGCGGCGGCCTGTTTGCATGGGACGGCGCCCGGATTCCGGCCTGAGCCATATGAAGCGCCGCAGCCGACGTTGCGGCGCCGTTGCCAACGGGCGCCACGCGGGCTAACCCGGCCCGGCAAAATCGTGCGTGAGGGGCGTGACCAGGCCGATGTTCTCGAAAATTCTGATCGCCAACCGGGGCGAAATCGCCGTCCGGGTCATCAAGACCTGCCGTCGGATGGGTATCAAGACGGTCGTCGTCTACTCGGAAGCCGACGCCGACAGCCTGGGCGTGGAAATGGCTGACGAGACCGTGTTCATCGGTCCGGCCCCGGCCAGCGAGTCCTACCTGGTCCAGGACAAGATCATTGACGCCTGTCGCCAGACCGGCGCCCAGGCCGTGCACCCCGGCTTCGGCTTCCTGTCGGAGAACGCCTCGTTCGCCCAGCGATGCGCCGACGAGGGCATCGTCTTCATCGGTCCCAACCCCGGCGCGATCCGCGCCATGGGCGACAAGATCGAGTCCAAGAAGTTCGCCGAGGCCGCCGGCGTCAGCTGCGTGCCTGGCCACATCGGCGAGATCGACGACACCGCCCACGCCATCAGGATCTCCGAGGAGATCGGCTATCCGGTGATGATCAAGGCCTCGGCCGGCGGCGGCGGCAAGGGCATCCGCGTCGCCCACAGCCGTCAGGACGTCGAAGAGGGCTTCCCGGCCGTCCGGTCCGAGGCGAAGTCCAGCTTCGGCGACGACCGGATCTTCATCGAGAAGTTCATCACCAGCCCGCGCCACATCGAGATCCAGGTGCTCGGCGACAAGCACGGAAACGTCGTGCACCTGTTCGAGCGGGAATGCTCGATCCAGCGCCGCAACCAGAAGGTCATCGAGGAGGCCCCCTCCCCGCTGCTGGACGAGACCACCCGCGCCGCCATGGGCGCCCAGGCCGTGGCCCTGGCCCGGGCCGTCAACTACGACAGCGCCGGGACGGTCGAGTTCGTCGCCGGCCAGGACAAGAGCTTCTACTTCCTGGAGATGAATACCCGCCTGCAGGTCGAGCACCCGGTCACCGAGCTGATCACCGGCCTGGACCTGGTCGAGCAGATGATCCGGTCGGCGTTCGGCGAGGCCATGGCGTTCGGCCAGAAGGACCTCAAGATCAACGGCTGGGCCATAGAGAGCCGGATCTACGCCGAGGATCCCTACCGCAAGTTCCTGCCGAGCATCGGCCGGCTGGTCCGCTATGACCCGCCTGTCGAGGGTCAGCATGACGGTTACATCGTGCGCAACGACGCCGGCGTCCGCGAGGGCGACGAGATCTCGATGTTCTACGACCCGATGATCTCCAAGCTGTGCAGCTGGGCGCCGACGCGTCTGGCCGCCGTCGACGGCATGGGCCGGGCGCTGGAAGACTTCCACATCGAGGGGCTGGGCCACAACATCCCGTTCCTCGCCGCCGTGATGGACCAGGAACGGTTCCGGTCCGGCAAGCTGTCGACCAGCTACATCGTCGACGAGTTCCCCGACGGCTTCACCGGCACGACTCCGACCGCGCTGCAGACCGACATCCTGACCGCCGCGGGGGTTGCGATGCACCGGATGCTGACAAGGCGGGCCGGTGGCTCTGATCGCCGCGACTGGGTCGTGTTCGTCGGCCATGACAGCCGTCGCGTCGACGTCGATGAGGCCGGTGGCGTGCTGACCCTGTACAGCGAGGCGGACGACCGCACCTTGACGCTGGAAGGCGTCGACTGGCGGCCGGGCAAGGCGCTGTTCCGCGGGACCCTCAACGGCGCGGCCTTTACCGTGTCGGTCGCCGCGGCGGCCGAGGGCTTCGTGATCCGTCACCGCGCCGCCAAGGCCAAGGTGCTGGTGCTCAGCCCGCGCTCGGCTGACCTGCACGGCAAGCTGCCCGAGAAGAAGCCCGCCGACACCAGCAAGATGATCATCTCGCCCATGCCTGGCCTGGTGGTCAGCATGGACGTCGAGGTCGGCCAGACCGTCCGCGAGGGCGAGGTGGTCTGCGTGATCGAGGCGATGAAGATGCAGAACATCATCCGCGCCGAACGCGATGGCGTGGTGAAGGTCGTCTCGGCCAAGGGCGGTGACAGCGTCGCCGCCGACGAGGTGCTGGTCGAGTTCGGCTGATGACGCCTGTCCAGACCCTCTTCGGGTTCCAGGGGCGCCTGCGCCGGTCCGACTGGTGGCTGTGGGTGATCGGGCTGGCGGTTGCGCATGTCGCTGTCGCCGCCGTGATCAGCCTCGGGCTCGGACTGGATATCTTCGCCGCCGAAAGCCCGCTCGGCACGCTGTTTGGCGCGGCGCGACGGTTGCCCCTGTGGGTGGCTGTCCCGTTCGAGCTGCTGTTCCTGTGGCCGACGACGGCGCTCGGCGTGAAGCGGCTGCATGATCGCAACATTTCCGGCTGGCCCGTCGCGGCGTTCTACGCGGTGGGGCTGGTGATGGGTTTCATCATCCGCCAGGGCGACCCTGCCGCGACCGCGAAGTTCAGTGGCCTGGGCGGGATGCTGCTGATGTCGTTCAACCTCGTCTACCTGGCCGTGGCGATCGGGTTTCTGGTGCTCCTCGGCTTCCTCGCCGGAACGCCCGGCGATAACCGGTTCGGGCCCTCGCTGAAGGCGCAGCCGGCATCTGCCTCCTAAACACGCTGCCGGCGAGCCTGAGAGGGTCAACTGGAGCGACGACCTTTCCCAGCGCCGCGCTCTCGCCTAGATAGGGATCTACAGGACCCTGTCGTTGAGAGTCGGAGCGAACAAACCCCATGAGCGGCCAGATCGACTGGGCGGAGCTGTTCTTCTCCTCCACGGGCCGCGTGGCGCGGACGCCGTTCCTTATCGCTGCAGCGGTGCTGATCGCCATCGCGATGGTCTATGAAGCCTCGCTGCCGCCCGGCGTGCACTGGCTGACCGGCTGGTTCGTCTATCCGGGCCTGCTGTTCTCCGCCGCCTGCGTGCTGTCCAAGCGCCTGCATGACCGGGGGCGCTCCGGCTGGATCGCGGCGATCATCATCCTGGCGCTGATCGTGGCCTGGCCGATTCCGGCCGGCTTCCTCGATTTCGCCTTCTCGCTGGTCATCCTGTGGGCCGCCGTCGAGCTGGGCGTGTTGTCCGGCGAGCAGGGCGCCAACCGCTACGGACCCAACCCCGTCAAAGCCGTCACCGTCTAGGAGCGTTTTCCGCTATGCGCGCTGTCTTCGCCTTCGCCGCCGTTCTGGCCCTGGCTACCCCGTCCCTCGCCGCCGAAGAGGTTCCGCCCGAGGCCCTGCCCGGGATCGAAGCCGTCAAGGGCATGCTCAAGAGCGCCAAGTCGGTGCGCTTCCGCAAGATCAAGGTGAACGCCGCCGGCGACGTCTGCGCCATGGTGACGCCCACCGCCTCCAGCGAAGACATCGCCTTTGTCTGGACCAAGGCCACGGGCAACGTCTGGATCAACGAGTCGCCGGACTACGGCAACTCCGAGTTCGTCTGGGGCAACCCGCGCCTGCAACGGTCGACCGAGCGACCGCTGTATCAGGCCTGGAAGGCCTGCCAGAAGGGGTAGGATCTGGACCCTTCTCCCGAAGGGAGAAGGTGTCGGATGGAAGCCGACGGATGAGGGCTTACGGAGCCGACAGGCAAATTCCGTAACCCCTCACCCTCCCGTCGCGATGCGCCGGGCCCCTCCCTCTCCCTCCGGGAGAGGGTAATCAACCACCGCCCCGAACAGGCGCTCGAACGCGGCCTTCAGCGCCGCGTCCGCCTCGTCCATGGTCACCGGCAGACCCTGGTCGACGAGGCTGGTGACGCCATGGTCGGTGACACCGCAGGGGACGATGCCGCTGAAGTGGCCGAGGTCCGGCTCGACGTTCAGGCTGATCCCGTGAAAGCTGACCCAGCGGCGCAGCTTGACGCCGATGGCCGCGATCTTGTCCTCGCGCGACCAGCCGGGACCCTTGCGCTCAACCCAGACGCCGACACGGCCGTCCCGGACCTGGCCCTGCAGATTGAACGTCGCCAGCGCCTCGATCACCCAGGCTTCCAGCGCCGCGACGAAGGCGCGCACGTCCTTCGTGCGCTTGCCCAGATCGAGCATCACATAGGCCACCCGCTGGCCGGGGCCGTGGTAGGTGTACTGCCCTCCCCGACCGCTCTCGAACACCGGAAAGCGATCCGGCTCGATGAGGTCGGCCGCCTTCGCCGAGACACCGGCGGTATAGAGCGGCGGATGTTCCAGCAGCCAGACCAGTTCGCCCGCCTCGCCTTTCGCGATGGCCTCGGCGCGGGCCTCCATTGCGGCCACGGCGTCGGGGTAGGCGACCGGCGCACGTGACACCGCCCAGCCGGCCGGCAATCCGTCGGCCCGGCCGAAAAGAGGCGTCGAAGGGGGCCGCAAAGCCCCGGGATTTAACGGCTGATCAAGCATGAGGCCCCAATGTGGCGTGTCAGCGCTCATTGCGCGAGGGGCCAAGCGTTTCGTGAGTCAGGTTCAGTCGGTCAACGTCGAGATTTCCGTGGTCCTGGGGCGCTCGACGCTCCCCATGTCACAGCTGCTGCGCATGGGTCGCGGGGCGGTGATCCCGCTCGACGCCAAGGCCAGCGACGAGGTGTGGATCCTGGCCAACAACCATCCGGTCGCCCGCGGCGAAATCCAGATCAACGACGACAAGATCAGCATTTCCGTGACCCGCGCCGCCGACGTCTACGACTTCATGGCCGGCGGCACGACGTAGGGCCATCAGGGACACGCACTGAAGTGCATGTCCCCGTGCACCACTACAGCGGAATATTGTCGTGCTTCTTCCACGGGTTGCTGAGCTGCTTGCCCTTGAGACTGCGTAGCGCGCGGACGATGCGCCGCCGCGTGCCGTGCGGCTTGATCACGTCGTCGATGTAGCCACGGCTCGCCGCCACGAACGGGTTGGCGAAGCGGTCCTTGTATTCGGCTTCGCGGGCGGCCAGGGCCTCTGGGTCGTTCATCTCGGCGCGGAAGATGATCTCAACCGCCCCCTTGGCGCCCATGACCGCGATCTCGGCGGTCGGCCAGGCGTAGTTGACGTCGCCGCGCAGGTGTTTGGAGCTCATCACGTCATAGGCGCCGCCGTAGGCCTTGCGGGTGATGACGGTGACTTTGGGCACAGTGGCCTCGGCGTAGGCGAACAGCAGCTTGGCGCCGTGCTTGATCAGGCCGCCATACTCCTGCTTGGTGCCCGGCATGAAGCCCGGCACGTCGACCAGGGTGATGATCGGGATGTTGAAGGCGTCGCAGAAGCGCACGAAGCGGGCGGCCTTGCGGCTGGAATCGATATCCAGAACCCCGGCCAGCACCTGCGGCTGGTTGGCGACGATGCCGACCGTCTCACCATCCATGCGGGCGAATCCGCAGATGATGTTCTTGGCCCATTCGCTTGAGATTTCGAAGAAATCTGCCTCGTCCACGACCTTGAGGATCAGCTCCTTCATATCGTAGGGCTTGTTCGGGTTGGCCGGGATCAGGGTGTCCAGGCTCATCTCGTCGCGGAACGGCTCGTCGAAGCTTTCGCGGCGTTCCGCCTTCTCGCGGTTCGAACTGGGCAGGAAGTCGACCAGCCGGCGGACCTGGGTCATCGCTTCCAGATCGTTGTCGAACGCGCCCTCGGCGACCCCCGACTTGGCCGCGTGGACCCGGGCGCCGCCCAGTTCCTCGGCCGTGACGATCTCGTTGGTCACCGTTTTGACCACGTCCGGGCCGGTGACGAACATGTAGCTGGTGTCCTTCACCATGAAGATGAAGTCGGTCATGGCCGGGGAATAGACGTCACCGCCGGCGCAAGGCCCCATGATCACGCTGATCTGCGGGATCACGCCCGAGGACAGAACGTTCTCCATGAAGATGTCGGCATAGCCGGCTAGGCTGTCGACACCCTCCTGGATGCGGGCGCCGCCGGCGTCGAACAGGCCGATGACCGGTGCCCCGACCCGGGCCGCCGCGCGCTGCACCTTGACGATCTTGGCTGCGTGAGCGCCGCTCAGAGAGCCACCGAAGACCGTGAAATCCTTCGAGAAAACATAGACGGTCTTGCCGTTGATCGTACCCCAGCCGGTGACCACGCCGTCGCCGGGAATGCGCTGGTCCTGCATGCCGAAGTCATGGCTGCGGTGTTCGACAAACATGTCGAACTCCTCGAAGCTTCCCTCGTCGAGCAGCAGGTCGATCCGCTCGCGGGCGGTCAGCTTGCCCTTGGCGTGCTGGCTGGCCACGCGCTTTTCGCCGCCGCCGGCCTTGGCCTGCTCGCGCCGCTTTTCGAGTTCTTCCAGGATGTGCTGCACGCCGTTGGTCCCCGTCTGTCGAACAGGACCGGGTTAAAGCGGTGACGGGGGTGTGACAAGCACTGAAAACCCTTCTCCCGGAGGGAGAAGGAGGGGCCCGCGAGCCGCGCCGAGCGGGAGGTTGAGGGGTTACGGAAGGTCAGGTTTGACGCCCGACGCCGCAAGGCTCGGGCTCCCGCCGTGCGGGGGATCAAAGCGCCCTGAACCACCGCTCCAGCCAGAGGGCCTCGGCAAGACGGCCTTCGGTGCGAATGGCCGCCTCCCCGTCGACGCCCCAGAGCCGCTCCTGGAAGGCCTCGTCGAGGCGGGAGAGATCGTGGGCCTGTTCGCCCGAAACCCGGCCACGCTGAAGGGCCAGCGCCAGCACCGCCGAGCCCAGAAGGCCTGCGGCATGGGCCAGGGCCGCGAGGCCGAAGTCGTCGAGGTCCAGCGCCAGCGCCCGGGCCCGGGCCAGCGCGTCGGCGGACTGCTGGCGATGAATGATGCCGACGGTGGGTTCCAGCGTGACCCCCAGCTCGGTCCGCGCCCAGTCGAGCAGCGGATCCCAGGCAGCGGTCTGTTCAGCGGCCAGTTCGCGCGGCGCCTCCGCCCGGTAGCAGAGCAGGTCCGAGCCGGCGTAGCGGGCCACCTCATCGGCGACCGCCTCGCGGACGGCGGCGATCTTCTCCAGCGCCGTATAGGCCAGCCGCACCGCCGGCATCGAGACCATGACGATATGCGGATTCTGGGCGTCCCACTCCCCGGCCGCCAGCGATGCGAGGCCCTGCGTGGGCAGGACCAGCGGCGTTCCACCCGGCGCCTTCGGCATGCGGCCGTCCAGCCGCACAGCATACCCCCTTCCGGAGGGCGCCACGGTCACCGCCGTGTAGAACCGGCGTGGATGCTGGACCCCGTCTTCGCGTGCCGCCACTGTGTCGATCTCCTCGCGCGACGGAAGCGCCGCGCCACGTCGTGCAAGTGACGTAACCGCCCCGTCAGTGCAAGGAGGCGCCGCCTTGGCTTCACCCAATGATCTCAACGCCGCGATCGCGCTGACACGGTTCGGTCTCGGCGCCAGACCCGGGGAAATCGCCACGGTGGCCGCGGCGGGGCCGCGTCAGTGGCTGGTCGGCCAGATCCGGCCCGCCGGCGCCGACCAGCCGCAACAGACTCCGGAGACGGCCGGGTCACGTCTGCGCAACTTCCGCCTCTATCAGCAGGATCGTCGCGCCATGCGCGACGGTGACGGAGAGGTCGCCCCCTCCGAGGACCCGGTCCGGATCGCCGCCCGCATGCTGCGCGAGGGTCCGGCGGTGGACTTCCTGGCCCGTGCGCGGCTGGCGGCGACCACGCCGGCCGGCTTTCGCGAGCGCTGGGCGCTGTTCTGGGCCAACCATTTCACCGTCTCGGGCGTCAAGCTGATTACCTCGGTGCTCGTCGGTCCGTTCGAGCAGGAGGCGATCCGGCCGCGCGTGTTCGGCCGGTTCGAGGACCTGCTGGTCGCTTCGACCGCCCACCAGGGAATGCTGGTCTATCTCGACCAGGTGCAGTCGGTCGGCCCGCAAAGCCCGGCCGCGGCCTATCTGAAGCGGCGCCCCCTGCCCGGCATCGGCGGGGGCCTGAACGAGAACCTCGCGCGCGAAATCCTCGAGCTGCACACGGTCGGCGTGGATGGCGGCTACAGCCAGGCCGACGTCACCGAGTTCGCCCGGGCCCTGACCGGCTGGAGCGTCGGGGGCCAGCGCGAGACGGTCGACCGGCGGGGCGAGTTTGTCTTCCGCCTCGCCACGCATGAGCCGGGCGCCCGGACTGTGATGGGAAAATCCTATCCGGCGGCCGGCGCAGAACAGGCCCTTGCGGTTCTGAAGGACCTGGCCGCGCATCCGGCTACAGCGCGTCACGTCTGCCTCAAGATCGCCCGGCACTTTGTGGCCGATGATCCACCGCCATCGCTGGTGGCGCGGCTGGAGGCGGCCTGGATGGAGTCCGGCGGCCACCTGACCCGTGTAGCCGAGGCGCTGATCAACGCGCCGGAGGCCTGGGACCCCGCGCCGCGAAAGCTGAAGACGCCCTACGAGTTCCTGATCTCGAGCTGGCGGGCCATCGGCGGGCAGCCGGGGGCGATCGAGCACATCTCGCCGCCGCTGCTGGCGATGGGCCAGCGGGTGTTCTCCCCGCCCTCGCCCAAGGGCTGGTCCGACGAGGCCATAACCTGGGCGGCGCCGGACGCGATCATCAAGCGGATGGCCTGGGCCGAAGGGTTCTCCGCCGTGGTCGCCGCCGACCTCGCCCCCGGCCCGATCGCCGCCGGAGCCCTCGGCGCGCGGCTGGGCGACCCGGTCCGCAAGGCCGTCGCCCGCGCCGAGTCGCGGCAGGAAGCCCTGTCGATTCTGCTCATGAGTCCGGAGTTCCAGCGCCGATGACCCGCCCTGCCCCCACACGCCGGTCGCTGCTCGCGGCCGCCGGCGGCCTTGGTCTCGGCGTCGCCTTCATGGGTCGCGCCGCCTTCGCCGACGACACCGCCGGACGCCGGAAGCTGATCACTGTGCTCGCCCGTGGCGGCATGGATGGCCTGTCGGTGTCACCGCCCGTCGGCGATCCCGACTACGCCGCCCTGCGCGGGCGGATCGCGATCCCGGCGAATGTGGCGCTGAAGCTGGACGGGACCTTCGGCCTGCACCCCGCCCTCGCGGGGGTCCACGCCCTGTCGCTGAAGGGGCAGGCCCGGATCGCGCCGGCCATCGCCAGCCCTGACCGGGCCCGGTCGCACTTCGAGGCGCAGGACGTGCTCGAGAGCGGCGCATCCGTGGTTTACGGGACGGCCTCCGGTTTCCTCAACCGCGCCCTGACCGCGGCAGGGGGGCGCAAGGTCGAGGCTCTGTCAGTCGGGGCCACGGCGCCGCTGATCCTGCGCGGACCGACCCAGGCGGCGTCCTGGTCGCCCGGCGCGGCGGGCGAAGGCAGTCCGCGCCTGCCCGGGATACTGATGGACCTCTATGCGGGCGATCCGCTGCTCGCCCCGGCGCTGGCGAGCGGGCTGCAGACCGAGGCGATGGCCGCCACCGCCCAGGGCGGCATGGCCGGCGGCACAGCGCCCGGCATGGACGGATCCGGCGGCGTCGCAGGGTTTGTCCGGCAGGGACAGAGGGTCGCGCGCACCCTGGGCAAGACGGTCGCCGGGTTCATGACCCAGCCAGGCGGCCCCCAGATCGTCGCCATCTCGGTCGATGGCTGGGACACCCATGCCAACCAGGGCGCGGCCGAGGGACAGCTGGCGACGCGGCTGCTGTATCTCGACGCCCTGCTGGCCGGACTGAACGAGGGACTGGGCGAGGCCTGGAGCGACACGGTCGTCGTGGTCGCGACTGAGTTCGGCCGGACCGCGCGCGTGAACGGCACCAGCGGCACGGATCACGGCACCGGATCGACGGCGCTCGTGCTGGGCGGCGCGCTCAAACCCGGCGGGATCATCGGTGACTGGCCGACCCTGCGGTCCGACGCCCTTTTCGAGGGCCGCGACACCCGTCCGACCCTGGACATGCGCGGCCTGTTCAAGGGCGTGCTGGCCGATCACATGGGCGTGGATCGCGCAGCGCTCGAGACGGCGGTGTTCCCCGACAGCGCCGGGGCGCGGGCAGTGACAGGGCTGGTCTAGAGCCGTCAGGCCGGCAGCACGTCGAACGCGCAGGTCAGTCTTGGCTGGTCCCCGCCGAAGGGGACCGTGCCGTGCCACATATAGGACGGGAAGAGCACCAGCAGCCCCGGCTCGGGCTTGACCCAGTGTTCGGCCGGCAGCGGCGCCTGCGTCGGTACGCCAGGCTCGCCGAAGCCGATCCAGCCCTCGCGGCCCGTCTCGATCGCATCCGGCAGGGCGATGTAGCAGGCAGTCGAGAGCCAGCCCCGGGGGTGCATGTGGTTGACGTGGCGGCCGCCGGGCTTGAGGCGCACCGACCAGGAGCCATTGACCCGGAACCTGCCGGTGGCGCGCGACCGCAGCGGGTCGCGGCCGCGTCCGAGCATCTCGATATGCCGCTGGATCGGCCCCCGGATGGCGTCGAACAGCCCCCGGATCACCGGGTCTTCCGAACGGTCGAGGCTCTGGCTGGTCTGGGTGCCCTGACGCAGGGACTGACCGATCGGATGGGCCTCGAGATTGTGCAGGCCGTTCAGCGCGACGGTCATGTCCGCCAGCCAGGCGTCGAGCGTCGGCCAGCCCGGCGGCGTGTCCAGCCGCCAGGGCTTCACGAAGGCGTCGTAGTCGCAGAGCTCGCCGTAGCGGGGGTCGCCCATCATGCGCCAGGCCGTGGCCAGCAGACAGATCGCCTGCTGGTCGTGCGGCGACTGTTCGCGCAGGATCTGCGCGCGTCGCGCTGCCTCGTCCGGCAGCCCTGCGGCCAGACTGGCCTCGGCCGACACCGCCAGGATCATCGGGTCGCCCGGCGACCGGGCCAGAGCGCGCTCGGCATGCAGCCGTCCGCGCTCGGCGTCCTTCATCATGATGATCTGGGCTGCCGAAATGTCGGCGTAGGGGTCGGCGTCGGGACGTGACACCACCGGCAGGATGGCCTCGTAGGCCGCCTCGGTCTCGCCGGCGAAGTCCAGCAGCTTGGACTTGACGATGCGCAGGGCCGGGTCCCCGGGCGACAGGCGGATAGCGGCGTCGAGGGTCTCGCTGGCCGCGGCAACGCTGCCGGTCCGCATCCAGATCAGGTCGGCGAGGTCGCGATGCGCCGGCGCCATGTCCGGCTTGCGGCGCAGGGCCTCGCGGAAGGACCTCTCGGCCTCGTCGTAGCGGCCGAGCCCCTGAACCGCTCGCCCGCGCAGGCGCGCGGTCTCGGGTGACTGGCCGCCCTTCGCGATCAGCTGATCGAGGGTCGCCCCGGCCTCGTCGTAGCGCTCGGCGTCGACAAGGCTGACCGCCAGATTGTGAAGCGCGACCGGATCGGCGCCGGGACGGTCGGCGATGCGCCGGGAGACGGCGATCGACTCATCCAGCCGGTTCAGCGCGCGCAGGGCCTCGGCATGGATGCTGAGCGCCACCGGATCGTCGCCCGAGGCCGCCAGCGGCAGGGTGACCTTCAGGGCGTCCGCCGCCCGGCCCTTGCTGATCAGCAAGCGCGCAAGCGCACCGGCAGCCGGGACATACCGGCGGTCTCGGGCCAGGGCGGCGCGCAGGGCCTTTTCGGCGTCAGCATCGCGGCCGAGCGCCAGCTGGGTCGCCGCCAGCTCGACCATCAGCACCGGCGCCTTCTTGTCGAGCGTCGAGGCGGCCTTCAGCTCCTGTTCCGCAGCCTCGAGATGGCCGATGGCATGCAGCGCCAGGCCATGCAGGCGGCGCGCATCGGCCAGCCGGGGCTGGGCGCGGACGACGCCCGACAGCAGGGCTACGGCTTCGGTCGGCCGCCCCGCCGAGAGCAGACCCGCTCCGGTCTGGAGCGCCCTGGCGATCTCTGGCGTCACATCGTCACCGCTTCTTGCTGCGCCTCGCGAACGGTTCGGGATCAGCTTCGTCCGACGAGAAGCCGAAGCGCTCGAAACCCGCCTTCATTTCCTTGCTGATCGGCGCCTCGATGGCCAGCATGCCCTGCGAGGGATGCGGGATCACCAAGCGGCGCGCATGCAGCTGCAGCTGCAGCCCC
This sequence comes from uncultured Caulobacterales bacterium, assembly GCA_903858185.1. Classification (GTDB taxonomy): domain Bacteria; phylum Pseudomonadota; class Alphaproteobacteria; order Caulobacterales; family Caulobacteraceae; genus Caulobacter; species Caulobacter lacus. The sequence continues at coordinate 17,989 of CAIOHT010000026.1, forward strand.
TCCGACAGCGCCGCGCTCTTTTCGTTGCCATACTTGGGGTCGCCGAGGATCGGGTGGCCCATGGCCTTCATGTGGGCGCGCAGCTGGTGCGTGCGGCCGGTGTGTGGCCGCAGGGCCATCCAGCTGACCCGGGGCCCGGCCCGGCTGATGGTGACGAACTCGGTCTCGGCGGCCTCGGCCTTGGGGTCCTTGGGATCGACCGGCACGACCATCTCGCGGTCGTTGATGCCCTTCTTGGCGAGGGGCACGTCGATAATGCCCTCGGTCGGATGCGGCGTGCCGACGACCAGCGCCCAGTAGGTCTTCTGCGCCTTGTGACGGGCAAAGGCGCCGGACAGCTTCGCGGCCGCCGCCGGGGTCTTGCCCAGGACCAGCACGCCGGAGGTATCGCGGTCGAGCCGATGGACAAGGCGAGGACGCTCGAGCCCCTCCCCCCAGGCCGACAGCAGGCGGTCGACGTGCTGGCTGGTCTTGGTGCCGCCCTGGACCGCCAGGCCGGCGGGCTTGTTGAGCACCAGCACCTCCTCGTCCTCGTAGAGCACCATCGCGCGGGCCATGGCCGCATCGCGCGACGAGAGGGCCATCTTCTCGGTCGGATCCGGCGCGTCGGGCAGCGGCGGCACCCGGACCATGGAGCCCGCCTGCAACCGCGTATCGGCCTTGGCGCGCGAGCCGTCGACGCGGATCTGCCCCGAGCGGGCCAGCCGCTGGATCTGGACCTGGGTCAGGTGTGGCCAGCGGCGGCGGAACCAGCGGTCCAGTCGCACCCCGTCCTCGCCGGCTTCGGCCGGATCAACGTAGAGAGTCTTGACCTCGCGGGCGGTCATGCGGCGAGAACCCGGCGGGCGAGCATCAGGCCTGCGAACAGCGCCGCGACCGACGCCAGAACCGACAGCAGCGAATAGCCGAACGCCTGCGGCAGTTGCCGCCGCTCGATCATCAGGGCGACCTCCAGCGAGAAGGCCGAAAAGGTCGTGAAGCCACCCAGTACGCCCACGCCCAGCAACAGACGCCAGCGCTCCTGATCGCCGCCACCGCGCAGGGCGAGGCTCGCCGCCAGGAGGCCCATGGCGAACCCGCCGATGACGTTGACGGCCAGGGTGCCATACGGCCAGCCGCCGCCGAGGACGCGGGTCGCGCCGATCCCGGCAAGGTAACGCGCCACCGCGCCGACCGCGCCGCCGGCGGCCACGAGAAAGAGTTTGTCCATCGCGCCCTTATGCGACGGGAGCGCGCGCCTGTCGAACCCCGCGGGCCGCTTCAGCGTTCCAGCCCGGCCGCCAGCCCGAGGCCTTCCGCCAGCGTCCGGAAGTCCTCCGGCGGCGGGGCCTCGATCGTCATCGTCTCGCCGTCCGGGTGCGGGAAGGTCAGTTTGACCGCGTGCAGCATCAGACGCGGAACCGGCAGGCCGCCGGCCATCAGCGCGCCGCCGTAGCGGACATCGCCGATGATCGGCCGGCCGAGGCTGGCCATGTGCACGCGCAGCTGGTGCATCCGCCCGGTCTCGGGGCTCAGCTCCATCAGCGCCGCTTCGGGCGTGGCCGCCAGGGTGCGATAGCGGGTCTTCGCGGTCTCGGCGTCGGGGTGGTCGGCCGGGGAGATGCGCATATAGGCCTCGCGGCCGATGCTCTCGCGGCGCAGGGCGCTGTCGATCACACCGCCCCTCGGCGACGGCGCACCGGGCGCGACAATGGCCAGGTAGGTCTTGCGAAACCGCTTCGCAATCATGGCCTTGCCGAGGAAACTTGCGGCTGGCTGGGTGCGGGCAGTGAGGATCACGCCAGAGGTATCGCGGTCCAGCCGATGCACCAGCCGCGGCCGCGAACCGCCCGGCCGGGCGAACGCCCAGGTCAGCTCGTCCAGCGTATTGGCGTTGATCCGTCCGCCCTGGCTGCTGAGGCCCGCCGGCTTGTTCAGGGCGATGATATGGGCGTCCTCGGCGATCACGATGCCGCGGATGAAGGCGACCTCCTCCGGCGTGAGGGTGATCGGCTTTTCGTGGGCCTTGGTCTTCTTCGGGGGTCGGGGACTCATCGCCTTCCTTCTCCCGGAGGGAGAAGGTGGCCTGCGGAGCAGGTCGGATGAGGGATCAAGGTGGGTGGGGTTTTCAGGCCAGGGCCGTAACCCCTCACCCTCCCGTCGCTGCGCGCCGGGCCCCTCCCTCTCCCTCCGGGAGAGGGGTTCATTGACCCCCACCCTTCTTCGCCCGCATCCCGGCCCAGCGCTCCAGCCGCTCGCGCACCTTGGCCTCGTGGCCCTCGCCTTTCGGCTTGTAGAACACCCGTCGCTCCATGCCGTCCGGGAAGTAGTTCTGCCCGGAGAACCCCTCCTCGGTGTCGGGGTCGTAAGCATAGCCCGCGCCATAGCCGAGGTCCTTCATCAACCGGGTCGGGGCGTTGAGGATGTGGCTGGGCGGCGCCAGCGAGCCGGTCTCCCGGGCGGCCTTCCGCGCCGCGCCGAAGGCCTTGTAGACGGCCACCGACTTGGGCGCGCAGGCCATGTGGACACAGGCCTGGGCCAGGGCCAGTTCGCCCTCGGGGCTTCCCAGGAAGTCGTAGGTGTCCTTCGCCGCATTGCACAGCAGCAGGCTCATCGGGTCGGCCGCGCCGATGTCCTCGCTGGCCATGCGGGTCAGGCGGCGGGCGATGAACAGCGGGTCCTCGCCGCCCTCCAGCATGCGCGCCAGCCAGTAGAGGGCCGCGTCCGGGTCGCTGCCGCGCACCGACTTATGCAGGGCGCTGATGAGGTTGTAGTGCTCCTCGCGGTCCTTGTCGTAGGCCGGGCTGCGCTTCTGCAGCACCTGGCCAAGCTCGGCCGGGGTCAGAGGCTTGGGCGAGCCGATCGCCAGCAAGGTCTCGGCAAGGGTAAGCAGATACCGCCCGTCACCGTCGGCCATGGCGATCATCGCCTCGCGGGCGGCCGGCTCGAGTGGCAGGGTCAGACTCGTCTCCGCCTCGGCCCGTTGCAGCAGCTGTTCCATCGCGGCCTCGTCGAGCCGGCGCAGCACATAGACCTGGCAGCGCGACAGCAGGGCGCCGTTGAGCTCGAAACTGGGGTTCTCGGTCGTCGCCCCGACGAGGGTGATGGTCCCCTCCTCCACGAACGGCAGGAAGCCATCCTGCTGGGCGCGGTTGAAGCGGTGGATCTCGTCGACGAACAGCAGGGTCGACTGGCCGGCGGCGCGGCGCATCTTCGCCTGCTCGAAGGCCTTCTTCAGATCGGCGACGCCGGAGAAGACGGCGCTGATCTGCTGGAACTCATAGCCGGCCGCCTTCGCCAGCAAGCGGGCGATGGTCGTCTTGCCGGTGCCCGGCGGCCCCCAGAGGATCATCGAGCCCAGACGGTTGCCGGCGATCATCCGCCGGATCGGACCGCCCTCGCCGAGCAGGTGATCCTGACCGACCACCTCCTCCAGCGCGCGCGGCCGCAGCCGCTCGGCGAGCGGCGCGGGGGCGTGTGGAGTCAGGCCGGCGGCCTCGAACAGGTCGGACATGATGAGGGTTTAGCATCAGTCGGGGACATGTACCGCAGGTACGTGTCCCCTAATTGCGCGTCCGGGGGTCTCGCGGCTCGATTGGGGGACACGTACCTGCGGTACATGTCCCCTAGGTCCGGAACGCCGCCGTGATCAGCTGGCCGCCGCGCTGGATGGTGACGCGCCAGACCTTGCCGCCTTCGCCGATGGCGCTGTTGAGGTCGCCGAGCGAGCGGATCTGGCGGCCGTTGATCTCCCGGACCATGTCTCCGGGCTTGAGGCCCGCCTGCTGGGCGAAGCCCTGGGCCACGCGGGTCACGACCACGCCGCCGCCCTTGCCGTCGAAGGGGTCGACGCCGATCTCGTCGGCCACTGCCGGCGACAGGGTAGCGACCGTGGCGCCCTGGAAGGGGTTGGCGCCGGAGATAGTCCGCTCGTCGCCGCGACCGCCGGGCGGCGGATCGGCGCGGACCTGAACCGTACGCTCGGCGCCGTCGCGCAGGATGCGGACCGGAACCTGTTCACCGGTGCGGCGCGACCCGAACTGGTAGGTCGCCCCGCCCTCGTCGTTCACCGCCTCACCGCCGACGGTGAGGATGACGTCTCCGACCTTCAGGCCCGCGCGCTGGGCCGGGCCGCCGGGCCAGATGTCGGTGATCACCACGCCGCGCGGAGCCGGGAAGCCTAGGCTGCGGGCGACGTCGGCGGTCACCGTCTGGGTCCGGGCGCCGAGCCAGGGCCGGATCACCGCGTGGTCGCCGCCCAGGGCAGCGTTGACCACCTGCCGCGCCATGGCGGCGGGAATCGCGAACCCGACACCGGACGAGGTGCCCGAGCGCGAGAGGATCGCCGTGTTGATACCGATCAGGTCCCCGTCCATGTCCACCAGCGGCCCGCCGCTGTTGCCCGGATTGATCGCCGCGTCCGTCTGGATGAAGAAGCTGTAGTCGGTGATGCCGACGTTCGAGCGGGCCGTGGCCGAGATGATCCCGTTGGTCACGGTCTGGCCGACGCCGAACGGGTTGCCGATGGCCAGCACCAGGTCACCGACCTCGATGCCCTCCTGATCATCGATGGCGATCACCGGCAGGCGCTCGCCGCCGGTGTCGATCTTCAGCACAGCGAGGTCCGAGCGCGGGTCGGCCAGCAGTACCTTGGCCGGAAACTCCCGACGGTCGGCCAGCTGGACCATGATCTCGTCGGCGCCGTCGATGTTGTGGTTGTTGGTCAGGATCACGCCATCGGAGCGGACGATGGCGCCCGATCCGAGGGACTGCGCCACACGCTGCTGCGGCGCGCCGCCGCCGGTGAACAGATCCCAGAACGGATCGACGCGCTGGCGCACCGTGCGACGGCTGGAGACGTTGACCACCGCCGGCGCGGCCCGCTTCACCACCGGGGCGAAGGAGGTCTTCATGCCCTCGACGCTGGAGGGCGGCGCCTTGGTCGGCTGGGCAAGCCCCGCGTCCTGCGCCTGCGACTTCGCGGCGGGATCGGAACAGGCGGCCAGCAGGGCCAGGACGGGAAGGAGCAGTTTCACGGCGCGCATGAGGTCTTTCGGATCAGGATGGTCCCCGATCCCAGAACAGCGAAGATTTCGGGCGCAATGATGGCGTTGAAGGCCTTCAGACCCTGGTGGGTTCCGCCCCGGCCTTCAGCGCGATGACGAACGCCGTCAGCAGCATCGCCGCCGCGAGCCAGATGGCCAGGCCCGGCAGGTGAAAGCTGGAGTCATGATCGACCGACCAGGCGAAGGTCAGGCCGAAGATCGCCGGCCCGGCGATCGAGGCGATGCCCTGCAGGCTCTGGTTGGCGCCCTGGAGCTGGCCCTGCTCGGTCGGACCGACCCGGCGGGTCATCAGCCCCATGAGCCCCGGCTGCACCAGACCCATCAGGGCGAACACCGGTGTGCCGATCAGGTACCAGACGCCGGTCGGTGCGAAGCCGTAGATGATGAAGCCGAGACACCCGAACAGACAGCCGACCAGCAGCGCGCCCTTCTCGCCGATCCGCTTCACCACCGGCCCGACCAGGAAGATCGAGACAGCGATGCCGAGAATGCCGGTCAGGCCCATGGTCAGGCCCATCGTCGAGGGGCTCCAGTTGTAGCGATAGCCGACGTAGAGAACGAAGATCGACGGCAGCACCGTATGGGCCAGCTGGAACAGGAAACCGACGCCGGCCAGCCGGACCAGGTCCGCATGCGACCGCAGCAGCTTCAGCGCGCCGACCGGGTTGGCCTTGCGCCAGTCGAACGCTGCCGCCCGCTTTTCCGGCGGCAGCGACTCCGGCAGCACGATCAGGCCATAGACGAAGTTCACCAGTGTCAGGGCCGCGGCGACGAAGAACGGCAGGCGCAGGTCCATGTCGACGGTCCAGGCGCCGATCACCAGGTCCGGCATCCGCAGGCTGAGGTCGCCCAGCACGCCGCCGAGCACCGGCCCGATCAGGAAGCCGAAGCTGAAGGCCGAGCCCATGAAGCCGAACGCCTTGGCGCGGCCCTCCGGCGGTGTGATGTCGGCGACATAGGCGCTCGCTGTCGAGAAGCTGGCTGCGGTCATGCCGTTGAGAATCCGGCCGAACAGCAGCCAGGCCAGACCGGGGGCCAGGGCCATGAACAGGAAGTCCACGCCGAGGCCGAACAGCGACAGAAGCAGCACCGGCCGGCGGCCGTAGCGGTCCGACAGCATGCCAAGGATCGGACCGATGACGAACTGCATCACGCCCCAGGTGACGGCGAACACGACGTTCCATTGCGCTGCCTGGGCGGTGTCGCCGCCCGTGAACTGCTTGATCAGGTTTGGCAGGATCGGAATCATGATCCCGAACGAGACCGCGTTCATGACCGCCGAGGCGAAGATGAAGCCGAACGCGGCGCGCCGCCCCCCGGGCGCAGCCACCGTCTGTTGATCCGTCATTCCCGCTCCCCGGCGATCAGCGTCTTCGGCGCGACCTGACGCCAGGCGAGGCGCACCAGATCGGCCAGTTTCTCCCCGTCCATGCGCCCGATGTCGAGTTGCGTCCAGCCGCCCTTGTCCCAGTTTCCCAGCGACACGATGGCGGCGGCGTCGGTCTGCTGCAGCGACTCCTTGACCAGCACGGGCAGCTTCAGGACGACCTTCTCCACGCCGTCTTCGCCGACCGACTGCAGGGTGGCGAAGATCTTCCCTCGCACCCGGAACGACGGGCGCTCGAAGTGTGGGTGCTCCTGCGCTTCGGGCAGGGAGAGCGCGAGGGCGCGGATATCCGACTGGTTCATGGCTCCCTCTCCCGGAGGGAGAGGGAGGGGCCCGCGCCGAAGGCGTGGGAGGGTGAGGGGTTACGGTGGTGAGAGCTTACCCCCTCACCCTCCCGCCCCGCTTCGCAGGGCGGCCCCCTCCTTGTCCCTATGGGAGAAGGGTCAGATTTGCTCATCCCAGATACTCCCCCAGCCGCCCCAATAGCACCCGCCACCACTCGCCGTGCCGCGCAAGGAACGCCGTCTCGGGGAAGCCGTGCTTGGCCGCATGGGCCTGCGGGACGCTGTCCCAGCCGGTGTGAGTGACGGTGATGCGGGTTTCCTCACCGACCGGCTCGAAGGTCACCTCGACCTCCGTGGCCATGTCCGGCATGAAGGTCGCCTGACGCCAGCCGACCACGAGGCGCACGCCCGGCTCCCAGACGCTGACCCTGCCGATCTCGAACACCTTGCCGCCGCCCCGCGTCTCGATCAGGCGTTCGCCCTTCTCAAAGGACAGAACACCCGGCGCGCGCGGGGTGAAGGCGAACAGATCACTGGCCACCCACCACTGGCCGATCTCGACGGTGAACGCCTCGAATGCCCGTGCCGGCGTCGCCCTGACCCGCAGGGAGACAAGGACCCGGGACGCCATCAGTCTGGCTTCTCGACATGCGCCTTGAAGGCCGCCAGCTGGACCGTCCAGAGGCGTTCGGTCTCTTCCAGCCAACGCAGCAGATGAACCATGGGCTCGGGCCTCAGCTGATAGACGCGCACGCGGGCGTCGAAGTCCGGCGAGGTCTCCTCGACCAGCCCCGACTGGCGCAGGGTGCGCAGGTGACGGCTCATAGCCGGGGCGGACAGGCCCGCCGCCTGGGCCAGCTCTCCCGCCCGCCGGGGCCGGTCGCGCAGCAGTTCAACAACCTGCCTGCGGTGCGGATCGGCAAGGGCTGCCAGGGTCCGGTCGAGCGCGGCTGACGTCATCAGACTTTGTAGACGGTGGTCTTCAGACCCATCTCGGCCGTGTGCCAGTCCTCGGGCCCCTTGACCTCCACCGTCTGGCTGACCGTCCAGACGTGGCCCTCCGGGTCTTTGCAGCGATAGGTGCGGTCGCCATAGAACTGGGTCTCCGGCTCGACGAGGATCACCGCCCCGGCCTTGCGGGCGCGCTCGCAATGGTTGTCGACCGTCCCCTCCCCCATGGCCAGCTGGATGTGCACCGTCTGGGTCATCAGCCCGCTGATCGACAACGGGCTCCTGTGCTCGTCGGTCCACTCGTTGCCGACCATCACGATGCTGTCGCCGTAGACCATCTGGGAGTGGGCCAGATTGCCGGCCTCGTCCTCGATAAGCAGGGTGGTCTCGAAATCGAAGGCGTCAGCCAGGAACTTCAGCGCCGCCTTGGGGTCGCGATAGACCACGGCGGACGACAGGGCGCGTTTGGCGGTCACGACGGTCTCCTTTGCAATATGCAAAATATTTAACGCATATTGCAATTATTCGGTCAAGCCGGTCAGGCCACCGGGAAACGCCGGCCTCATTTCAGGGCGGGCGCGGTGTCCCTCAGCGTCCCGTCGTTGGGCCGCGGCGTCAGGCCCAGCAGCGTCATCACGAGTGGATAGACCGAGACATTGTCGAACACCGGCAGAATGACACCGGGCCGGAATGCCGGACCGTGCACGATGAACAGCGCGCGCATCTCCACCGCATCCGGATCGAACCCATGCGCGCCGGCGCGCTTCGTCCCGGCCGACCGGGCGAACGACTCCCGGGTCGTCAACGCCCACCCCGTTTCAGACAGGCAGATGATCGGCGGAATCCGCGGGTGGGTCCCGTAGTGGAACCGGGCCGGCAAGTCCGCCTTGCGCCAGCACTCGACATGATCGTGTTTGCCGAGCAGAGCGGCTTCGGCCGCCGGCGTTTCGGCGATCAGGCCCGCCACCGAGCCCAGGGTCACCGGCCTGACGCCGCCGCCGGGAACCAGGTCGTCCAGAAAGACCGAGCGTTCGCGCGCCACCGGCGCCATCCCGTGATCGGCGACCACGACCAGATTGACCTTGCCGTACAGGCCCCGCGCCTTGAGCCCGGCGACGAGCCGGGCCAACGCCGCGTCGGTCTCGACAAGCGCGGCGTTCAGATCGGCGCCGTCCGGCCCGACCCGGTGACCGACCGTGTCGACCGCCTCGAAATAGAGCGTCATGAAGCGCGGACGCTCCCGCGCTGGCCGGTCCAGCCAGCCGAGAAGCCGGTCGACCCGGTCGAATGCCACGAGTGACTCCTGGTACGGGAACCAGATGGTCGGCCGCACGCCGCGCACCGGCGCCTCCGAACCCGGCCAGAACATGGTCGCGGTCTTGATCCCCGCGCGTTCAGCAGTCACCCAGACCGGCTCGCCGCCGTCCCACCAGAACCGGTCCTCGACCTGGTCGCGCGCGTACATGTTGAACTTCACACCCGGCCGCGCGGCATCGAACAGGGTGTTGTCGGTGATGCCGTGCTGATCCGGCCGAAGGCCGGTCACAAGCGTGTAGTGGTTGGGGAAGGTGTTGACGGGGAAGGACGGCCGCATGCCTTCCCGCGCCCAGCCGCCTTCAGCCGCGAGAGCGGCGAGGGTCGGCGTCAGGCCGCGGGTCGCGTAGTCGGCGCGGAAGCCATCGATGGAGATCAGGATCACCGGCGCCCGATCCGCCGCCCGCGCCGGTGCGGCGATCAGGAACAGGGCTGTCAGGGCCAGACAGAGACGGTGGACAAGCGAGGTCATGGGGACTTCCTGGCGAGTGGCCCGTCATCTGCACCCGGGCGCTTGGCGGACTCAAGTCGCGACGTCATAGTCCGCGCCTGTCACGCCTATATGACCGGGAGCGGCCCACCGGATGACCCAATGAGTTTCGCCCTCGAGGCTGTCGGAGTCAGCAAGACTTACGGCACGGTCAAGGCGCTGGATGGCCTGACGCTGGAGATTCCGCGCGGCGGCATCTTCGGCATCCTGGGTCCCAACGGGGCCGGCAAGAGCACCCTGTTCCGCATCGTGCTTGGGCTGGTCCGGCCGACACTGGGCGAGACACGCCTGCTCGGCGCGCCGGCCGGCGATATCGGCGCGCTGCGGCGGATCGGGGCAGTCATCGAGACGCCGCGTTTCCTGCCCTGGCTGACCGCGCGCGAGACCCTGAAGATGCTGGCGCTGGAGTCCGGCGAAAAAGCCCCGGACATCGACGGCTGGCTCTCCCGCGTCGGCCTTACCGAGGCCGCCGACCGCAAGGTCAACGGCTACTCCGTGGGCATGAAGCAGCGGCTGGCGCTCGCCGCCGCCCTGCTGACCAAACCCGAGGTGCTGATCCTCGACGAGCCTACCAGCGGCATGGACCCGGCGGGCATCCTGGAGATCCGCGCCCTGATGCGCGAGCTGGCCGACCGGGACGGGGTGACCATCATCCTCGCCAGCCACCAGCTGGACGAGGTTCAGCGGGTCTGTGACTCCGTCGCCATTCTCGACCGGGGCAAGCTGGTCGCCGGGGGACGGGTCGACGCCCTGACCGGGATCAACGAGCGCCTGCGCCTGATCGCGACGCCGACGGCGCAGGTGCTGGAGATCCTCGGGGCCAAGGGAACAGCGGACGGCGAGCACGCCGTGTTCGCCGCCATCACCCGCAACGAGGCCCCTGCCCTGATCAAGGCCCTGGCCAGGGCGGATGTCGACATCACCGAGGCCCGCTGGATCGGCGGCGACCTGGAAAAGGTGTTCCTCGATTCCACGGGAGACGCGGATGCTCGCTGACGCTTTCGCCGCCGAGCGGCTGCGCTTCTTCAAGGCGCGCGGAACCGTGTTCTGGAGCCTGGCGTTCGTGCCGATCGTCAGCATCCTCATCGGCCTGGTCCAGGGTCTGCTGATGCGCAACCTGCTGGCCAGGGCCGCCGCCGAGGGCAACCCGGCCGCGGCGCTCGGCCGCGCACCGGTCTCGCTGCTCAACCAGGCGATCGACGCCGTGTCCGGCTCCAACTTCTTCATCGTGCAGCTGTTCTTCCTGATCGCCGCCACGGCCATCCTGGCCGGCGACTATCGCTGGGAGACCTGGCGGTTCCTCACGCCGCGCAACACGCGGGCCAACCTGCTGCTCGGCAAGATCGGCACGTTCGGCCTGGTCACCGCGATCGGCCTGGTGCTGCTGGCCGTGGGCGGGATCATCGCCGGGCTTCTGTCGGCCGTGCTGACCGGCGGTGGCGTCACCTGGGCGGCGGCCGAGGGCAACGCCAACGTCCAGCTGGCCGGCATGTTCGGCATCGCCTTCCTCGAGATGATGGCCCTGGGGGCCCTGGCGGCGGTGATCGCGGTGGCCACGCGCGCCGGCCTCGCCGCCCTGCTGGTTCCCGTCGGCGCCTGGGTCGTCCAGGGCTTCACGGTCAGCCAGCTCCAGAAAGGGTTCGAAAACCCGCTGGAGCCGCCGCTGCAATATCTGCTCGGCTTCCCGGTGCTGCAGTCCGACCTGTTGAAGGCGGCCCTGGCGCCACCGCAGATGGGGATGACGCCGGACATCAACTGGCCGCTGGCGCTGGTCGCCCTGATCGCCTGGATCGCCGGCCTTACCGCCCTGGCCGTCTGGCTGTTCCAGCGCCAGGACCTGACGCGGGAGTAGGCCATGACCGCGCCGCCGACTCTGCCTGAAGCCCGGATCGTCCCGATGGCGGACGGCCCGTCGACCTTCCTGCTCGATACGGCCTGGATATGGCCGGCGCTCGGCGTCGTTCTCGGCCTGGCCTGGTTCGCCTTCAGGCTGCTGATGAAACGCGGACAATCTCTAAAGTCGTATTTATTGACAATACGCGTCAGGCGGCGCAGATTCCCGCCATGCCTGAAGACAAACCCGGCTTCTCCGAGGACCCCGCCCAGGAGTTCGACCTCTTCGAGGAGATCGATGAGGAAGCGGAAGCCGCAGCAGATGCTGAGGACGAAGCAGACTTCGCCGCCGGCCGCTTCATCAGCCATGAAGCGGTCATGCGGTGGGTCAAGTCTTGGGGAACGCCCGATGAGCTTCCGCCGCCGGAATGCGGCGAGTAGTCTGGTCTCCAACGGCCATTCGCGATCTCGCGAGGATCCGCGCCTTCGTCGCCCGGTTCAGTCCAGTCGCCGCCGCGAGAATCACGAGCGATCTCCAGGCTGCGGGCGAGACGCTCGCGGCGCATGCTGACCGTGGCCGCCCCGCTCCCGGTGGGAAGCGGGAGCTCGCAACCCTTCGCCCCTATCTGATCCGGTACCGGGTCACGACAGATGACGTCCGGATCATCCGCATCCGCCACGCCGCCCGGCGGCCTCTGTGACCTCGCAAAGGACGAACCAACCAGGTTTGTGATTGTGCCTGGCGTGCAGAGGCCGCTTCCGACCCAAAGCGGTCGTCAGCTCACCACCCCGTCGGGGCTCTCCCCCTCAGCCAGGGCGAGGCCCTCGAGGATAAGATTGGCGGATGCGTCTGGCCGGTAGGTGGACCGGACGAAATCTTCGACCGGTCTGGGCGACGCCTGTCGGTAGCGCGCGAGCGCCCGCGCCGCCCCCGCCGCGTCGCCCAGATGGCCAAGAGCGGCCGCGAGAAATACCGAATGGGCGGGGAGTTCCTGGTGCTGAACCGACTCCCGCAGCAGTCCGACGGCTTCGTCGAAACGACGCTGAAGAAACCGGGCCTGGCCCAACACGCCGATGTAGGCTGGTTGCCTGGGCCCCGTCGGATCGAGGCGAATAGCGGATTCGAGGGCCTCGACCGCCAGGTCCGTCTCCCCATTGAACATGTGAAGACTGCCGCGCGTCGACCAAGCTGCGGCGGAACCCGGATTGAGGTCTGTCGCCCGAGCCGCAAGCTCCTGGGCCTCGACCGGATTGCCGCCCAGTCGCACTGTCGCAAAGGCGACTGCGGTCAGGACGGCGGCGTCATCCCTGCCGGCTCTCAGGGCGCGCTGGGCCATCGCCAAACCTTCGCGCCTGTGACCTTCTGGGTCGTCCGACCAACCGAACATGAACAAGCGAGTGTGGGTTATCGCCAACGCGGCGAGCGCCGGCGCGTACCCCGGATCCAGGGTGATCGCCCGCCGTAGGAGATCGAGGGCGGCCAAGTAGTTGTCCTCCGTCGCACTCGCAACCAGCGGCATCGCGCGCAGGTAGAGATCATAGCTGCCCATGTTCTCGGTTGGCCGTGAGCTGACACGCTGGACCTCGGCCTGCTGGATGGTCGGCTCGATCCTGCCGGCGACGGCAACGGCCACCTTGTCCTGCAGGTCGAAGATATCCTCCAGCGTGTCCTCGAACCGGTGTGTCCAGATCTGCTCTCCGCTCACCGCGTCGATCAGTTTCACCGCAATACGCACGCGAGCGCCGGCCTTCCGCACGCTGCCTTCCAGCACGAAGCGCACACCCAACTGCCGGGCCGCCTCCTGGGCCGCCGCATTCTTGCCCTTGAAGGTCAGGGTCGAACTGCCCGCGATCACGAACAACGACCTGAAGCGGGAGAGGGCGTTGCTGATCTCCTCGACCATCCCGTCGGCGAAATACTCCTGGTCCGGATCTCCTGAGAGATTGGCGAAGGGCATCACCGCGATGGAGGGTTTGCTGGGCAGCGGCAGGGGCGCTGGCGGGGCGGCCTGGACAGCTTCGGTCGGCCCCTCTTTCCCCACGAACCGCCTCACGTCGGTCAGGAACGCCCGCCAGACCTTGTCCGCCGCATCCCCCTGCCAGTGGCTGAGCTCCGCTGTCTGCGTCAGCTCGAACATGATCGGGCGGTCGCAGGGCTCGATGGTACAGGGCACCAGCGTCAGGTTGCGATCGGCCAGCGTGGCCTCGGCCCGCACCCAGCGCGAGACGACCGAGCGCGGTGACCACAGCACCACCACGGCCTTGGCCGTGCGCAGGGCCGTCTCGGTCACCTCGTCATAGGCCTCGCCCGACCTAAGCGTCGCGTCCCACCAGACGTCGAAACCTTCAGCCGCAAACGCGTCCGCAAACAGCTTCGCGCGCGGCTGATCCACGCGGTTGTAGGAGAGAAAGATGTCGGGCAGCGGACGTCCCCAAGTCGGTGCGGCCAACGAATACAGGATGTCCAAGCCGGGGTCGATTCAGCGATTGAACGCGTGCGAGGCAACGTTCGCTAACCACCCGTTGCAGACATTGGGAGCACCCTCCCCTCAGGCCAAAGCAAAAGGCCCCGGATCGCTCCGGGGCCTTTCAGAAACTCGGGTCGCTTGCGCGAGGCCTATTCGTCGGCGCTGAAGTCCTGGACCGGACCGGAGTCCTTGCCCTTTTCCTTCGGGTCGCGATCGACGAACTCGATCAGGGCCATCGGGGCGTTGTCGCCGTGGCGGAAACCGGCCTTCAGCACGCGGATGTAGCCGCCGTTGCGGGCCTTGTAGCGCGGGCCGAGCACGGCGAAGAGCTTGCCGACCTGCTCGATGTCGCGAACCTGGCTGATCGCCTGACGACGGGCGTGCAGATCGCCGCGCTTGCCGAGCGTGATCAGCTTCTCGACGATCGGGCGCAGTTCCTTGGCCTTCGGCAGGGTGGTGACAATCTGCTCGTGTTTGATGAGGCTCGCCGACATGTTGGCGAACATCGCCATCCGGTGAGCGGTCGTACGACCCAGTTTACGGTGTGCCTTACCGTGACGCATGTTGGTCTCTCCTGGGCCTCAGCCCGCAGTGTTGTCACCCATCCCAGCCTGTTTCCCGCCTGGGTCAGAACGAAGCGCCGGGGCCCTCGACCGCTGTTGCGGCGTCTCAAGGCCCCGAACCGCCCTTGCGGACGATCCGGGAGATAGCGCGAAAGTCGGACTAGATCTGGTCTTCGAACTTCTTGGCCAGGTCTTCGATGTTTTCCGGCGGCCAGTTGGGCACGTCCATCCCGAGATGCAGGTTCATGCCCGCGAGCACTTCCTTGATCTCGTTCAGCGACTTGCGGCCGAAGTTCGGGGTGCGGAGCATCTCGGCTTCGGTCTTCTGGATCAGGTCGCCGATGTAGACGATGTTGTCGTTCTTCAGGCAGTTGGCCGAACGGACCGACAGCTCCAGTTCGTCGACCTTCTTCAGCAGCGCCGGGTTGAACGGCAGCTCCGGCTTCGCTTCCCCGTCGGTCTTGGCCTTGGGCTCTTCGAAGGTGATGAAGATCTGCAGCTGGTCCTGCAGGATGCGGGCGGCGTAGGCCACCGCGTCCACGGGACCGACGGCGCCGTTGGTTTCGACTTCCAGCACCAGCTTGTCATAGTCGAGCGACTGACCCTGACGGGTCGGCTCGACGCGATAGGCGACGCGCTTGACCGGCGAGTACAGGGCGTCGACCGCGATCAGGCCGATCGGGGCGTCTTCCGGACGGTTCTGCTCCGACGGGACGTAGCCCTTGCCGTTGTTGACCGTGAACTCCATGCGCACGTTGGCGCCGTCGTCCAGGGTGCAGAGCACGTGGTCGGGGTTGAGGATCTCGATGTCCGCGGGGACTTCGATCTGGCCGGCGGTCACAACGCCGGGGCCGGTGGCCCGCAGGGTCATGCGCTTGGGGCCTTCGGAATGCATCCGGAGGGCCAGTTGCTTGATGTTGAGGACGATGTCGACGACGTCCTCACGCACGCCTTCCAGCGAGGAGAATTCGTGAACCACGCCGTCGATCTGGACGGCGGTCACGGCCGCGCCTTGCAGGGAGGAGAGCAGAACGCGACGCAGCGCGTTGCCGAGCGTCACACCGAAGCCGCGCTCGAGGGGTTCAGCGACGATGCGCGCCTTGCGGCTCGCGTCGGCGCCAGTCTCGATCATCGGCTTTTCGGGGCGAATGAGCTCGTTCCAGTTTCTTTCGATCACGGGCGGATGTCCTTGGAACGCATATTCGCCGGCCGCAATAACGCGCGGCCGGCGACGGGATGGGCAGCTATTTGAACTCAGACTCGCCGACGCTTGGGCGGCCGGCAGCCGTTATGCGGAATCGGGGTCACGTCGCGAATGGTCGTGATCGTCATGCCGGCGGCCTGCAGGGCGCGCAGGGCCGACTCACGACCCGAACCCGGACCGGAGACGTTCACTTCCAGGGTCTTTACACCGTGTTCGGCGGCCTTCTTGCCGGCGTCTTCGGCGGCCATCTGGGCGGCGTAAGGGGTCGACTTGCGCGAGCCCTTGAAGCCCATCGCGCCGGCGCTGGACCACGAGATCGTGTTGCCCTGGGCGTCGGTGATGGTGATCATGGTGTTGTTGAACGAGGCGTTCACGTGCGCCACGCCCGAGGTGATGTTCTTGCGTTCGCGCTTCTTTACGCGAGCCGGTTCCTTGGCCATCGAGGCTCTCTCTTACTTCTTCTTGCCGGCGATCGGCTTGGCCGGACCCTTGCGGGTGCGGGCGTTCGTGTGCGTGCGCTGACCGCGGACCGGGAGGCCCTTGCGGTGACGCAGGCCGCGGTAGCAGGCCAGGTCCATCAGACGCTTGATGTTGGTCGACGTCTCACGGCGCAGGTCGCCTTCGACGGTGAAGTCCTTGTCGATCGCTTCGCGGATCTGGAGGACTTCGGCGTCGGTCAGCTGGTTGACGCGACGCGCGTCATCGATACCGACCCGGGCGACGATGTCCTTCGCCGAGCGCTGGCCGATGCCATGGATATACTGAAGCGCGATCACTACGCGCTTGTTCGTCGGAATATTGACGCCTGCGATACGGGCCACGCCTAATCTCTCTTTAATCGCGCCCTGTAGGACGCACGCGCAAAATGAAACGCGACAATCACACCGGCTCTAAGCTTGCACTTCGAGCCGACGCGGGAGTCGCGCCTTTCGCGGAAGCGCACCGTTATAGGGATCGTTGCGCTTCCGTCAATGCCGGAAAAGGTTGAATTTCAACCTATCCGTCTCAGGTCCGGACCGTCTCCAGCGCGGACCGGATCGCGGCGGAAACCGCCTCCATCGAGCCCATGCCATCAACGGCTTTCAGTTTTTCCTGCCCCTCGTAGTAGGGCAGCAGCGGGGCCGTCTGGGCATTGTAGGCGCCCAGGCGGGTCTTGAAGGTCTCCGGGTTGTCGTCCGGACGGCCCTGTTGTTCGAATCGGCCGGTGACGCGCTCGAGCAGCGCCGCGTCATCGACCAGCAGACGGATCACGACATCGATGCGTGATCCCCGTCCCTTCAGCATCCCGTCCAGCGCCTCGGCCTGGGCCAGGGTCCGGGGGAAGCCATCAAAGATGGCTCCGCCGGCCGCGTCGGCCTCGTCCATGCGCTCGGCGATCAGGCCGATAACAATCTCGTCCGGCACCAGTCCGCCCGACGCCATGATCGGCGCCACGATCCGGCCCATCGGCGAATCCGCGGCGATCGCGGCGCGAAGCATGTCGCCGGTCGAGAGCTGGACCATGCCCCGCTCGTCGACCAGCCGCTTGGCCTGTGTGCCCTTGCCGCTTCCCGGCGGGCCGAACAGGATCAGATTCATCGGTCGTCTCCCCTCGCCCCGCTCTTGCGGCGGGGCGCCTTCACGGCCCGGCCGGCTTACTTCCGGCCGCCCCGCAGCTTCGACTTCTTGATCAGGCCCTCATACTGGTGGGCCAGAAGATGCGACTGGATCTGCGCCACCGTGTCCATGGTCACCGAGACCACAATCAGGATGGAGGTGCCGCCGAGCGCCCGCGTGGACTCCGGCGCGCCCATGAAACTGATCAGGAATTCGGGCAGCAGGCAGACCGCGGCGATATAGGCCGCGCCGATCACAGTCAGGCGGGTCAGGACGTAGTCCAGGTACTCCGCCGTCCGCTTGCCGGGCCGGATGCCCGGCAGGAAGCCGCCGTACTTGCGCAGGTTCTCGGCCGTGTCGTCAGGATTGAAGACCACCGAGGTGTAGAAGAAACAGAAGAAGATGATCAGGCCGCCGTAGAAGACCATGAACAGCGGCTGGCCGTGCTGGAGCTGGCCCACCACCGTCGGCAGCCACCCCAGCCAGTCCGGCAGGTTGGCCGCGGCCACAAAGCCCATCACCGTCGCCGGCAGCAACAGCAGGGACGAGGCGAAGATCGGCGGGATCACGCCCGAGGTGTTGATCTTCAGCGGCAGGAAGGAGCTTTCGCCGCCGACCATGCGGTTGCCGCGCTGCTGCTTTGGATACTGGATCAGCAGCCTGCGCTGCGCGCGCTCCATAAAGACGATCGCGAGGATCACGCTCACGGCCAGGAACAACAGGGCGAACAGCTGCCAGGCGGCGATCGCGCCGACCTGGACCTGTTGCAGGAGCTGCCAGATGCTGCGCGGCAGGACCGCGACGATGCCGGCAAAGATCAGCAGGCTGATGCCGTTGCCGACGCCGCGGCTGGTGATCTGCTCACCGAGCCACATCAGGAACAGCGTCCCGCCCATCAGGGTGACGACCGTCGAGACGATGAAGAACATCGGGGCGATGTTCGGATCGACCAGGCCCTCGCTGCGGACAAGGCCGAACGCGATGCCCGTCGCCTGGACGAAGGCCAGAACCACGGTCAGGTAGCGGGTGTACTGGTTGAGGGTCTTGCGACCCGCCTCCCCGCCTTCCTTGCGCAGCTTTTCCCAGGGCGGATAGACCGTCCCCAGCAGCTGCACGATGATCGAGGCCGAGATGTACGGCATCACGTTCAGGGCGAAGATGGCCATCCGCTCGACGGCGCCGCCGGAGAACATGTTGAACATGCCCAGCACGCCGCCGCTCTGGCCTTCGAAGGCCCGCGCGAACTGAACCGGATCGATGCCCGGAATGGGAATGTAGGTCCCGAGGCGATAGACGACCATCGCGATCAGGGTGAAGCCGATGCGCTTATGCAGCTCCGTCGCCTTCTGGAAGGCGCCGAAGTTGAGATTTGCGGCTAGCTGCTCAGCGGCCGAAGCCATGTAGTTCCCCGCGACTCTTTAAGGAGCGTCACAAATAGGGACGGCGCCGGGCGTTGTCACCGGGCGCCGTCTTTCTGACGTCAGGCTTCGGCTTCAACCTTGGCCGGGCGGGTCGTGGTCAGCTTGCCGCCGACCTTTTCGATCGCCGCCTGGGCGGTGGCCGAGGCGTGGTAGACGGTGATCTCGATCTTCGAGGTCAGCTCGCCCTTGCCCAGCAGCTTCACGCCGTCGAGCTTGCGACGGATGACACCGGCCGCGATCAGGGCGTCGGCGTCGATGGCCTTCTTGGCATCGAGCTTGCCGGCGGCGATCGCCTGCTCGAGACGCCAGAAGTTCACTTCCACCAGCTTCTTGGCGAAGGGGTTGTTGAAGCCGCGCTTGGGCATGCGCATGTGCAGCGGCATCTGGCCGCCTTCGAAGCCGCCGAGGGCGACGCCGGAACGGGCCTTCTGACCCTTCACGCCGCGACCGGCGGTCTTGCCCTTGCCGGAGCCGGGGCCGCGGCCAACGCGCATGCGGTTCTTGGTCGAACCTTCAGCGGGGGCGAGTTCGTTGAGCTTCGTCATCTTGAGTGCCTCTCCTTGGAGATCTGGCGCCCGGACCGGGGTCCGGACTCGGCTTTGCAGAAAAAGAGTCCGCCCGTCCTGCGGTTTGCGGGACGGGCGGCGCTCTGTAGCGGGTTTAGTCGACCACTTCCACCATGTGGGCGACCTTGGCGATCATCCCGCGGATCGACGGGGTGTCTTCCAGGACGCGGGTGCGGCCGATCTTGTTCAGGCCCAGACCCGCGAGGGTCGCGCGCTGGTCGCCCTTGCGACGCAGCGGGCTGGCCGTCTGGCGGACGGTGACGGTTTTTTTCTCAGACATGACTAGCCCTCGATCGCGTCAGGCGCCGAAGCGCCGTCGGCCCGACGACCCATGACATCGCTGACCTTCTTGCCGCGCTTGGCGGCGATCTGGCGGGGCGAGGACTGGGCCTTGAGCGCCTCGAACGTGGCGCGGACCATGTTGTAAGGGTTCGACGAGCCGGTCGACTTGCCCACGACGTCCTGGACGCCGAGGGTTTCGAGCACGGCGCGCATCGGACCGCCGGCGATGACGCCGGTGCCCGGAGGCGCCGCGCGGACCATTACCTTGCCGGCGCCCCAACGGCCGTTGCCGTCGTGGTGCAGCGTGCGGGATTCGCGCAGCGGCACGCGGATCATCGTCTTCTTGGCCTCTTCCGTCGCCTTGCGGATGGCTTCGGGCACTTCACGCGCCTTGCCATGTCCGTAGCCGACGCGGCCCTTCTGGTCGCCCACCACCATCAGGGCGGCGAAGCTGAAGCGACGGCCACCCTTAACGGTCGCGGCGACGCGGTTGATGTGCACCAGCTTCTCGACGATGTCGCTGTCAGCGCGGTCATCGGTCGGAGCGTTGCGGTCCCGGCGATTCCGGCCTTCGCCGCCACCACCACCACTGCGGGGTTCACGAGCCATCTGCTGGTTCCCTTAGAAGTTCAGACCGGCTTCACGCGCGGCATCCGCCAGCGCCTTGATCCGACCGTGAAAAATGAAGCCGCCGCGATCGAACACGACGTCCTTGACGCCCTTTTCGATCGCCCGTTCGGCGACGAGCTTGCCCACCAGGGCGGCGGCGGTCTTGTCGCCACCCGAGGCCGTCTTGTCGCCTTCCAGCGAAGAGGCGGCCGCCAGGGTCACGCCATTCGCGTCGTCGATGATCTGGGCATAGATGTTCTTGCTCGAGCGGAAGACCGACAGACGCGGACGACCGTTCGACAGCGCCTTGAGGCGCGTGCGCGTACGCTGGGCGCGGCGCACATGGGATTCGCGAGGAGAGAGCGCCATGACTACTTCTTCTTGCCTTCCTTGCGGCGGACCTTTTCGCCCGCATACCGCACGCCCTTGCCCTTGTAGGGCTCCGGCGGACGGATGCGGCGGATCTTGGCCGCGGTTTCACCCACCAGCTGCTTGTCGATGCCGGCGATCTTGACTTCGGTCTGCTTGGGCACCGCGAAGGTGATGCCCGACGGCGCGATGATGTCGACGTCGTGGCTGAAGCCCAGCGCCATCGAAAGGTCGGAACCCTTCAACGCCGCGCGGTAACCAACGCCGACCAGCTCCAGGGTCTGCTCGAAGCCTTCGGTCACGCCGTGGACCATGTTGGCCACCAGCGTGCGCGACAGACCCCACATCGCGCGAGCGCGTTGCGTGTCGACGCGGGGCGTCAGCGTGAGTTCGCCGCCGTCCTGCTTGACTTCGATCTCTTCGGCGATCGTCCAGGCGAGCTGACCCTTGGGGCCCTTCACCGTGACGGTCTGGCCGTCGAGCGTGACGGTAACCCCTGCGGGCACGGCCACGGCCTTCTTTCCAATGCGGCTCATATCAGTAGACCCTGCAGAGCACTTCGCCGCCGACATTGGCGTCGCGGGCGGCGGTGTCGGACATGACGCCCTTCGGCGTCGACAGGATCGAGATGCCCAGGCCGTTCTTGATCGGCTTGAGATCCTTGATCGACGAGTAGACCCGGCGGCCAGGCTTGGACACGCGGGAGATCTCGACGATCACGGGCTCGTTGTCGAAATACTTGAGCTCGATCTCGAATTCGGGGAACGCGCCGGGCTTCTCGACGAGCGAGTAGCCGCGGATGTAGCCCTCACCGGCCAGCACATCGAGGACGCGCGCGCGCATCTTCGAAGCCGGGGTGGAGACTTTCGCCCGCTTGCGCATGGCGGCGTTCTTGATGCGGGCGATCATATCGCCAATGGGGTCGTTGACCATTTTACAGACCCTCCCTTACCAGCTCGACTTGACGAGGCCGGGGATCAGACCGGCGGAGCCAAGCTCACGCAGGGCGATCCGGCTCATCTTCAGCTTGCGATAGTAGGCGCGCGGACGACCCGTCACCTCGCACCGGTTACGGATGCGGTTGGGGGCGGAATTCCGCGGCAGCTTCGCCAGCTTCAGCCGGGCATCGAAACGATCTTCGAGCGGCAGGGTCTCGTCATTGGCGACAGCCTTCAGCGCGGCGCGCTTGGCGGCGTACTGCTTGACGAGCTTCTTGACCATCTCGTTACGGTTGACGGCGCTTTTCTTGGCCATGAGTTCTTTCCTTCCCGTCCGTTACGCGGTGAACGGGAACTGGAATTCCTTGAGAAGCGCGCGCGCTTCGTCGTCGGTCTTCGCAGTGGTGCAGACGATGATGTCCATGCCCCAGATCTGGTCGATCTGGTCGTAGTTGATCTCCGGGAACACGAGGTGTTCCTTCAGGCCCATGGCGTAGTTGCCACGACCGTCAAAGGAGGTCGGCTTGAGGCCCCGGAAGTCCTTCACCCGCGGCAGAGCGATGGTGATCAGACGGTCGAGGAACTCATACATGCGGTCGGCGCGCAGGGTGACCTTGGCGCCGATGGTCATGCCTTCCCGGATCTTGAACTGGGCGACGGACAGGCGGGCCTTGGTTCCGACGGGCTTCTGGCCGGCGATCGCCGCCAGGTCCTTCATCGCCGCGGCGGCCTTCTTGGAGTCCGCAACCGCTTCGCCGATCCCCATGTTCAGGACAATCTTGTCCAGCTTGGGGACCTGCATCTCGTTGGAATAGCCGAACTGTTCCTTCATCGCGGCGCGGATGCGCTCACGATAGATGGTCTTCATCCGGGGTTCGTAAGCTTGATCAGCCATTGATCGCCTCGCCCGTGGTCTTGGCAAAACGCACCTTCTTGTCGCCGTCCATGCGGAAGCCGACGCGGGTGGGTTTGCCGTTGGAATCAACGATGGCCACGTTCGAAACGTGCACCGGCGCTTCCTTGTGCTTGATGCCGCCCTGCGGGTCCGCCTGGGTCGGCTTGGTGTGGCGCTGGACCATGTTGAGCCCGCCGACAACGACGCGTTCTTCCTTCGGGAAGACGCGAACGACGCTGCCGCTCTTGCCCTTGTCCTTGCCAGTGAGGAGGACGACCTTGTCGCCCTTCTTGATCTTGGCAGCCATTACAGCACCTCCGGCGCGAGGGAGATGATCTTCATGTGGTTCTTGGCGCGCAGTTCACGGGGAACCGGGCCGAAGATCCGCGTGCCGATCGGCTCCGCCTGCTTGTTGACGATCACCGCCGCGTTCTTGTCGAACCGGATGACCGAGCCGTCCTTGCGCTTGATGGCCGAGGACGTGCGAACGACGATGGCTTGCAGCACATCACCCTTCTTCACGCGGCCGCGCGGAATGGCTTCCTTGACGGAGACAACGATCTTGTCCCCGACGTGTGCGTAGCGGCGCTTGGCGCCGCCAAGCACCTTGATGCACATGACCCGGCGTGCGCCCGAATTATCGGCGACTTCCAGGTTAGTTTGCATCTGGATCATGGCTTAATACCTTCCAGAAACTAGCTGACGGCCTTGGGAAGGACTTCCCAGGTCTTCAGTTTGGACTTCGGCGCGCACTCGACGATCTTGACGATCTCACCAGCCTTGTGGACGTTGGCTTCGTCATGAGCGTGGTAACGCTTCGAACGGCGGACGGTCTTCTTCAGAAGGGGGTGCAGGAAGGTCCGTTCGACCTTCACGACCACCGTCTTGTCGCCCTTGTCGGAGACGACCACGCCTTCAAGAATACGTTTGGGCATATCGGTCTCCTTACGCCGCTTTCTTGGCGCGCAGCACGGTCTTGATCCGCGCGATGTCCTTGCGGATCTCGTTCACGCGGTGGGTCTTTTCCACCTGGCCGGTCGCTGCCTGGAAGCGCAGGTTGAACTGCTCTTTCTTCAGGTTCAGCAGCGCTTCGGCCAGTTGGTCGGGCGTAAAGCCCCGAACTTCATCGATCTTCATCTCAGTGCTCCGCGGCCACGCCGGAGTCGATCCGGGCGACGATGCGCGTCTTGATCGGCAGCTTGGCGGCGCCCAGCTTGAGCGCGTCACGGGCGATGTCGTCGGCGACGCCGTCGATCTCGAACATGATGCGGCCGGGGTGAACACGAGCGGCCCAGTAGTCGACGGCGCCCTTGCCCTTGCCCATCCGAACTTCGGCGGGTTTGTCGGAAACCGGCAGGTCCGGGAAGATCCGGATCCAGACGCGGCCCTGACGCTTCATGTGGCGGGTGATCGCGCGGCGGGCCGCTTCGATCTGGCGCGCCGTGATGCGCTCGGGCTCAACAGCCTTGAGGCCGTACGAACCGAAGTTCAGCAGCGTGCCGCCCTTGGCGGTGCCATGGATCCGGCCCTTGAAGGCCTTCCGGTACTTGGTTTTCTTGGGTGACAGCATGACAGTTACGCCTCAGATCCACGACCGCGGTCGCGGCGCGGGCCGCGGGGTCCGCGATCGTCACGGTCACGTCCACCACCTTCGCCGGCCGGGCCGGATTCAGTGGCCAGGCGCTTGTCCAGCGCCATGGGATCGTGGTCCAGCACTTCGCCTTTGAAGATCCAGGTCTTCACGCCGATGATGCCGTAGGTGGTCTTCGCTTCCGCGAAACCGTAGTCGATGTCCGCACGCAGGGTGTGCAGCGGCACGCGACCTTCACGGTACCATTCCATCCGCGCGATTTCCGCACCGCCCAGACGACCCGAAACGTTGATCCGAACGCCCTTGGCGCCCAGACGCATGGTCGACTGCATGGTGCGCTTCATGGCGCGACGGAAGGCGACTCGGCGCTCGAGCTGCTGGGCGATGTTCTCGGCCACCAGCTGGGCGTCGGTCTCCGGCTTGCGGATCTCGACGATGTTCAGGTGGACCTCGACGCCGACCATGGACGCGATGTCCTTGCGCAGCTTGTCGATGTCCGCACCCTTCTTGCCGATGATCACGCCAGGGCGCGCGGCATAGATGGTGACACGGCACTTCTTGTGCGGACGCTCGATGATGATCCGCGAGATGCCGGCCTGGTACAGGCGCTTCTTCAGTTCACGGCGGACCTTGATGTCCTCGTGAAGAAGGCGACCGTACTCCTTGCCGTCGGCGAACCAACGGCTGTCCCAGGTGCGGTTGATGCCGAGCCGAAGCCCGACCGGATTGACTTTCTGACCCATCAGGCGGCCTCACCCAGTTCGCGAACCACGATGGTGAGTTCGCTGAACGGCTTCTCGATACGCGACGAGCGGCCCCGCGCACGGGCGGAGAAGCGCTTCATCACCAGGTTCTTGCCCACGAAGGCCTCCGACACGACGAGCGAGTCGATGTCGAGGTTGTGGTTGTTCTCGGCGTTCGAAATCGCGCTGTAGAGCGCCTTGCGAACGTCCTTGGCGATGCGCTTGTGGCTGAACTCAAGTTCGTTCAGCGCGCGCTGCACTTTCAGGCCGCGGATCGACTGGGCCACGAGGTTGAGCTTCCGGGCCGAGGTGCGCAGCGTGCGCAGCTTGGCCTGAACCTCAGTTCCTGGCAGTCGACGGGCTTTCGCTTTCTTCGACATGCTACTTCCTCTTGGCCTTCTTGTCGGCCGCGTGACCCGGGAAGTTCCGCGTCGGGGCGAATTCGCCGAGCTTGTGGCCGACCATGTCTTCCGACACGGAAACCGGCACGTGCTTGAGACCATTGTGGACGCCAAACACCAGGCCGACGAACTGCGGCATGATGGTCGAGCGACGCGACCAGGTCTTGATCACATCCTTGCGGCCGGAGTTCTGCGCGGTCTCTGCCTTCTTCAGCAGGTAACCGTCGACGAACGGGCCCTTCCAGACTGAGCGTGTCATGGCTTAACGGCCCTTCTTCGCTTTGTGGCGCGACCGGATGATGAACTTGTCCGTGGCCTTGTTGGTGCGGGTCTTGGCGCCCTTGGTCGGCTTGCCGGCCGGGGTCACCGGGTGGCGGCCGCCGGAGGTGCGGCCTTCGCCGCCGCCGTGCGGGTGGTCGACCGGGTTCATGGCGACGCCGCGGACGTGCGGGCGGAAGCCCATGTGACGCACGCGGCCGGCTTTGCCGAGAACCTGGTTCATGTGGTCCTGGTTGGACACTGCGCCGACCGTGGCCATGCAGGTGTCCAGAACCATGCGGAGCTCGCCCGACCCGAGACGGATCTGGGCGTAGCCGCCATCACGGCCCACCAGTTGGGCGTAGGCGCCGGCGGAGCGGGCCATCTGGCCGCCCTTCAGGGGCTTCAGCTCGACATTGTGGATGATCGTGCCGATCGGCAGACCGCTCAGCGGGGCGGCGTTGCCCGGCTTCACGTCGACCTTCTCGGAAGCGATGACCTCGTCACCGACCTTCAGGCGCTGCGGGGCCAGGATATAGGCCAGCTCGCCGTCGGCGTACTTGATCAGGGCGATGAAGGCCGTCCGGTTCGGATCGTACTCCAGGCGCTGAACGGTCGCGACGACGTCCCACTTGCGACGCTTGAAGTCGACCATGCGGTAGAGGCGCTTGGCGCCGCCGCCGCGGAAGCGGACCGCGATACGGCCACCGCCGCCACGACCGCCCGACTTGGTCAGACCTTCGACCAGCGACTTCTCCGGGCGGCCCTTGTGGAGCTCGCTGCGGTCGATCAGCACAAGGCTGCGGCGACCGGGAGACGTCGGATTGTAATGCTTCAGAGCCATCTCTCTAGAGCCCCGTCGTAATGTCGATCGACTGGCCGTCGGCCAGGGTCACGATGGCTTTCTTGACGTCGGACCGATGTCCGACGCGACCACGGAAGCGCTTGGTCTTGCCCTTGACGTTCAGGGTGTTGACCTTGGTCACCTTGACCTTGAACAGCGCTTCGACCGCGGCGGCGATCTCGTCCTTCGTCGCGTCGTCGGCGACCCGGAAGACGACCTTGTTCTGTTCAGACAGATAGGTCGCCTTTTCGGTGATCACCGGAGCGAGGATGGTGTCGTAATGGCGAGCGGTGACGGTCATTACGCGGCTTCCTTCTGAGCGAAGCGAGCCGAGATGCCATCAACGGCCGACTTGGTCAGGACCAGGGTCCCGCGGCGCAGCACGTCATAGACGTTCAGGCCGGCGTTCGGCAGCACATCGATGTTCGGGATGTTGCGAGCCGCCAGCTTGAAGTTGGCGTTCACTTCCGGCCCGGCGATGATCAGGGCGTTCTTCCAACCCATCTTGTCGAAGGTGGCGCGCAGGGCGGCCGTCTTCGGGTCGGACAACTCGGCGGCGTCGATGACAACCAGCGAACCCGACTTGGCCTTGGAAGACAGCGCATGGCGCAGGGCCAGGGCCCGGATCTTCTTGTTCAGACCAAACTCGTGGCTGCGGACGACCGGGCCGTGAGCCTTGGCGCCGCCGACGAACTGGGCCGCACGGCGCGAACCGTGACGGGCGCCGCCGGTGCCCTTCTGCTTGTACATCTTCTTGCCCGTACGAGAGACCTCGTTGCGGACCTGAATCTTGTGGTTCCCGGAGCGGCGCTTGGCCAGCTGCCAGGTGACGACGCGCTGAAGGATGTCCCCGCGGATGTCGTCGATGCCGAAGATGGCATCGTCGAGATCGACCGAACCGGCCTTGGCGCCGTCAAGCTTGATGACGTCGAGTTTCATTATTCAGCGCCCTCTTGCGTGGCTTCGGGAGCCTCGACCTCAGCGGCGGGTTCCTCGGCCGGAGCCGCGGCGACAGCCGCTTCACCCGACTTGCGGAAGGCGCCCGGACGCGGCAGGTCGGCCGGAGCGGCCTTCTTGATCGCGTCGCGGATCTTGACCCACGAGTTCTCGGTGCCGGGGACGGCGCCCTTGATCAGGATCAGGCCGCGTTCGACGTCGACCTTCCAGACCGTGAGGTTCATGGTGGTGACGGTTTCCTGACCCAGGTGACCGGCCATCTTCTTGCCGGCGAAGGTCTTGCCCGGATCCTGGCGCTGGCCGGTCGAACCGTGAGCCCGGTGCGAGACCGAGACACCGTGCGTGGCGCGCATGCCGCCGAAGTTCCAGCGCTTCATGGCGCCGGCGAAGCCCTTGCCGACGGTGATGCCCTGGATGTCCACCTTCTGGCCGGCCATGAAGTGGTCGGCGGTGAACTCGGCGCCCACGTCGATCATCGCGCCTTCTTCGATCCGGAACTCGGCCACAACCCGCTTGGGTTCGACCTGGGCCTTGGCGAAGTGGCCGCGCATGGCGTTGGGAGTGTTTTTCGGCTTCTTGGCGCCGGCGCCGAGCTGGAGGGCGGTGTAGCCATCCTTCTCGACCGTGCGCTGGGCCGTCACCTGGCAGCCGTCGAGGCTGAGGACGGTCACCGGCACGTGCTGGCCGGTTTCATCGAAGAAGCGGGTCATGCCGAGCTTGCGGGCCAGGAGACCGGTGCGTTGAGCGGGGAGAGTCATGGTCGTTACGCTCCCTACAGCTTGATCTCGACGTCCACGCCGGCGGACAGGTCGAGCTTCATGAGCGCGTCCACGGTCTGCGGGGTGGGGTCGACGATATCCAGCACGCGCTTGTGCGTGCGGATTTCGAACTGCTCGCGCGACTTCTTGTCGACGTGCGGCGAGCGGTTGACGGTAAATTTCTCGATGAGCGTGGGCAGGGGGATCGGCCCCCTGACGGTGGCGCCCGTGCGCTTGGCCGTATTCACGATCTCGCGTGTGGAATGATCCAGCACGCGGTGATCGAAGGCCTTGAGCCGGATGCGGATGTTCTGACGATCCATATCGCTCGTGTTTCCCAAAGGGCGACCTGAAGGGGTGGCGCCCGCGTGCTTCAAACCATTTCAAAGACCAACTCGACAAAGCCCCCGGGGGGATGGGTCGAATACGTAGTCCGCAAAAACGAATGTGGTCCACGCGGACATCCGCGAGGACCTGCTCCCCGACCGCGATTTTCCTTTGGTGGAAAGCCATAGGTCGGTTCGTTCCGCGGGCCGCGTCTGCACCGAAGTGCACTGCCGGTCCAACAGAGCGGCGGGTATTACGGCAGCGACTCGGAAACGTCAACCCGGCAAGGGGATTGATTGTGGCTGGCCGTCGCTTCCGGTCGGAATCCCCCGCATCGGGCGGAGCCAGTCGGCGATCGGCGCGTTTGCAGATGGCGATCGCACGCAAGACGGTCGCGAAGCCCCGGTGCGCCGTCCCGTCCTCCCCCGGCAATGGACGGCGCAACGACAAAGCCCCGGAGCTCAAGGCTCCGGGGCTTCCTTGTATCAGGCTCCCGGGGTGGCGGAACTCCAGCCGGCCGGCGCCCTTGGAGGGATAGCGCCGGCTGGAGGCGGGCTAGCCCGCGCCCGGCGCGTCCACGAACGACGAATACGCAGACCAGCCAGGGAGTTCCGCACGACCCGAGCCTAGAGCGCCATGGTCAGCGGCGTATCCCCTGTTCGGGGGGTTCCGGTTCAGTGTCCGGTGTCGATGGGGCCGACGATCACCTCGCCCGAGCCTGCGACCTTCTTGCTGACGGCGCCGGAAACCCGGAGCACGCGCACGTCGCCCGAGCCCGCGACCCTGGCGCTGAGGCTTTCCGCGGGGCCCATCACCGTCACATCACCCGAACCGGCGATCGAGACATCCACCGCCCCGACGTCGCCGCCGCGCACGTTGATGTCGCCAGAGCCCATGATGTTGGCCGAGATCGCGCCGGACACCGACGCCGCCTGGACGTCACCCGAGCCGGCGATGTTGACCGTCAGATCGCCGCTGATAGCCGCGGTCGCCACATCGCCCGAGCCCGCGATGTTGATCGAGACGGCCCCGGCCGTACCGACCGTCGTGTCGCCGGAACCCGCCTGGTTGATCTTCAGCTCACCCGCGACGTTGCCGACCGTCCAGTCGCCGCAGCCGGCATTGGACAGCTCCAGGCTGTCGCTGCGGCCGACGCTGCCATACACCGCGCCGCCCCCGGCAACCCTGGCGGCCATGGGCACGCGGACGACCACCTGCGGCAGGGCGTCCCAGCCGTAGGACTTGCCCCGGACCGTAACCGACGTCTCGCCGTTTATCGTCCGGCAGTTGCGGAGCGCGTTGCGGACCAGGTCGCCGCTGACGATCGTCTTGTCACCCTCGGCGCGCACCGTCAGGGGCAGCCCGGGGTTGGTGGTCAGAAACTCGACCTTCACATCGGCGCGGTCTTCCGGAATGACCACGACGCGGGCGACCGCGTCCTTGAACTCGACGGAAGCCGCCTGGGCTGCGGTGGCGCCCAGAAGCGCCGCGGCCGCGACGCCCAAAGTCAGGATGGTGCGCATCGGATAGTCTCCCCTCAATGCGTTGTGATGAGGGACGCTAGGCCCGCGCGGCGGGCGAAACACTTTAATTCGAGGTCATGACACAGGTGTCATGCGCCACCCGCCAGGGCCAGCAGCAGCGTCTCGGACTCGTCGTCCGACGGCAGGAAGGCCTCGATACGCAGGCCGGCCAGCGCGGGGTCGGCGGGAGTGGCGAAGGCCAGGGTCGTGGGGATCAGGCCGAGCGCGCGGCTCTGGGAAAGGAACCGCAGCTCGCAGAGCGGCTCGGGCGAGGGAGCGCCCTCCCCTGCGATCAGCTGGTCCGCGTCCGCAAGCGCGACCAGGTCGCGCACCACCGACTGCAGGACCGCGTCGTCCGGCGCAGCGGCCGCTTCCCGCCGGGCGCGCGCCAGTAGCGCGCCGGCCCAGGCCGGCCAGTTGACGATGTGCCGCCGCAGTTCGTCCGGCGCCAGGAACAGCCGCATCAGATTCATCGGCCGCGCCATGCGGGACTCGCCCAGCATGAGCCGGACCAGCCGCTGGGCGGCGTCGTTGGCGGCCAGCACCGTCCAGTCGCGGTCGAGCACGAAGGCCGGCCAGGGTTCATGGCGGGTCAGGATGAGGGTGATGGCCCGGCGGGCCTGGGCCATCTCCGGCGCGGAAAGATCGATGACTTTATATACAGGCACGAAACCGGCGACCTCATCGACCTTCGGGGGGACGCCGGCGCGCGGTCAGGCCGCCGCGCGTCGACCGGCGCCAAGCTCGAAGCTGCGCTCGATGTCCTTGATCCGGTTCTGCGCCAGATTGGCCTTCTTCATCGCCAGCGAACAGGCCCAGAGCGCGGCGCGCGCGACCACCGGCGTGCGATGCATCGGCGCAGGGGTCACGCCCCAGCCCCGCATTACGCCGTTGGCGAAGTGCGCGCCGCGGGTGATCCGCGTGTCCCACGTCTGGAAGTCGAGCGACAGGGAGACATTGAACTCGCCGAGGTTCTCGACCCGGTGCGGCGCATACAACGGCCAGGTCACGGCCTGGCCCGCCTCGAGATCCACCGTCCAGGCGTTGGCGTCCATGGCGCGATTGTACGGCAACTCCTCGGTCGTGGTCCGCATGATCGTCTGCTCCATGCCGGCCTGGGGCAGATGGGCGTCATCGGGCGGATAGACGAACAGGCGCTTGCGGCCGCGCAGGTGGTACAGAACCACGCCGGCGGCGTCGAAATGGTAGGGCACCCTCGTCGTCGGCGAGGAGAGGATCAGCTGACCGGTGGTCTTGATCGGCCGCACCTTCATGCGGTCTGCCAGGTCGGAGAAGCTCCCGGCGATCGGCTCCCAGAGGTCAGGGTGGGCGTCCTGCACGTCGCGCAGATTGACCCAGAGGCGACCGGCCTTGATTTCATCCAGCAGCGTCGCCCCGTCGGCTCGCCCGCGCGAACCGGTCGCCAGACTGACCTGGCCGTCCGCGTCATAGCTGTAGGCATTGATGTCGAAGAGCTCTTCCGGATAGCGGTCCAGCAGTTGGGCCAGCGCCGCGTCGGTAGCCAGACCAAGGCCGGCGACGTCGTGCGAGAAGACCAGGGGTTCGGACGGCAGGGGCATGGTCGCCTCGCTCTAGACGTTCAGCAGGGTGAGCAGGCCGATGCCGGCCCGGGGCGCCGAGGCGCGGTTGACGACGGTGGAAACGGCGGCGGCGACGCCGCGCACCCGGCCCGTGACGGTGGTCTCGCAGGCGTCAATGGCTGCCCAGCGGCGTCGGACACTGACACTCAGCGGCGCCTGGCCCAGAGCGGCGCCGACGGTCAGCGCCGGACCGGCCCCGACCTTCGCCAGCGCAGCCTCGATCGCATTGGCGAAGCCCGGCGCATGGACGACGCCGTCGAGCACCGTCTGCTCGCGATTGCAGGCGTACTTCTTGTAGGCCTCGCCTTCGAAGCCGTAGTCGAACAGGCGGAAGCCCTCGGCGGCGCCCAGGCGCATGGTCTCGAGGCTCAGCAGAATGCCCGGCGAGTAGCGCGATGTGCCGGCCTCGTAGGCCGGGAGCCAGAAATGATACTGGTCGCCGGCATAGAGGCC
Source organism: uncultured Caulobacterales bacterium (assembly GCA_903858185.1). Classification (GTDB taxonomy): domain Bacteria; phylum Pseudomonadota; class Alphaproteobacteria; order Caulobacterales; family Caulobacteraceae; genus Caulobacter; species Caulobacter lacus. Next base: position 49,660 of record CAIOHT010000026.1, read on the forward strand.
GTATTCGTAGGCTATAGGCCGCCCCCCGGCGCGGAGCACCGCCAGCCGGACGCCGAAGCCGGGTTCGGTCGCCTGCGGCAGAGCCCGCAGCAGGTCCCCGGTCCAGCCGCAGGCGAAAATGTCATGGCGTCCGGAGCGATTGAACTGCTCGCGCTTGAGGGTCAGCAGACGGGTCAGCGACGCCGGGTCGGTTCCGTCGAACGCCACCGTCAGGGCGCCGTGATCGCGCTCCAGCGAGCGGCGCGCGCGGTCCTTGTCGCGGAAATACTTGCGCCAGGTGTCCCGGCGTTCAGCGTCGTAGGCCGCCCAACCCTGCGACAGGTCGGCCTGAAGGGTTTGCCGCCCGACAAGTTTGTTCCCCTCGCCAGGTCCCGTCCAGCCGTTGACGGCGATACTGGCGGCGCCCAGCAGCGCCGGGAGGTCCTGCAGCACCGGAGCAAAGCCAGGCCGGGCAATGACCCCGTGATAGTCGTTCAACGGCGCGCCGATGGGCTGGACCCGTGATCCGCGGCGCTGGTGCGGGAAAAAGCCGACGATGTCGCCGCCTTGATGGATAAGCGCCACGGCGGCGCCGGGCGTCACCTCGCCGGCCACGCGGGTGAAGGCAGGGTGGAAATAGGGTGACGCGTAGCCGGCGTCGGCCTGGATGAACGCCATCCACAGGCCGATCTCCTCGGGCGTCAGCTCGCCCGGCTTCACGGTCTCCACGGAAAGGCCGCGTCCCAACTCGAAACCCCCAGTCTGCGTCGCTTGTGACGGGAGCAAAACCCGCACCAACGCGCGGAGGATGAGGGCGACTGGCAAAGGTCCGGTTAAGCGGCCGAAAGAAAAAGGCCCCGGTGTCTCCACCGGGGCCTCGATCCTGTTCAGCGTTGACGCTGACCGTCGCGTGACTACTCGACGATCTTGGCCACGACGCCGGCGCCGACGGTGCGGCCGCCTTCACGGATGGCGAAGCGCAGGCCCGCGTCCATGGCGATCGGGGTGATCAGCTCGACGTCCAGCTCGGCGTTGTCGCCCGGCATGATCATTTCCACGCCTTCGCGCAGCTTG
>CAIOHT010000027.1 GCA_903858185.1 uncultured Caulobacterales bacterium
CAAGCTGCGCGAAGGCGTGGAAATGATCATGCCGGGCGACAACGCCGAGCTGGACGTCGAGCTGATCACCCCGATCGCCATGGACGCGGGCCTGCGCTTCGCCATCCGTGAAGGCGGCCGCACCGTCGGCGCCGGCGTCGTCGCCAAGATCGTCGAGTAGTCACGCGACGGTCAGCGTCAACGCTGAACAAGAACGAGGCCCCGGTGGAAACACCGGGGCCTTTTTCTTTGGTGTCCCGGCGGTGCTGTTGCGCGGCCGGAGCATGTCCGCCTTCGACCCGCTGCGGACCTTCAATCAGGCTCGCCGCAGGTCTCCGGAGGTCGAAGACCCGTGGGGGCCGCGGCGTGTGCGGCCCCCACAGCTCCCTTGTCCGCGATCAGTTCGGTTCCGGCATCATGGAGGAGTGCAGGTGGTCGATCTTCCAGACGCCGCCGTCGTACTTGTAGACGAAGGAGTAGCGGGCTTTCACAGCGCGCACCCCGCCGGTGGCGGGATCCGTCAGGTTGACGGTCCAGGTCCCGACGCGCGAGGCGGTGCCGCAGTCGATCTTCACGCTGCTGCTGTCAATCGTCGCCTGGGGACTGTTCTTCAGGAAGCTGACGAAATAGTCGCGCACGCCCTCGGGCGTGGTCCGGGGCTTGTTGGACACCGTCGCCAGCAGCACGGCGTCTTTGGTGAAGAGCGCGGTGACCTTGTCCGGGTCCTTCGTGGCCCAGGCGGCGTTGAACGTCGTGAACTGCCGCTCGACGTCGGCCTGGCTAACGGTCGGGCACTTGACGTCGTGCGCGGCTGCCGCCCCGCCGAAAGCCAGAGCCGGGATAAAGGCCGCAGCGAGAATGAAGTTTTTCATCTTATGACACCCTCAAGGATCGTCTCATGGTCTGACAACCGGACAGAGGCGCGGTGTCTCAGCATCCTGAGACGGAGTCCGGCAGCCTCCATCGGCAATGGAGGGCGACTCCCCGCGGGGCTGGACAAGACCGAACCCCCACATCGAGATCACCCGATGCGGTCCGACATCACGATCGATGACTCGATCGTCAGAGGGGCCCGGTCCGCGATGAGGAGGTAGGTTGGCGAACCGCGATCTGCAAGCCCATGCTTCAGCTTCGTTGCGCCCAGAGGTGCGGATCGAGCAGGCTCGAGGCCGTTCAGCTCCGCGTGGAGCCGGACCTGACCGCGTTCACCCGTTCCCGCGAAGGCCCGCCAGGAGGCCGACTCCGAGCCAGGCGCCGATGATCGGGCTCATGCCCAGGCCCAGCAGTGGCACCGGGAAGGCGCCGAGGAACGGCATCACCGCCCAAAGCAGAAGACACAGCCCAAGCGCAGCGCCCGCCAGTCGCTCGGTCGGAGACCCGCGAAAACCCCACAGAACGGGCAGACCCGCAACGCCGGCCAGCAGAAGGCCGGCCGCCGCTGCGAGCCATGGGGACAGCGCCAGAGCCAGGCCGAATATCCCCTCAACCTCTGCAACGGGTTCGAGCGGATCGGGGCGGAGCCAGGCCATGCCGGCCAGCGCGGCGGCCACCCCCACCACGGCAATGCGGACGGGAGCCCTGGGAAAGGCCGCGAGCGCGACAAGCACGGCGACGGCCGCCAGCGTGGTCGCCTGGGATGCGTCCGGCTGGATCACGAGCAGCACCAGCGCGGCAAGTCCCGCCACCCAGGCAGACGCGCCGGCCCGGCACAGGACCGCCAGAGCGACGACCGCGGCCGGCGCCAGCAACATCGCGACGTTGAGCTGAAGCGGCCCCAGATTTACCCATCGGTGCACGTCCTGGACGCCGGGGCTCAGCAGGGACGCCGCCAGCCCCACCGGCGCGGCCCAGAGGGCCACCTGCAGGACGTCGCGCCGCTTCAAGGCGGACAGACCGGCTGCTGCGAGCGCGCCCGCGATCCACGCGATCCCGTTCCGCGCCCAAACGCCGGCGGGGACCCCGTTTGAGGCGCTGATAAAGATGCCGGCGCCCACGACGGCCAGGGAAAGGACTCCAAAGGGCAGAAGCAAGCCGATCCGCCTATTCACTGTCGACCCTCCCTGCGGGCTCTGCCGGGGCGCATGAACCCGGCCGTCAGGCGTCCGCCGCCGGACAGCTTACCCTTCCAGGATCGCCTCTTGTCACGCCATCCGGTGAAAACGTGAACCCTCCTGCCCTTCAAACGCTGACGTAGCGTCTTGCCCCGGCTAAGACAGACGTCTGCCGCGAAGGAGCTCCCATGCCCGCATCCGCCCCCGTTCTCGTCCTTCTCGGCGGCGCGGGCGATCTGGCGATGCGGATGCTGCTGCCGTCGCTCTATCACCTGGAACTGGACGGGCTGCTGCCGGAAGGGTTGCGGATCATCGCGGTGGGCCGTGCGGCCGGGGACGCCGACCGCTATCGCGCCGAGGTTCGCGCCGATCTGGTCGCCCGGGATATCCTGGAGGACGACAGCTGGGCCCGGATGTCGGCCCGGCTCGACTACTGCTCCGCCGACGCCGGCAAGTCCGAGGGCGCGGCGCTGCTGGCCGAGCGGATCGGCCCGCACGGCGACCTGGTGTTCTTCTACGCCCTGTCGCCCAGCCTGTTCGCGCCGGTGACCGAGGCCCTGCAGTGCGCCGGCCTCACCGGCGAGCGCACACGGCTGGTGCTGGAAAAGCCGATCGGCCGCGATCTGGAGAGCTCGCGCGGGATCAACGCCGCCATCGCCGCCGCCGTGCCCGAGAACCGGGTCTTCCGCATAGATCACTACCTGGGCAAGGAGACGGTCCAGAACCTGATCGCCCTGCGTTTCGCCAACACCCTGTTCGAGCCGCTGTGGTCCAGCCGCAGCATCGACCATGTGCAGATCACGGTGGCCGAGACCCACGGCGTCGGCGACCGCTGGCCCTACTATGACGACTACGGCGCGATCCGCGACATGCTGCAGAACCACATGCTGCAGCTGCTCTGCCTCGTTGCCATGGAGCCGCCGTCGGACCTCGAGCCCGACGCGGTGCGCAACGAGAAGGTCAAGGTGCTGCGTTCCCTGCGCCCCTTCACCCGCGCCTCGGCGGCCAGCGACAGTGTGCGCGGCCAGTACGGCGACGGCGTCGTCGATGGCCGGGCCGTGAAGAGCTACGAGTCCGAGGTCGGCCGGCCGTCCGGGACCGAGACCTTCGTCGCCCTGACGGCCTGGATCGACAACTGGCGCTGGGCCGGGGTGCCGTTCTTCCTGCGCACCGGCAAGCGGATGGCCGAGCGCAACACCCAGATCGTCATCCAGTTCAAGCCGGTGCCCCACTCGATCTTCGGCGGGGCCGGCGCGGACGACCTGGTGGCCAACCGGCTGG
>CAIOHT010000028.1 GCA_903858185.1 uncultured Caulobacterales bacterium
CGACAGCTTAAGCTCCACGTACGTCGGCCGGCCGTGGTTGCACTGGCCGCTGTGGGGGGTGGCTTCCATCTCGCGCAGCAGGGCGTTCATCTCGGCGGCGCTCAGACGGCGACCGGCACGGACCGAACCGTGGCAGGCCATGGTCGAACAGACCTCCTCCAGCCGTTCCTTGAGCGCCAGCGCCTGGCCGTTCTCGGCGAGATCATCGGCAATGTCGCGAACCAGGCCGGCCGCGTCGGTGTCGCCCAGCAGGGCCGGCGTCTCGCGCACCAGCACAGCGCCCGGCCCGAACGCCTCCAGCACCAGACCCAGCGCGGCGAGCTCGTCCGCCCTGGCCATCACGCGGTCGGCCTCGGCGGGGTCGAGATCGACCACCTCCGGCAGGAGCAGGGTCTGGCGGACCACGCCGCCGGACTCCATCTCGGTCTTCATCCGCTCATAGACCAGCCGCTCGTGCGCCGCGTGCTGGTCGACAATGACGATGCCGTCGCGGGTCTGGGCCACGACATAGGTCTCGTGCACCTGGGCCCGGGCGGCGCCGAGCGGATAGTCGACGGGGTCGATGACCGGAGCCCCTTCGCCCCAGACCGGCCGGGGCGCAAACCCGTCGCCCGTCGGCTCGACGCGGGCGGTGGCCTCGGCCATGCCGGGCAGGCTGGGCGCCGGCGCGCGCGGCGTCCAGCCGCCCTGTTGCCAGGCGGAGAACCCGGCAGCCGACGGGCCGGGCTGATAGCCGCCGCCAGGGAAGGCCTGGGCGCGGAACCCGGCCAGGGCGGCCGAAGCCACCGTCGTCGAGGCGCGGTGCCCGGCGCCGGCCAGAGCATGGCGCAAGGCGCCGATGATCAGCCCACGGACCATCGACGGATCCCGGAAGCGAACCTCGGCCTTGGCCGGGTGGACATTGACGTCAACGAGTGTCGGGTCGAGCTCGATATACAGCGCCGCAGTCGGGTGCCGATCACGCGCCAGATAGTCGGCGTAGGCCCCGCGCAGGGCGCCCTGCAGCAGCCGGTCGCGCACCGGTCGGCCGTTGACGAACAGATACTGGTGGGCCGCGTTGCCCCGGCTATAGGTCGGCAGGCCGGCGAACCCGGTCAGGCGGATGCCTTCACGCTCGGAGTCGATCGCCAGGGCGTTATCCTGAAACTCGTTCCCTAGGACCGCGGACAGGCGCGCGAGGCGACCATCGGGCCCCGGATGCTCGGCGGTCAGGCGCAGGGCGCGACGACCGTCGAGGTCGAGGGTGAAGGCCACCGCCTCATGCGCCATGGCCTGGCGCTTGAGCTCCTCGGCGATGGCCATCTGCTCGGCGCGGGCCGACTTCATGAACTTCAGCCGGGCGGGCGTGGCGTAGAACAGGTCGCGCACCTCGACCCGGGCGCCGTGTGCGCCGGCGAAGGCGGCAGGTCCGACGTCGCCCGTGGCGCCGCCCTCGACGAGTATGGCGTGGGCGTCCGACGCGCCCCTCGCTCGGCTCGAGATGCTCAGGCGCGCAACAGACCCGATCGACGGCAAGGCCTCGCCCCGGAAGCCCAGCGTGGAGATGTGCAACAGGTCCCAGGTCCCGTCGGCATCCGGCGAGAGCTTGGAGGTGGCGTGCCGCTCGACCGCGAGCGAGAGCTCGTCGGGCGAGAGACCGGAGCCGTCGTCGGCGACGAGAATGCGCGTCAGCCCGCCACCGTCGGCCTCGACCTCGACACGGCTCGCGCCGGCGTCCAGGGCGTTCTCGACCAGCTCCTTGACCGCACTGGCAGGCCGCTCGACCACCTCGCCGGCGGCGATGCGGTTGACGGTTTCCGGCGGGAGGCGGCGGATGGGCATGAACCGAGTGTAGGACGATTCAGAGCGGAGTCCTTCTCCCGATCACCCCCAGACGTCATGGCGCGGCTTGTCCGGGCCAGCCAGGCGCGGGGTGAAACGAGAAAGGGGCGCGACCAGCGCCGCGCCCCTTCCGGATAGTCCGTGTTCCCGGGTGGCCCGGACAAGCCGGGCCATGACGGTTCTTTCGGATCAGAGACCCGGCAGCTTCACCCAGCTGGCCTTTTCGCGCGAGATGATCACCGTCTTGCCGCCGGTAATGGCCTTCAGGCGGGCTTCCTCGGCGGCGGCGTCGACCAGCACGGGCGGAGCGGCGCCGTCGGACGAAGCGACGACGGTCGCGGCCGGCGCGTCCTTGCGCCAGAACATGACGCGGTCGGCGAAGGTTTTTTCCTTGTGCGCGATGTCGCCGAACTCGTCATCGACGACGTAGCGGATCAGCGGATCCGCCTTGTCGGCGCCGGCGCGGGCGACCAGCAGGCGCTCGCCGTCGGTGCGCTGAGTGCCGGCGGCCTGAGCGGCGAGGGCCGTGCGGGCGGCGCTTTCCGGCTGAAGTTCCTGCGGACGGGGTTCACCCGGCGCCGGCGGGCGCAGGGCGTAGTCGGGGGGCACCACCAGCGGCGCCTTGGTCACGACCCGGAACTCGTCCGGCGTGACCTTGGACATGCCGAGCGCCCTGGAGGTCGTGTTGCAGCCGGCGAGGCCGGTGGCGGCGATCAGCGCAACAGCGCACGCGACGCGGGTAGAGATCATAGAGCCTTGCTCCTCGGGGCCTTGAGTCGGGCGTGTTCAGTCGCCCCGGCCGATAACAGGCGCTCTCGATACGCCAAAAGTGAGGCGAACGGCAACCGGGTTAAGCCTTGTCGTCCCGCCGCGCGCTGTCGATCAGCAACAGGACAACGCCGATGGTGATGGCGCTGTCGGCGACATTGAACACCCAGGGGAAATAGAGCGCCTTCAGATCGATGAAATCCGCCACAGCGCCGAACCGCACCCGGTCCACCAGATTGCCGATCGCGCCGCCCATGACCAGACCGATGGCCGCCCCCAGCAAAGGCCGCTCGACCCGCCGGGCCCACACCGCCAGGAAGCCTGCCACGCCCAGCGAGAAAGCCGCCAGCGCCCAGCGGACCCACTCGGCCTCGCCGCGGAACAGACCGAAGCTGACGCCCTGGTTCCAGACCATCGTCAGGTTCACCGGCCCCCAGACCTGAACGCTGCCCAGCACCGGCAGCTGGAAGCCGTAGAGGATCCACTGCTTGGAGATCTGGTCGGCCAGAAGCACCGCGAGGCCGATGGCATAGGCCGTCGGCCCCTGCAGTCGGGCGGACGCGGGCGCAGTCGGCGCGAGATCGGGCGGCGTCCCGGTGTTGGAGACGGGCTCGGCGGCGGGCGATTCGGTGGCTTCAGAACTCACGCGGACACTCCCCAGGGTTCGAAACCAGATATCAGCCCGCGTGGGTCTTGTCCCACACGGCGACGGCGTCCTCGCAGCGCAGGCACAGCTGGTTCGCGGGCTTCACTTCCGGAAGGACCTTCCAGCAGCGGGCGCACTTGCCGCCATCAGCCTTGTCCGGATCGACCGATACGGCTTTCAGCTCCGAGATCCGGAAGCTGGCCGTTCCGCCCTCGCCCGCGCCGAACGTCGCGCCGCTGGTGCGGAAGATTTCCGCAGGGTCCAGACCTTCGAAGGCGGCCATGAGGCCGGCGTCAGCCACATGCACCGAGGGCGCGGCTTCCAGCGAGGAGCCGATCCGCTTCTCGCGGCGCTCGATCTCCAGGGCGCCGGTGACGACGCCCGTGACCTGCGCGACCTTGTCCCACCGCGCCGCCTCGGCGTCGTTGCGCCAGTCGGCCGGGGTTTCCGGGAACACCCGCAGGCTGTTGGAGCCGGCGTCCGGATAGCGCGTGGCCCAGGCTTCCTCGGTGGTGAAGCTGATCAGCGGCGAGAGCCAGATCGTCAGGCGTTCGAACACCGCGTCCATCACCGTGCGGCAGGCGCGGCGGCGGAGACTGTCCGGCCGGTCGCAATAGAGCGCGTCCTTGCGGATATCGAAGAAGAAGGTCGACAGGTCGCCCTGGCAGAACTCCAGCAACGGCCGCACCACGTCGTTGAAGCGGTACTCCTGGTAGGCCTTCCGCACCTCGCCATCGAGCTGCCACAGCCGGTGCAGCATGAACTGCTCGAGCGGCGGCATGTCGCCGACGGCCACGCGCTCGGCATCCCCGAATCCGTTCAGGGCGCCCAGCAGATAGCGCAGGGTGTTGCGCAGCTTGCGATAGGCGTCCGTGGTGGTGGCCAGGATCGTCTTGCCGATCCGCTGGTCCTCCCGGTAGTCGACCATCGCGACCCACAGCCGCAGGATCTCGGCCCCGCTCTCGCGGAAGATCACCTCCGGGTCGATGACGTTGCCCTTCGACTTGCTCATCTTCTCGCCGTTCTCGTCCATGGTGAAGCCATGGGTCAGGACGGTGTCGTAGGGCGCGCGGCCACGGGTGCCGCTGCTTTCGAGCAGCGAGGACTGGAACCAGCCGCGATGCTGGTCGGAGCCTTCCAGATAGAGGTCAGCCGGCCAGTGCGTGTTGGCCCGGCCCTCCAGCGCGAAGGCGTGGGTCGAGCCGCTGTCGAACCAGACGTCGAGGATGTCCTCGACCTTCTCGTAGCGGTCAGAATCGTGGTCGCCGAGGAAGTCGCTCGCCGGGCGCTTGAACCAGGCGTCCGCGCCCTCGGCCTCGATGGCCGCGATGATCCGGGCGTTGACCGCCGGATCGCAGAGCGGCTCGGCGGTGTCCCTGTCGACGAACATCGCCAGCGGGGCGCCCCAGGCGCGCTGGCGGCTGATCAGCCAGTCCGGACGGCTTTCAACCATCGAGCGGATGCGGTTGCGACCGCCCTCCGGCACGAAGGTCGTGGCGTCAATGGCTGACAGCGCCACCTCGCGCAGGGTCGGGCCGCCGGCGATCGGCGCATCCATGCGGATGAACCACTGCGGCGTGTTGCGGAAGATCACCGGCGCCTTGGAGCGCCAGCTCATCGGGTAGCTGTGCTCCAGCCGGCCGCGGGCCAGCAGGTTGCCGGCCTCGATCATCTTCTCCATCACCGCGCCGTTGGCGGGACCGAACTTGCCGACCTTCTTGCCCTCGGTCTCCAGCACCTTGAGGCCGGCGAACAGCGGGACGTCGTCGTAGTAGGCGCCGTCCGGACCGACCGTCTCGGGGATGGTCGCGTCGATGCCGGCGGCGTCAAGCTGCTGCTTGCTCTTGAGCCAGATCAGATAGTCGTCGGCGCCGTGGCCGGGGGCGGTATGCACAAAGCCCGTACCGGCGTCGTCGGTGACGTGATCCCCGGCCAGCATCGGCACCTTGAAGCCGTAACCGGCGTCGAGGTTGGCCAGCGGGTGGGCGAGCGTGTAGCTGGCGCAGTCGGCGGTCTCGACACGCGTCCACTTCGCTACCTTGGCGGCCTTGAACACGTCCTCGGCCAGCTTGTCAGCAAGGATCAGCCTGTCGCCCGGCGCGGCCCAGGGCGCGAACTCCAGTCCCTCTTCCAGCGCCTCGACGCGATAGACGCCGTAGGCGATGCGGGGGCTGTAGCTGACCGCGCGGTTGGCCGGGATCGTCCAGGGGGTGGTGGTCCAGATCACGACGCTCGCATCGCCGCCAACCACCGGGAACTTCACCCAGACCGTCGGACTGACGTGGTCGTGGTACTCGACCTCGGCGTCGGCCAGGGCGGTCTGTTCCACCGGGCTCCACATCACGGGCTTGGAGCCGCGATAGAGCTGACCGCTCATCATGAACTTGTGGAACTCGGCGACGATCACCGCCTCGCTGGAGAAGTCCATCGTGGCGTAGCGGTTCTCCCAGTCGCCCAGGATCCCGAGGCGCTTGAAGCCGCCCATCTGCACGCCGATCCAGTGTTCGGCGTAGGTCCGGCAGCGCTCGCGGAACTCGGTCGGCGAGACGTCGCCCTTGCGGCGCCCGGCGGCGCGCAGCTCCTCCTCGACCTTCCATTCGATCGGCAGGCCGTGACAGTCCCAGCCGGGCAGGTAGTCGACGTCGTTGCCCAGCGCGAACCGCGAACGGACCGTGAAGTCCTTCAGCGTCTTCTGCAGCACGTGGCCGATGTGGATGGCGCCATTGGCATAGGGCGGACCGTCGTGCAGCACGAACAGCGGCGCGCCGGCGTCCTGCCGGGCCTTGCGGACGGTGTGGTAGAGGTCCTGGTCCTTCCAGGCCTCGAGGATCTTCGGCTCCAGCGTCGGCAGGCCCGCCCTCATGGGGAAGGCGGTCTCCGGCAGGAAGACGGTTTCGCGGTAGTCGCGCCCGGAGGCTGCGTCGTCGGTCATGGGAATTTCTCGGAAGGAGTCAGGGGGTGCGGGTTGGCTTTCCCGGCATGCGCGACCGTTCCCGGCGGCGTCACGCCGGGCGGATAATTCGCGGAGCCTTCCGAACCGTAGACATGGCCGGGCTGTAGCAGACGCACACACCCATTGTCATCCCGGCCGACGCGAAGCGTAGATCCGGGACCCGGATTCGGCCTCGTTCTGGTCTGGGTCCCGGATCGGCCTGTCGGCCGTCCGGGATGACACAGAAGGGAATCAGGACTTCTTCCGCGCCTTCGGCGTGATCGAGACGGTCATGCGGCGGCCGGCGCGGACGATGTCGAAGATCACCGCGCGGTCGATGCTCTGCGGGCCGAGGACCCGCAGCAGGTCGTCGAGGCCGGTGATCGCCTTGCCGTCGGCGGCGACGATCAGGTCGTGCTCGATCACACCGGCCTTCGCGGCCGGACCGCCGGCATCCACCGAGGCGACCCAGACGGCATAGGGCTGGGTGACATTGGCCGACTTGGCGATGGCCGGCGGAATCGGCGCCTGCTGGGCGACGACGCCGATGGTGCCGCGCCGCACATGGCCGTGCTTCGCAATCTCGGCCATCACGAACGAGGCCGTGTTCGAGGCCACGGCGAAACAGAGGCCCTGCGCGCCCATGATCACGGCGGTGTTGATGCCGATGACCTCGCCGTTGGAGCTGACCAGCGGACCGCCGGAATTGCCGGGATTGAGCGCCGCGTCGGTCTGGATCAGGTCCTCGATCAGCCGACCTTTTTCCGCCCGTAGCGAGCGGCCAAGCGCGGACACCACGCCCGTGGTGACGGTGGCCTCAAAGCCCAGGGGCGCGCCGATGGCGATCACCAGCTGGCCGCGCCGGAGCTTCTTGGAGTCCCCCAGGCGAGCGAACGGCGCCTTGACCGGCTGCTCGACCTTGAGGACGGCGATGTCGGTGTCCGGGTCATCGCCGATCGGGCGGGCAGTCAGCACCCGGCCCTCGGCGGTGATCACCGCCAGGCGTGAAAAGCCGCCGACCACATGGCTGTTGGTAACGATCAGGCCGTCGGGCGAGACGAAGAAGCCGGAGCCTTCGCCGGCGAAACTGCCGTCGGTGGTGATCGGCGAGACCCGCACAACCGCCGGGCCGACCATCTCGACCGCCTTCACCACCGCGTCGGAGTAGGCGTCGAGCAGGTCGGATTCGCTGCGCACGATCCGCGGCTCGACGCGCGTGTCGAGGACGAACGAGGCGTCCGGCGGAAACGCGAACGATTCCGGGGCCTGGCGCTTCTGCACCGGACGGCGCGCGGCCGCGAACAACTGGTACTTCCGTGCCTTGAGCATTCGGCCCCCGCCTGAAGGTTAACAGGGAACACGCTGGCGAGCGCGGCGCCAAGGGGGGTTCATCCTGCAGGGGAATATGTGCAGGGTTCGAGACGCTCGCTTGAAGCTCGCTCCTCACCATGACGAGCACTTGTGTTCGTCATGGTGAGGAGCGATCCCTCAGGATCGCGTCTCGAAGGACGCAAGCTCTCTAAGCCCCCAATATCCCCCGCGCCGCCGCCTCATCCCGGCGGATCTGCACCACCATCTCGTCGATCGAGCCGAACTTCTCTTCCGGACGCAGGAAGGCGATCAGCTGGGTCTCGATGACCTGGCCGTAGAGGTCCTCGTCAAAGTCGAACAGCCAGACCTCGAGCCGGGTCTCGACCTCGCCGGTCGTCGGGTTGTTGCCGATGTTGGCGACACCGGCATAGACGCGGCCGTCGGGCAGGCGCGTGCGGGTGGCGTAGACCCCCAGGCGCGGCACGACGTAGTCGGCCATGAACACATTGGCGGTCGGAAAGCCGAGCGTTCTGCCCAGCTGCTTCCCGCGCCTGACGACACCCTCGATGGCGAACGGCCGACCCAGGATGGCGGTGGCCTCTTCGGGGCGGCCGTCACGAAGGGCCGCGCGGACGCCGGTGGAGCTGAACTTCTCTGCCCCCTCCCCGGCCGCCGCGGCGACCGAGACGGTGAAGCCGAACTCGGCGCCATAGGCCGCCATCGCCTCGGGACTGCCGGTGCGGCCCTTGCCGAAGGATATGTCGAACCCGACCGCGACATGGCTCACGCCCAGCCCCTCGTGCAGGACATGCTCGACGAAGCCGCGGTCGCTGAAGTTGGCCATCTCGAAGTCGAAGTTCAGCACGTAGAGGCGGTCCACGCCCATGTCGTCGAGGGCCCGGGCCTGCTGCTCGACCGTCATCAGGCGAAAGGCCGGTTCGTCCGGCTGGAACAGGCGTCGCGGGTGCGGATCGAAAGTGATCACCGCCAGCGGCGCGCCGGTTGCCTTCGCTGCGCCTGCGGCGCCGGCGATCACCTGCTGGTGCCCCCGGTGCACGCCGTCGAAATTGCCGAGCGCCACCGACGCGCCACGGTCCGCAGGCGCGAGGGTCTTCCAGCCGTTGATGATCCGCAGGCTCATCAGGCGGGCCGGCGGGGAACCATGATGGTCGCTTCGCCGTCGAGCACGGTCTTGCCGCCGACCGTGCAGACCGTGGCCAGCACCGCGCGCGCCTTCTCGGCGTCGAGGGCGGTGATGGTGGCCGTTACCGTCACCTCGTCACCGATCTTGACGGGGCGTTTGAACGTCAGCGTCTGGCCCAGGTAGATCGCGCCCGGCCCCGGCAGCTTGCCGGCGATCAGGGCCGAGATGTAGGCGGCCGACAGCATCCCGTGCGCGATGCGCGTCTTGAACTGGGTCGTGGCGGCAAAGGCCTCGTCCAGGTGCACGGGATTGTGGTCCCCGCTGACATCGGCGAACGCCTGGATCGCCGCTTCGTCGACGGTGCGGGTCAGATCGGCCGACTGGCCAACGGACAGGTCCTCGAAATACAGGGCCGACATTTCATTCTCCTCAAAACCCGCTGTCATCCCGGAAGCCGCATAGCGGCTATCCGGGACACAGATTGAATCCAAGCCGAATCTGGGTCCCGGCTCTGCGCTACGCTTCGGCCGGGATGACAGGGGTGGATATCACCACACCAGATCCGCCATCGCATACCGGGCCTTGACCCCTTCGGCGGCCAGCAGGGCGTCGACGGCGGGCGCCGACAGCCGGCCGTCCGGCCCCATGGCGGCTTCGCCGTGGATGCCCCGGGCGACGAACAGGCAGTCCAGCCCGCGATCCTCGGCGCCCAGAACGTCGGTGTGCACGCCGTCGCCGATGCACAGCACCCGGCGTGGGTCGACCGGCCGGTCCAGCAGCCGCGCGGCTTCCGCAAGGGCCAGATCATAGATCGGCGCATAGGGCTTGCCGGCCATCAGCACCTCGCCGCCCAGCTCCTTGTAGACGTCGGCCAGTGCGCCGCCGCAGTAGATCAGCCGGCTGCCGCGCTGCACGACGCGGTCGGGGTTGGCGCAGATCATCGGCAGACCGCGCGCGGCCGGGCCTGTGAGGCGTTCGCGGTAGTCCTCCGGCCCTTCGACCTCGTCATCATCAGGGCCGGTAACCGAGATGAAAGCCGCCTCGTCCGCTTCGCTGAAGTCGAGGCCCAGACCTTCGTAAAGCCCCCCGACCCGCTCCGGCCCGATCGTCCAGACAGGTCCCGGCGCACGCTCGGCCAGCAACGCCCGCGTCGCGTCGCCGGAGGTCACGAAGGCGCTCCAGGCTTCACGCGGCACGGCGAGGCTGTCGAGCTGGGCGACGACCTCCCAGGCCGGGCGGGGGGAGTTGGAGATGAGCACCACCGGCCCGCGCTCCGCCCGATAACGCGCCAGCGCCGCGCAGGCGTCCGGAAAGCTCTGCTCGCCGTTATGGATCACGCCCCAGACGTCGCTGAGGAGAACGTCGTAGTCGTTGGCGAGGGCGGCGAGGCCGGCGGGCAGAGCGGTCATGGGGTGGGCGGTATCGGCTGCGCTGCGGAGCGTCAATCACAGACACGATCCTCCCCACGCGTGGGGAGGGGGACCGCCGGGACGGCGGTGGAGAGGCAGCGCGGGCGTTGAAGTTCGCTATCGAAGCTCAAAGCGGACGCCGAGGCGCCGCCCCTTCACCACGCTCCGCATGGTTCCCCTCCCGGCAAGCGGGGAGGATCGCCTAATCTTCCCCCGTCCACCGCTTCATCCAGGCCTCGACCGACGCGTACCACTGGACGGAGTTCTGCGGCTTGAGCACCCAGTGGTTCTCGTCCGGGAAGTAGAGGAACTCGGTCGGCACGCCGAGCCGCTGGTTGGCGGTGTAGGCGCCAATGCCCTGGTCGAGCGGCACGCGGTAATCGCGGGCGCCGTGGATCACCAGCATCGGCGTCTTCCAGTCCTTCACATGGACCACCGGATTGAACCGGTCGACCGCCTGTGGATCGGTCCAGGGAACGCCGTACTGCTCTTCAGAGAAGTTTGGGATGTCGGTGGCGTAGGCCATGCTGCGGGTGTCGAACAGGCCGGCGTGATTGACCAGGCACTTCCACGGCGACTGCCACTGGCTGGCAATCCAGGCGACCATGTAGCCGCCGTAGGAGCCGCCCAGCGCGCAGGCCCGGCTGCTGTCGAGCCAGCTGTACTTGCCGAGCGCGGCGGTCCAGCCCTTCTGCAGGTCTTCCAGCGGGCGATCACCCCAGTGGCCGACGATCGACTGGGCGAAAGCCGTGCCGTAGCCGGTCGAGCCGTGGAAATCGATCATCACCACTGCGTAGCCCATGCCGGCCCAGACCTGCGGGTTCCAGCGATAGGACCAGGCGTTGCCGAAGCTGCCGTGCGGCCCGCCGTGGATCAGGAAGGCGACGGGATAGGTCTTGCCCGGCTGCCAGCCGGTCGGCTTGACGACGTAGCCGTGGACGGTCTCGCCGTTCCAGCCGGCAAAGCTGAACTGCTCGGCCTCCGACATCGGCGTCTCGGCCATCGGGGTGGCGGCGATGCTGGTCAGCTGCCGCGGCGCGGCGGCGCCGGCGATGTCATAGATCTGGCCGGGCGAGGTGAGGGATTCACGCTGATAGACGATCACGCCGGGCGCCTGGTCGAAAGCGGCGACCGTGCCGTCGCCGACGATCGTGGTCGCCTTGCCGTCGGCGACGGCGACGGAGAGCAGCTTCACCTGGCCCAGGGACTGGCTCGTCAGCAGCAGCGCCTTGCCGTCCAGCGACCAGGCCAGGGTGTTGGCGCTGACATCGAGATCGGGGGCGACCTCTCGTGTGGCGCCGGTCTTCAGATCGCGGACCATCAGCGCGGAGCGCTGGGCGATCATCACCGGGCCGCTTTCCGCGACATAGGCGAGCGACTTGCCGTCAGGCGACAGGACGGGGCGGCTGTCGGTGGTGGCGGCCGACGGGGCCAGCCGCGTCGGCTTCGCCGAACCATCGGCCGGGACGACGTAGAGGCTTGAGATCGGGCCCGTGCCGGGGGAGACGCCGGCCGGCAGGGCGGCGAACCAGATGGACTTGCCATCGCGGCTGAGGGTCAGCTGCTCGCCGTCGATATCGGCCTTGAGGCCGCCGGTCAGGGGCGTGGCCTCCATCGGCGCGCCGATCCCGTCCAGCCGGATGCTGAACAGACCGGTGAAGAGATCGTCCTCGTACTTGTCGAAATTGCGCGGCAGCGCGCCGCCCACAAAGGACTTGCCGCTGGCCTTCAGCTTTTCGGCGGCATCCGCGCGGGTCTTGGTGCAGGCGAGATCAGCGCAGTCGGGATAGACGTCGAGCCCGACCACCAGCACCCGGCCGTCGGCCGAGACGCGGAAGAAGCCGACATCGAGCGGCAGGCTGGTGATCTGGACGCGGGAGGAGCCGTCGGCGGCCATGCGCCAGACCTGGCGGGAACCGGACTTCGAGGACAGCACATAGAGCCACTTGCCGTCGGCCGACCAGGCGGGCGCGGGCGGGGCCTTCTCGTCCTTCAGCAGCGCGACCGGGGCGGCGCCGGCGGTCTTGCGATCCAGCAGCCAGAGGGCCTGGACGCCCTTGTTGCCGTCCCAGTCGGTGCTGCGGACGGCATAGGCGAGCCACCGGCCGTCGGGGGAAATGTTGGGGTCGCCGACGCGATCCTGTGTGGCGAGATCCTTCGCCGTGAACGGACGCGCCTCGGCCGCCGTCGAGAACATGAGCGCGAGCGCAAGGCCCGCCGCTGCAAACAGTCGCATCCAGAAATCCCCTTCAACCGTCCGCCCACGCTATGGGCGCCTGCGGCGGGGAGCAAGGCCGGCCTTCCGGCGGCTACCAGCCCGACGCGCGACGCAGGGTGGTGCGCATGAAGTCGGCGGGGGGATCGGCCTCGGCCAGCACGGCATCGCGGATCGCGCGGGGTTCGCCGAACAGGTGGCCCTGGCCGAAGGCCATGTCGAGCTCGAGGATGTCGACCACCTGCCGCTCGCTCTCGACCTTCTCGATGATCACCTCGATGCCGTAGCGGCGGGTGAGCCGGGCGAAGTCCGAGGCATGCAGGTCCGGCAGCGAGCGGATGACCAGCCGGCCTTCCGACTCTTCCAGCTGGTCGAGCAGCAGCTGCGCGCCGACCTTGATGAACTTCACGTCCGACCGCGCCAGGTCCTGGAAGTCCAGGTCCAGGTCCATGACCTTGTCGAGGCTGAAGCGGAAGCCGAGGTCGGCCAGCCGGGCCATGTGCCGGGCCTCGACCGCGCCGCGCCGCTCGAACGCCGCCTGGCCCAGTTCGAAGATCAGGGCGCCGGCCATGTCCTTGTTGGCCGACAGGAAGTCGAGGAACTGCGGGAAGAAGGTCTCGTCCGACAGGCTGGCCAGCGAGATGTTGCAGAAGATGCCGATCTTGCGGTCCTGCTTGGCCAGCCGGCGCACGATCTGCACGCAGCGGAACAGCAGCAGGTTGTCGATCGCCGCCACCAGACCTTCCGGCTCCGCCACCGACAGATACTCGGCGGGCATCATGACCCGGCCCGTATCGTCGCGCAGGCGCGAGAAGCTCTCGTAGAAGACGGTGCGGCGCTGCGGCAGCGAGACGACCGGCTGAAGGTAGAGGTCGACGCGGTTGCCGGCCAGGGCGTCCTTGACGGTGTCGAGGAGGGCGACCGACTGCGGGCCGCGGCCCAGCGCGCCCGGCGGGGCGGCGGCGACGCGGCTGGAAAGCTGCGCCTCCATCTGCTCGGCCATCCGCTGGACGGCATCCTCGAGCGAGTGAACCTCGCTGGTCAGTTCCTCGGAGCGGCGCAGGGCGTCGGTGGTTACGGTGTCGACCACCTCGTTGAGGCGACTGTCGATCTTCTCGATCTGCCGGGCAAGGATCAGGTGGGCCTCGCGGATGTTGCCGAGGTCGTCCTTCATCCGCGCCGTCTGGATCGCCGCGTCGATCAACGAGTGGAAGGCGAACGCCAGGGCGAGGCCCCCGACCAGAGCCGCGACGCCCGCACCCCATCCGCCACCGTTGCGCCAGATGCCCAGCGCAACGATCAGGGAGAGACAGAGGTAGGCGCCGCAGAGCAGCGCAAGGGTAAGCCTTCGCATGGTCCCGCCTGCACGAATCGTTTGAGAGTATCCCGTGCTGCGCATCATGGTGTCCAAGGTATTAACGCCGCACTGCCGTCCACAGCCGATTCAGCAGCATCGACAGGGGCATTGCCGAATGATAATCGTTCGCAATCACCTCCGGAAACCGCATGTCTGAAGCCGCCCTTCCTGACGCCGCCGTCGCGCCTGCCGACACGGGCCTGCTGAGCATCGCCAGGGTCGGCGCGCGCGGCGTGATCACGCGGGTCTCGGCCTTTGACGGCGCCCTGCCGGCGGAAGAGCTCGAGCGCCGCCTGCTGGAACTCGGCTTCGTCGAGGGCGCCCGGATCGAGGTGCTCGAGGAGGGCCTGTTCGGCCGCGACCCGATCGCCGTGAAGCTCGACGACATGCGCGTGGCCATTCGCCGGCGGGAGGCCGCCGCCATCCTGATGTCCTACGATTCACGGGCCGACGCTTGACCGACTCCTCGCTCGCCCCGACGCACCTGGCGCTGGTGGGCAACCCCAACACCGGCAAGACCGCCCTGTTCAACGCCCTGACCGGCA
This sequence comes from uncultured Caulobacterales bacterium, assembly GCA_903858185.1. Lineage (GTDB taxonomy): Bacteria > Pseudomonadota > Alphaproteobacteria > Caulobacterales > Caulobacteraceae > Caulobacter > Caulobacter lacus. The sequence continues at coordinate 14,149 of CAIOHT010000028.1, forward strand.
GCCGCCAGAAGGTCGCCAACTACGCCGGCGTGACCGTCGAGCGGAAGGAAGGCGTGCTGACCAGCCCCTCCGGCCGGGTCATCCATGTGGTCGATCTGCCGGGCACCTATTCCCTGCGGGCCCGCAGCCCGGACGAGGCGGTGACCCGCGATGCGGTGCTCGGCAGGCTGGCGGGCGAGACCCCGCCCGACGTGATCGTCTGCGTCGCCGACGCGACCAACCTGCGGCTGGTCCTGCGGCTGGCGCTGGAACTGAAGCAGGTGGGTCGCCCGTTCGTGCTGGCGCTCAACATGTTCGACATCGCCCAGCGTCAGGGTCTGCGGATCGACCTGGAAGGTCTGTCACGCGAGATCGGCGCCCCGATCGTCACCACAGTCGCGACCCGCAAGCGCGGCATCGAGGATCTGGTCGTCCAGGCCGAGGCGCTCGCCGGCTCCATGCCTGCGGGCGAGAATGTCTGGCATGAACCGTCCGCCGAAGAGATCCGCCATGCGCACAGCGAGGCGCAACGGATCATGCGCGCCTGCGTCCGCGCGCCGGAGCGGCCCGACACCCTGACCTCGCGGATCGATCACGTCCTGCTGCAGCCGGTGGCCGGGCTGGTGATCCTGTCGGCGATCATGTTCGTCATCTTCCAGGCGGTGTTCAGCTGGGCCACGCCCGTGGCGGATCTGATCGACGCAGGCTTCGTGCTTCTGGGCGATCTGGTCGGCCGGGTCGTCACCCATGACCTGCTGCGCAGCCTGCTGGTCGATGGTCTGATCGCGGGCGTCGGCAGTGTGCTGGTCTTCCTGCCGCAGATCATCATCGTGTTCTTCTTTATCCTCCTGCTGGAGGACTCCGGCTACATGGCCCGCGCGGCCTTCCTGCTCGACAGGCTGATGGGCGTGGCGGGCCTGCACGGCCGGGCCTTCATTCCGCTGCTGTCGAGCCACGCCTGCGCCATCCCGGGCATCATGTCCGCGCGGGTGATCGACCAGAAGCACGACCGGCTGACGACGATCCTGATCGCGCCGCTGATGACCTGCTCGGCGCGCCTTCCGGTCTACACCCTGATCATCTCGGCCCTGATCCCGAACCGCACGGTCTGGGGCTTCATCAACCTGCAGGGCCTGGTGATGTTCGGGCTTTACGGCGCAGGCCTGGTCTCCGGGCTGGTCGTCGCCTTCATCATCCGCAGGGTCTTCTGGCGCACGGCGTCGGAGCCGTTCTTGATGGAGTTGCCGACCTACAAGGCGCCCGAAGTGCGCAATGTGCTGCTGAACCTGTGGCAGCGGGTGGTCATCTTCCTGAACCGCGCCGGCCGCATCATTCTGCCGCTGATGATCCTGGTCTGGGCCCTCTCGACCTTTCCCTACCCGCCCGAGGGCGCGACGGGACCGGCCATCGACTACAGCTTTGCCGGCATGATCGGCCACTTCATCCAGCCGCTGCTGGCCCCGATCGGTTTCAACTGGCAGATGTCGATCGCCCTGATCCCCGGCATGGCGGCCCGCGAGGTCGCAGTGGCGACGCTGGGCACGATCTACGCCGTCGGCGATGTCGACGGCGCGGGCGGCGCGGTGCTCACCCAGATCGTGGCCAGCCAATGGTCGCTGGCCACCGGCCTGTCGTTCCTCGCCTGGTACGTCTTCGCGCCGCAGTGCGTGGCGACGCTGGGCGTGGTCAAGCGCGAGACCAACGGCTGGACCTGGCCGACTGTGATGTTCGTCTACATGTTCGCCCTGGCCTATCTGGCGGCGCTGGCGACCTACCGCGGCGCGCTGGCCCTCGGCTGGGGTTAGGCGGCTTTCGCCGCCAGCCCCTTGCCGTAGGTCAGACGGCGCCAGACCCATTCCAGCGGGCCCATACGGAAGCGGGACAGCCAGAGCGGCGACCAGACCAGTTGCAGCGCCCAGACGCCGAACACGAACAGCCACAGCGTATCGCGGTCGAACGCGCCGAACAGGCCCAGGCCCCGCCCGCTCCAGAAGATCGTCGTCAGGATCAACGACTGCGTCAGGTAGTTGGTGAAGGCCATCTGCCCCACGGCCGCCAGAGGCCTGAGCAGGGACCGCATGACGGCCAGCTTGATCAGCAGGATCAGGGTCGAGGCGTAGCCCAGCGAGATCACCAGACTGAGGAACTCATTGGCCGCCGCATAGCGACCGTAGCTCTGCGGAAACGCGTAGCCGTTGGCCAGGATCGCCTGGGCCGAGGTCCCAACCGCCCAGAGGCTCGCGGCGCCGGCGGCCACCGAGAGCAGATAGACCCAGACCGGCGACTTGCCGATCAGGAAGCCCCATTTGAACAGCGACAGGCCGATCATCATCAGGGCGACCGTGCGGAACACGAACATGAACGCGCTGGACGCCTGGACAAACAGCCAGCCGTTGAAGTTCTCCTTCATCGCCGGCAGCAGACCCGAGCGCATCGCCTCCACTGCGGCCCGCGCCGACTCTGCCGTGGATCCGGCCAGCATGCTGGTCTGAACGTCCTTCTGAACCGTGGCAGGCGCGTATTCGAGCGCGATCATCGGCCCGACCGCGATCAGCGATCCCAGCAGCACGATCGTCAGGCCCGTCCAGAACAGGCGCCGGGCCGACCAGGACCGCGCCAGCATCATGAACAATCCGGCCCAGGCGTAGAGCAGCAGGATGTCGCCGTACCAGACGGCCAGGCCGTGGATCAGGCCGAACACCGCAAGCCAGAACAGCCGTCTGCGCAGAAGCGCGCCCCTGGCCAGATCGCTGCGCTCGCCGCCGATCAGGAACAGCGAGACCCCGAACAGCATCGAGAACAGCGTGACGAACTTGAACTCGAAGAAGGTCCGCACCGTCCACCAGGCCGTCTGGGCGTCGGCGTCGAAGCCGTGCGGCGAGAGCTTTGGCGCCATGAACGCCTCGAACGGCAGGGCAAAGGCGGCGATGTTGACCGCCAGGATGCCCATGACGCCAAGGCCCCGAAGCACGTCGAGCTGCAGATGCCGATCGGCCGCGGCCACCGGCGTGAGACGGTCTGATGTCATGCTCATCGGTTCCCCCGCGATCTCGCGAGGCAAACCTTCCTGATCGGAAACAGGCTGTCCAGAGGGGTCGGCGAACTTCGTTCGCCGAAGGTCGCCGGCCTAGCGGGTCGGGACCGGCACATCCCCGCGGTAGTCGTAGAAGCCGCGGCCGACCTTCTTGCCCAGCCAGCCGGCCTCGACGTACTTCACCAGCAGCGGGCAAGGGCGGTATTTGCTGTCCGCCAGACCCTCGTGCAGCACATTCATGATCGACAGGACGGTATCGAGGCCAATGAAGTCGCCCAGCTCAAGCGGGCCCATCGGATGGTTGGCGCCGAGCTTCATGGCGGTGTCGATCGACTCCACCGTGCCGACGCCCTCGTAGAGGGTGTAGATCGCCTCGTTGATCATCGGCACCAGCACGCGGTTGACGATGAAGGCGGGGAAATCCTCGGCATTGGTGGTGGTCTTGCCCAGCGACTGGGCGAAGGTCACCGCCGTCTCGTAGGTGGCGATGTCGGTGGCGATGCCGCGGATCACCTCGACCAGCTTCATCAGCGGCACGGGGTTCATGAAGTGCAGGCCGATGAACCGTTCGGGCCGGTCGGTGGTCGAGGCCAGTCGGGTGATCGAGATCGACGAGGTGTTGGACGCCAGCAGCGTGTTCGCGCCCAGGTGCGGCAGCAGCGAGCGGAAGATGGCCTTCTTGGTGTCTTCGTTCTCGGTCGCCGCCTCGATGGCGATGTCCGTTCCGGCGACCACTTCGAGCGACGCGGGCCTGATGCGAGCCAGAGCAGCCTTCATCGCGGCGTCGTCGATCAGGCCGCGGCCCACCTGACGGGCCATGTTGTGCTCGATCCGGCTGATCCCGGCGGTGATCCGGTCGCCATCGAGGTCGTTCAGGAATACGTCGTAGCCGGCGAGCGCGCAGACGTGCGCGATGCCCGATCCCATCTGACCGGCGCCGATGACGCCGACCGACTTGATATCCGCCATGAAGTCTCGCCCTTGACGTCGGCGCGGTGAATCCGGGGAGGTCCGCGCAGCAAACTTTTGTGACCGCGTTCTAGCACGAGAGTCCTGACGACCGCCAAGGCCTTTGCTGCGATGCAGCGGAGAGGGGCAGACGGACAAGGAAAAAGGCCCGGAGCGCAAGCTCCGGGCCTTTCCATCTACCGGGGACATGTCCCCGGGATCATTAGCCCAGCGCGGCCATCAGCTCCGGCACGGCGGTCTTGTAGTCGGCGACCAGGCCGTAGTCGGCGACCTGGAAGATCGGCGCGTCGGCGTCCTTGTTGATCGCGACGATCACCTTGGAGTCCTTCATGCCGGCCAGGTGCTGGATGGCGCCCGAGATGCCGATGGCGATGTAGAGCGCCGGGGCGACGACCTTGCCGGTCTGGCCGACCTGGTAGTCGTTGGGGGCGTAGCCGGCGTCGACGGCGGCGCGCGAGGCGCCCACGGCGGCGCCCAGCTTGTCGGCCAGCGGCTCGATGACCCGCTGGAACTCCTCGGCGGAGCCCATGGCGCGACCGCCGGAAACGACGATCTTGGCGGCGGTCAGCTCGGGACGGTCCGACTTGACCATCTCTTCCGAAACGAACTTCGTGCCGGTCGCCGAGGCGGCGGCGGTCTTCTCGACGGAGGCCGAGCCGCCCTCTTCGGCGGCCTTGAAGGCCGTCGGGCGAACCGTCAGGACCTTCTTGGCGTCGCCCGTCTGGACAGTCTCCAGCGCGTTGCCGGCGTAGATCGGGCGCACGAAGGTGTCGCTGGACACCACTTCGACGACGTCGGAGATCGGCGAGGCGTCGAGGCTGGCGGCCACGCGCGGCGCGAAGTTCTTGCCCGCCGAGGTGGCCGGCACGAGCAGGGCGTCATAGCCGCCCATCAGACCGACGATGGTCGCGCTGATGGCTTCGGCCACGCCATGACCAACATCCGCGCCCTCGGCCAGGATGACCTTGCGCACGCCGGCGATCTTGCCGGCGGCGGCGGCCACGGCGTCAGCGCCCTGGCCAAGGACCAGAACGTCGACGTCGCCCGACATCTGCAGGGCGGCGGTGACGGTCTTGTGGGTGGTGTCGCGCAGGTGCGCGTTGTCGCTGTCGGCGACGACGAGAACGGCCATCAGAGGACCCCCGCTTCAGTCTTGAGTTTGCTGACCAGATCAGCGGCGGTCTCGACCTTGATGCCGGCCGAGCGCTTGGCGGGCTCGGTCACCTTCAGCACCTTCAGGCGCGGGGCGACGTCGACGCCGTAGTCGCCGGTCGCCTTGACCGCGATTTCCTTCTTCTTCGCCTTCATGATGTTCGGCAGCGAAGCGTAGCGCGGCTCGTTGAGGCGCAGGTCGGCGGTGATCACGGCCGGCAGGGCGACTTCGAGCACCTGCAGGCCGCCGTCGACTTCACGGGTCACCGTGGCCTTGCCGCCGGCGATCTCGACCTTGGAGGCGAAGCTGGCCTGCGGCCAGCCGAGCAGCTGCGAGAGCATCTGGCCGACGGCGTTGTTGTCGCCGTCGATGGCCTGCTTGCCCATCAGCACCACGTCGACGCCCTCTTCCTTCGCCACAGCGGCGAGGAGCTTGGCGACGGCCAGCGGTTCAACATCGACGTCCGACTGGATCAGGATGCCCCGGTCGGCGCCCATGGCCAGCGCGGTGCGGATGGTTTCCTGAGCCTGGGTCGGGCCGACGGAGACGGCGATGACCTCGGTGGCCACGCCCTTTTCCTTGAGACGGACGGCCTCTTCGACCGCGATCTCGCAGAAGGGATTCATGGACATCTTGACGTTGGCCAGGTCCACGCCCGACTGGTCGGGCTTCACCCGAGCCTTCACGTTGTAATCGATAACCCGTTTGACCGGGACCAGCACCTTCATGGGTTTGTCCGCCCGTGTTTGTTGCGTTGCGAAAAATTTGCGCGGGGAAGGCTGATAACGACTCCGCCACGCAATGCAAGTTTACGTAGGGGTCAATCCGGCGCCGTCAAATTGCCGTTCCCGGGCGATTCCTGTAGACCGCGCGCCATGAACCTGACGATCACCCGCCTCAAGCTGTTCTTCCTCTTCCTTTTCGCCCTCGGCACGGCAGGGATCTGGGCCTACCAGATCTTCTACGTCTGGCCGGCGCAGAAGTGTGACGATCGCGGCGCATGGTGGGACCGCAAGGGCCGGGTCTGCGCCACACCGCTCTATGTACCGAGCCTTACGGGCCGCCCCGTGGGGATGAGTCGCAAGGAATGGTCGGAGAAGCAGGCCGCCCTGCAGGTCCAGCGCGACCGTGAAGCCTATCCGACCGGCGAGACGGCGCCCGCGCCGGTGGCGAAGGTCGCCACGCCGGCGCCGAAAGCGGCGCCCGCCGCCGGGACCGCCGCTCCGGCCGCCGCCACCCTCGAAAAGAAATAGACGTCGCGCTCGGGCGCTACCGATTCGCGCCGGGGACCCAGAGCACGTCGCCGGCGCCCTTGTCGTTGGCCCACCGGCCGGCAACGAACAGCAGATCCGACAGGCGGTTCAGGTATTTGACCGCCGCCGCGCTGACCGGCTCATCCGGGGCGGCGGCGAGCGCCACGCAGGCCCTCTCGGCGCGTCGACAGACCGTTCGCGCCTGATGCAGGGCGGCCGCCGCAGGCGTCCCGCCCGGCAGCACGAACGAAGTCAGGTCTGACAGTTCGTCATTGAGCCGATCAATCTCGGTTTCCAGACGGTCGACCTGGGACTGCAGGACCCGCAGCGGCTCCCATTCGACGGGCTTTCCGCGATCGGGGGTGGCCAGATCGGCGCCCAGGTCGAACAGGTCATTCTGGATACGCGCGAGGATCGGGTCGAGGATCGCGTCGGCGGCCGTGTGCAGCCTGACCAGACCAAGACAGGCGTTGGTCTCGTCGACGCCGCCATAGGCCTCCACGCGCAAGCTGTCTTTCGCGACCGGCTCGCCCGTGGCGAGGCGGGTCGTGCCGTCATCACCCGTGCGGGTGTAGATGCGGTTGAGCGTGACCACCGCCGTCAGCCCGCGTGGCTCGTCCGCCACCACAGCGCCGCAACCAGCACCAGAATGGCGATGAACTGCAGCAGCACCCGCAGTCGCATCAGCTTGTTGGAGTAGGACCGGCCGAAATCGCCGCCGCGATAGAGGGCATAGAGGCCGGCCAGTAGCGCCAGCAGCACCGCAGCCAGCGAAACCGGGATCAGAATGTCGAAGATTGTGCTCATGACCGTCAATCTAGCGCGGCTGACCCCACCCGACCACCGGCCCGGCGACAATCGGTCGCATCCGAAGTTCGCCGATCGCGTTCATCGGGCGATTTTGTCACATCTCGGCGATGCCCGAACGGGGTTGCCGGTATCTTAGGCTGTTTTCGACCAATTCTGGCCGCACAATTAGGGTTTGACCTGTAACGCGGTTCGCTGTAGCTCCCGCATCCCTTTAGTCGCTGAGCATGTTCAGCGAACGCGATCAACTCCTCACCGTGGGTCGCGTTCGAGATTCCAACCAACGGGGAGGACGAGACGGAGATGCCATGGGCCTGCCCCAAGCCGCCGCCGCCGTCCAGGCCGCGGAACGAGATGAAACCATTGCCGAGGTCCGGCAGTTGATCATGGACCTGCGCGACGCCGCGCAGGACGGCCGCGATCTGGCGCGCCGATATGCCGACGTCCTGCAGAAGGTCGTCGACGAGTACTGCGATGAATTCGAGAAGCGCGCGGAAGCTGCGCTGGCCCGTTTGGAGGCGGTCCGATGAACCATATTCCGATGCGTATGCATGTGCCGTCCCTGCGGCCGCAGAAGCTCACCCGCCGCGCCATGGCCAAGCAGCAGACCCGTGAAAAGGTCCTGCAGGCTGCCCGCGAGATGTTCATCGAGCGCGGCTACGAAGGCGCGACGATTCGTGACATCGCCCGCGCTGCCGGCATGTCGACCGGCGCCGTTTTCGCCAGTTTCACCGACAAGCCCGAGCTGTTCGACGCCATCCTGTCCGAAGATTTCGCCGCGCTTGTCGATCCGATGCAGGACGCGGCGACCACGGCCCCGTCCGCCCGCGAGGCGCTCGTGGCAATGTTCGGCGTCGCCTACCGGATGCACGCCGCCCAGCTTCCGCTGATCCAGGCGGCCCTGGCCGCGTCCTGGACGCGCACGCCGGAGGCCGAGCAACTGCGTCGCGAGACCATGCGCCCGGTCCGCGCCCTGGTCACCGAAGCGCTCGAGCGCGGCGTCGACCGCGGAGAACTGTCACAGCGCTTCGATCTGAGTCTGGTAGCCGACGTTGTCTGGGATCTTTTTCTGGCTGGTTACCGCCCGGCGGCCTTCGAAGGGCTGTCGACGGAGGGTCAGACCGGGCGTCTGGCGGAACGGATCGATTTGGTGCTGGCGGCCGTCAAGGCCTAGTCAGGGTGTGTTCGCGGCGTTCCGGTCCAGGAACGCGGCTTCCCGGGGGGGACGGATTGGCAAGCGCTCGCGCAACGCAGAAGCAGGGCACGCGCCGCAAGGTTCTCGAGGCGGCGCGCGATCTGTTCAATGAGATCGGCTACGACGAGACGACCATCCGCGCCATCGCAGAGCGGGCGGGCGTTTCCGTAGGCAGCGTCTTCACGACCTTCGCCTCGAAATCCGACGTCCTGAGCCAGGTGATGGAAGACCGTGTCGATGCGCTCTACAGCGAGCTTGAGCGCGTGGCCCGTCACCTTCGCGGCTCGGTCGCGGACCGGATCAGCTCGGTCTTCGCCATCCACTACGATTTCGAATGCCGGCGGGTGAAGCTGTTCCTCGCCCATATCGCCGCCTCGTTCAGCCCCACGCTGGAGGCGACGACGATCCCCTATGGTCGCAACACCCGCTTCAAGACCATGCTTATCGACCTGATGGCCGAGGCGGTCGAGCGCGGGGAGGTGCGGCCCGACACCGACCTGGACCTGGTGCTCGACACGCTGATGGCCGCTTACGCCTGGAACTACCGCCTGGCGGCCCAGAGCCGCGCGGACGCCGCCGCGATGACCGCGATCATGGAGCGGCAGGTGGCCCTGATCCTCGGCGGGCTGCGCCCCTAGCGCCCTAGTTGGCGTCTTCCAGCAGGCGGCGGGCGATGACCTGGGCCTGGATCTCGCCGGCGCCTTCGAAGATGTTCAGGATCCGGGCGTCGGCCAGCACGCGGCTGATCTCGTACTCCATCGCAAACCCGTTGCCGCCATGGATCTGCAGCGCATTGTCGGCCGCCGACCAGGCGACGCGCGCGGCGATCAGCTTGGCCATGCCGGCTTCCAGGTCACAGCGCTTGCCTTCGTCCTTCTGGCGCGCCGCGAAATAGGTCAGCTGGCGCACGGCCATGATCTCGGCGGCCATGATGGCCAGCTTGTTGGCCACACGCGGGAAGCCGAAGATCGGTCCGCCGAACTGCTTGCGATCGAGCGCATAGTTCAGGCCGAGCTCCAGCGCACGCTGCGCCACGCCGACGGCCCGGGCGGCCGTCTGGATACGGGCGCTCTCGAAGGTCGCCATCAGCTGCTTGAAGCCCTGCCCCTCGACCCCGCCCAGCAGGTTCGCGGCCGGAACCGTGAAGCCGTCGAAGCCGATCTCGTATTCCTTCATCCCCCGATAGCCGATCACCCCGATCTCGCCGCCGTTCATGCCGTCGGTCGGGAAGGGCGTGGCGTCGTCGCCGCGCAGCTTGGGCGCCAGCAGCATCGACAGGCCGCGGTAGTCGGACGTGTCCGGATCGGTGCGGACCAGCAGGGTCATCACATCGGCGCGCGCCGCATGAGTGATCCAGGTCTTGTTCCCGGTGATCACATACTGCTCGCCGTCACGAACGGCGCGGGTGCGCAGGCTGCCGAGGTCCGAGCCGGTGTTGGGTTCGGTGAAGACGGCGGTCGGCAGAATTTCGGCCGAGGCGATCTTCGGCAGCCATTCGGCCTTCTGGTCCGCAGTCCCGCCCGTCAGGATCAGCTCCGCGGCGATCTCCGAGCGGGTGGCCAGCGAGCCGACGCCGATCCAGGCGCGGCTCAGTTCCTCGGACACCACGCACATGGCGGTCTTGCCGAGGCCCGCGCCGTCATACTCTTCCGGGATGGTCAGGCCGAACACGCCGAGGTCGCCCAGCTCCTTCACCAGCTCCATCGGGATCAATTCGTCGCGCAGGTGCCAGCCGTGCGCGAAGGGCACGACCTTCTCCTCGGCGAAGCTGTGGAACTGGTCGCGGATCATCTCGAAGGTTTCGTCCAGGCCGGTCTTCTCGACCGTCGCCTTGCCGCGCGCAGCCGCGACGAGATCGGCCAGCCGGGTCTTGACGGCCTGGCCGCCACCCTGGGTCATCAGCTGGACCAGCGCCGGGTCGAACAGGCGGTTCATGACATCGCGGCTGGCGGTCAGGTCCGCCGGGCGAACCGTCTCGCCCTGGTTCATCGCGATGCCGCCGACCAGCTGGGTGCAGTATTCGGCGAACAGCAGCTGGGCCAGCAGGGCCTCGGTCTCGCCGAACGCGCCTTCAGCCTCGAGCCGCGCGGCCCAGCCGGCGACCTGGTTCAGCAGTTCCGCATAGCTGGCGTACCAGCCGAAACCGTGGACAGCGTGTTGCTCGACGTCCGCCAGCACGCGGTCGATCTTGCCTCCGGCGGAGACCTTCGCCTTCACGCCGGCCTTCGCGTCCGCCACGAAGGCGAGGGCGGCATCGGCCGCCTGCTGCAGCAGGACGGTCAGCCCGGGCAGGACGAGATCGTCAGGCAGGGTCTCGACAGCGGTGGCGCTCATGGGTTCGTTCTCCCCGAAATTTGTTGCGGCGCACTATATGGATTTCGCACCCGCAAACAATCGGCCCGGCCAAAGGTAGAATTTGCCAGCCGGAAGGCGAGGCCTATGTTGGAGGTTGAACCATTTTCCCGGGGAATCGCTGTGCTCACCGTCCACCACCTCAATGAATCGCGCTCGCAGCGCATCCTCTGGCTGCTGGAGGAGCTGGGCGCGCCCTACGAGATCAAGCTCTACAGCCGCGACGCGACGACCCGGCTGGCGCCCCCCGAACTCAGGGCGGTTCATCCGCTGGGCAAGTCGCCGGTCATCACCGATGGCGACCAGACGGTCATCGAGTCGGGCGCGATCATTGACTACATCATCCGCAAGCATGGCGGCGGCCGCATGGCCCCAGCGACCGGCACGGCCGACCACGAGGCCTATCTGCAGTGGCTTCACTACGGCGAGGGCAGCGCGATGCTGCCGCTGATGCTCAGCATGTATGTAATGCGCCTCGGCGAAGCCGGCGCGCCGCTGCATCCGCGCATCGAGAGCGAGATTGCCAACCACATGTCCTATGTCGAGTCCGCCCTCGAAGGTCGCGACTGGCTGATCGGCGACGGCCCCACCGGCGCGGACGCCCAGATGAGCTTCGTGCCCGAGGTTCTGAAGGCCTTCGGCAAGCTCGGCGCCTATCCCAACATGTCCGCCTGGATCGAGCGCATCCACGCCCGCCCGGCCTGGCAGGCGGGCCTGGAAAAGGGCGGGCCGTATCTGATGGGGCGGTAGTGGCCGGGGACATGTACCGAAGGTACGTGTCCCCTAACCCTGCAGGAGCTCGATTGGGGGACACGTACCGTCGGTACATGTCCACTTCTACCCCAACCCCTCGTCCAGATACCCGTCGAGGAAATCGAAGACGGTCGCCTTGAGCAGTCCGTGAGGAATGGCGTTGAAGTGGTCGCAGCCCATCAGGCTGACCGCCTTGGCGCCCGGGATCAGGTCGGCCAGGCCGTGCGGGTCGCCGGCGAGTTCGTCGCGCGACCCGGCGACCACCAGGGTCGGCGCGCCGATTGTGGCGACCTCCTCACGCGTCACACCCTCCCCCCGCGCCCGCGTGAAGGCGGCCAGGGCCAGGCGGTCCTCGCCCTGTTCGTCGGCGAAATGGCGGAAGCTCCTGAGCATCGGCTCGGTGATGGCATCCGGACTGTCGGCCTCCATGGCGAGCGCCATCGGATCGCCCGGCGGGGGCGGATCGAACAGGGCGCCGCCCACGCCGCCAAGGATGAGGTAGCCGACGCGCTCGCGCTCCTGGATCGCCATCGACAGCGCCAGTCGCGCGCCCATCGAGTAACCGAACACATTCGCCCATTCGACGCCCAGATGATCGAGCAGGCCCGTGATGTCGCCCAGCAGGATGTCGCGCCCGTAGGCCGCGGGGTCGTGCGGCTTGCCGCTTTCGCCATGACCGCGCAGATCAAGCGCAACCAGCCGCTGGCCGCGCTGGGCGATCGAGGCGTACCAGCCGGTGCGCTTCCAGGCTTCCTGACGGTTGGACGAGAAGCCGTGGATCAGCAGGAGCGGCGCGCCACCACCACCGGTGTCGTCGTAGGCGATCGAGACGCCGTCGGCGGCCGTGAAACTGGGCATCGGAGTCTGCGTTCCTCCTGGCGCGATTCGATCGGGACTCGCGCCGGGGTAGCGTGCCGTCTGGGGTGCGGGGGTCAAGCCCAAACCAGGATGGGACATGCACTGAAGTGCATGTCCCCGCTGAATCACCGCAGATCCGGCGGCGTGGCTTCCTCGGTCAGGATGCGGATCGCCTCTTCCACCGACACCACCGTCTGGTCCTGGGAGCCGAGGCGGCGAATGGCGACCGTGCCGTCCTCGGCCTCCTTGCGACCGACGACGGCGATGGCCGGCACCTTTGCGACGCTGTGCTCGCGGATCTTGTAGCCGACCTTCTCGTTGCGCAGATCGGTCTCGACCCGCAGACCGGCCGCGCGGAACTTCGCGGCCACCGCATTGGCGTAGTCATCGGCCTCCGAGACGATGGTCGTGACCACGGCCTGGACCGGCGACAGCCACATCGGGAAGCGGCCGGCGTAGTTCTCGATCATGATGCCGATGAACCGCTCGAACGAGCCGAGGATCGCCCGGTGCAGCATCACCGGCCGCTGCTTGGAGCCGTCCTCGGCGATGTATTCGGCGCCGAGCCGCTCGGGCAGCACATAGTCGAGCTGCAGCGTGCCGCAGGTCCACTCCCGGCCGATGGCGTCCTGGACGATGAAATCGAGCTTGGGCGCATAGAAGGCGCCGTCACCCTCGGCGATCACCGGCGTGACGCCGGCGAGACGCGCGGCTTCCGCCAGCATGCCTTCGGCCCGGTCCCAGAACTCGTCCGACCCGGCGCGGTTCTCCGGCCGCGTGGCGAGCGCGATGTATTTGGTCTCCATGCCGAGGTCGGCGTGGATCATCTTCGTCAGCCGGATGAACCGTTCCGTCTCGTCGACGATCTGGTCCTCGCGGCAGAAGATGTGGGCGTCATCCTGGGTAAACGCGCGCACCCGCATCAGGCCGTGCAAGGCGCCGGACGGCTCGTAGCGGTGACAGGCGCCGAACTCGGCCATGCGCATCGGCAGCTCCTTGTAGGAGCGCTGGCCGACATTCCAGATCTGCACGTGGCCGGGACAGTTCATCGGCTTGAGCGAGAGCGTCTCGCCCTCGACAGTCTCGCAGACGAACATGTTGGGCCGGTACTTCTCCCAGTGGCCGGAGTTCTCCCAGAACGTCCGCTCGAGCACCTGGGGCGTCTTGACCTCGATGTAGCCGGCCGTGTCGAGCCGGCGGCGCATGTAGGCCTCCAGCGTGCGCCACAGCTGCCAGCCCTTGGGATGCCAGAAGACCATCCCCCGGCCCTCTTCCTGCATGTGGAAGAGGTCCATCGCCCGGCCCAGCTTGCGGTGGTCGCGCTTCTCGGCCTCCTCGACACGCAGCAGGTAGGCGGCGAGATCCTCCGGCGTGGCCCAGGCCGTGCCGTAGATGCGCTGCAGCTGGGCGTTGGCCTGGTCGCCGCGCCAGTAGGCGCCGGCCAGCTTCGTCAGCTTGAACGCCTTGCCGACATGCTTCGTCGACGGCAGGTGCGGGCCGCGGCAGAGGTCGGCCCAGTTCCCCTGGCGATAGAGCGTCACATCCTGGTCGGCCGGGATGCCCTCGATGATCTCGGCCTTGTACTGCTCGCCGATGGCCTTGAAGTGGGCGATAGCCTTGTCGCGCTCCCACACCTCGCGGACGATCTTCTCGTCGCGGTCGACGATCTCGGCCATGCGCTTTTCGATGGCCGCGAAGTCGTCCGTGCTGAACGGCTCGTCGCGCGCGAAGTCGTAGTAGAAGCCGTCCTCGACGTTCGGGCCGATCGTCACCTGCGTGCCGGGGAACAGCTCCTGCACGGCTTCGGCGAGCACGTGGGCCGTGTCGTGGCGGATGGTGTCGAGCGCATCGGGGTCATTGCGGTCGACGAACTCGACCTTGCCGCCGCCGGGCAGAGGACGGTCGAAGTCGAGCAGCTGGCCGTCGAGACGGACCAGCAGCGTGCGCTTGGCCAGCGAGGGCGAAATGGCCGTGGCCACGTCGCGGCCGCTGGAGCCTTGCGGATACTGACGGACGGAGCCGTCGGGGAAAATCAGGTCGATCATGGTTCTGGTTCGCACTTTCGTGGCGGCACCGGATCGAATCCGGAGCGGCCCCAGGGATGGCAGCTGCACAGACGTTTCGTGGCGAGCCAGCCGCCGCGAACCGGTCCGTGCGTGATCAGGGCCTCGCGCGCATAGTCCGAACAGGTCGGAAGAAAGCGGCACTGGCGTCCGATCCACGGGGACAGCGTGAGCTTGTAGGCGCGGTGCGCCAGCGTAACGCTGCGTTCGTAGAGGGTCATGCCGACACGAGGGTGGGTGAACGAGTCCCGGCGCTTATCGACGCGCCAGCGCGCGCGATCAAGCCGCGTCGGCGCCGCTAGTTCGTGTGGAAGCCTGTTGGACAGCCGCGACGGCGGCCTCGAACGCCAGAAGCGTCGAAGCGTGTCTCGCGGGATAGTCCTTCACGGGCGCCAGCACGGCCAGATCCTCAAACCGTCCGGAGGGCGCGGGGCCGCCGGACTTCAACATCGTCGCAAGCTGATCGCGCGCGGTTGAGATTTCGTCAAGTCCGGCGCCGATGACATTGGCGCCGAGCACCGCCGCCGAAGCCTGGCCCAGGGCGCAAGCCTGGACGTCCTGGGCGAAGGCGGCGACCTTGCCGGACGCGTCCAGATCGACGTCGACAACGATCCGGCTCCCGCACAGCTTGGCCACCTTCTCCGCCGACCCCTGCGGCGCGGCCAGCCGTCCCGCGAGCGGCATATTGGCCGCGAGGGTCAGGATTCTGGCGCTGTAGAGGTCGTCGATCATGGGAGGGGTATAGCAACTGCGACGGAGACATGCACCGCGCTGCATCCTCTGTCGCCTGGGCGGCGAGGGTATGGGGGGCCGGACACTTTGGCGGCAGAGTCTGCTAGGGGTGGAAAGGGGAATCGAAGAGTAAGGATCTGCCCGACCGAAGGCGGGTTTCTTCAGTCCCCCACCTGCGATAACGCGACGCGATTGCCCTCACTGTCTTCGATCTCGGCAACGTAGCCTGCCTCACCGATGTGCTTCTTTGCATAGAGCACCTTAGCCCCTCGCGCCCGAGCGCGCCCGAGGACGGCATCAATATCCGGCACGTCGAAGTAGATGATCGCACCTTCCTTTGAGGGTTTGTAGACGTCTCCACTGGCAAGCGCACCACTGGCGCCGGGCGCTCCATCGCTTCGCGGAAAGAAGGCCATCCGGTAACCATCAACGTCCTGCTGAGACATCTCGTAGCCGAAGACGGCTTCATAGAAGGCGACAGCCCGCTCCATGTCAGTGACAGGTTTCTCAAAATGAAACACAGGGTTGCTCATAGTTGGCGGCTCCTTCTCAGTCAGGTTTCTTGAGGGTGCTTCGCCCTCGCTGCAGGCTGCTGCAACGGCGCACAGGACAACGGCGAGCCCGCGCGATAGTAGTGATCCCAACTTGGCTACACCCCAGCTTTCCCACGCTAAGACCCGCCCAAGCAATGTCCGCAACGGGTCGATTGCGGACACCAAACACCCCCTGGAATCCGCCCGCCTGTTCCATCGTCGGCGCGACGCGCCGCCCCCATCTCCCCGCTCATCCTCGCGGAAGCGAGGATGAGCGGAATGAAGGGGGCGTAGGCCCCCGCTATTTCCGCGCCGCCCACAGCGCTTCCGAGCGCTGCTTCAGCACGGTGTTCATCGCTTCAAACCCGTCGATGATCGGGCGGCGCAGGCGTTTCGCCACGCTCGCACCGAGCAGGCCGTCGAAGATTTCGCCGTTGTTGAAGATGACGTTTTCGTCGCCCATCTTCTCGATCTCGAGGAAGCGCACGGTCCGCACCCAGCCCCGCAGGGCGTCCAGCCGCAAGTGGATGTGGTCGTACGGCGCCCAGTCGAGGATCACCGGATTGATCGTCCGCGGCTTCTCGCCGGGCAAGGCCAGCTCGACCGTCCAGCGGTTGCCGATCCGGATTTCGCCCTGCGCCTGGGGATAGATCGGGTTCCAGTCCGCCCAGCCGGGAATGTCCGACAGGATCTCCCAGACGATCTCGTCCGGGGCCTGGATGCCTATTCTGCGCTCTAATTTTACCGCCATACCCTAAATCCGCTCATCCCGGCGAAGGCCGGGACCCAGGTGTTTTTGCGTTCACGTCCGCTTCCCGTGGCTTTCAAAAAAAAGCCTGGGTCCCGGCCGGAGTTTATCCCCGGGCGCGCTCAAGCGCGACCCGGGGGCCGGGGTGAGCGGTATTTGGAGGGCCTAGGCACCCTCTTTCAACCGCCAGGTCGCGCCCTGGGGCGAGTCCATGACGATCACCCCCAGAGCGTCGATCTCGCCGCGGATGCGGTCGGCCTCGGCCCAGTTCTTGTCGGCGCGAGCGTCGACGCGCGCTTCCAGCAGGGCCTCGACCTTTTGCCGCAGGTCGTCGTCGGCCCCGCCGGCGAACCAGACGTCGGGATCAGCCTTGAGGAAGCCCAGCAGATTGGCGGCCGCCAGCAGGTCGGCCTTGGCCAGAGCCTTGCCGTCGCCGTGAGCGGTTTCCAGCGTCTTGGCCAGGCCGAACAGCTCGGCGTAGGCCTTCGGCGTGTTCAGGTCGTCCGACAGGGCCTCGATGAAGGCCGCCGGCGGATCGCGCACCTCGACGTCGAGGCCCTTGACCCGCTGCAGCGCGCCGTAGAGCCGGTCGAGCGCCTTGCGGCTCTGCTCGATCAGCTCGCCGGTCCAGTCCAGCGGCTGGCGGTAGTGGGCCGCCAGCAATGCCCAGCGCAGCACCTCGCCCGGCACGGTCTTCAGCAGATCGTGCGGCACGATGACGTTGCCGAGGCTCTTGCTCATCTTCTCGCCGGCCATGTCGAGGAAGCCGTTGTGCATCCAGTAGCTGGCGTAGACGGGGATGCCGTGGGCGCAGCGGCCCTGGGCCAGCTCGTTCTCATGGTGCGGGAACTGCAGGTCGATGCCGCCGCCATGGATGTCGATCGGCAGGCCGAGCACTGCCTCGATCATCGCCGAGCATTCGATATGCCAGCCGGGGCGCCCCGCGCCCCAGGCGCTCGCCCATTCCGGCTCGCCCGGCTTCGACGGCTTCCACAGCACGAAGTCGGCCGGGTGGCGCTTGTAGGGGGCGGGATCGACGCGGGCGACCTGGACCATGTCGTCCATCGGCCGGCCCGACAGCTTGCCGTAGTCGGCGAAGCTCTGGGTGTCGAACAGCACGTGCCCCTCGGCCGCATAGGCCGAGCCGCGTTCGATCAGGGCGCCGATCTGCGCCAGCATCGCGTCGATGTTCTCGGTCGCGCGGGGCTGCAGCGTCGGGGTCAGGGCCCCCAGCGCGCCCATGTCCGCCTCGTAGGCCGCCAGATAGCGGTCGGTGATGACGCGGATATCGACGCCCTCGTCGATGGCCTTCTGGTTGATCTTGTCGTCGACGTCCGTGACGTTGCGGGCGTAGACCACGTGGTGCTCGCCATAGATCTCGCGCAGCAGACGGAACAGCACGTCGAACACCACCACCGGCCGGGCGTTGCCGATATGGGCGTAGCCGTAGACCGTCGGCCCGCAGACATACATCGTCACCCGGTCCGGATCGGCGGGAACGAAGGGCCGCTTCTCGCGGGCCATGGTGTCATAGAGCTTCAGGGTCATGTCCGTCTGACGTTGGGTAAGAGCTTGCCGGGTCGGCTATCGGCCCCATATAGCTTTGAGGCGCGGGTGAGGCCACGGTCCGTCGCGCTGTGAATGGGGTGGCACGCGTCATTCCGGAGCGACAGGCGCTCCGGCGCAACTCAGCCCCGGGAAGACTCTCTCGAACATGGACGCCATGAGCCGCGAGCGAACCCTGATCGGCGGCGCCGGTCTTGATCTGGAACCCGCCAGGCGCCCCACGCGCGAAGAGGCGATGGAAGCCGTACGGACCCTGATCGCCTGGTCGGGCGACGATCCCCGTCGCGAGGGTGTGATCGACACGCCCAAACGCGTGGTCGACGCCTATGGCGAATGGTTCGAAGGCTACGCCGCCGATCCGGCCAAGGAGCTGAGCCGCACCTTCGAGGACGTGCAGGGCTATGACGACATCGTCATGCTGCGCGAAATCGAGGTGGAGAGCCACTGCGAGCACCACATGGCGCCGTTCCTCGGCAAGGCCTACGTGGCCTACATGCCGACCAACCGCGTCGTGGGCATCAGCAAGATCGCCCGCGTGGTGGAGATCTTCGCCCGCCGCCTGCAGACGCAGGAAACCATGACCCAGCAGATCACCGACGCGATCTGCGACAGCCTCAAGCCCGCCGGCGTGGCGGTGCTGATCGACGCGGCGCACCAGTGCATGACCACCCGTGGCGTGCACCACCGCCACGTGACCACGATCACCACCCAGTTCCGCGGCGTGTTCAAGACCGACGCCACCCTGCGCCAGCGGTTCCTGGACTTCGTGAACCGGGGCTGATTCAGCCAGGGGACATGTACCGAAGGTACGTGTCCCCTAATCGAGGTGCTGGTTTGGGGGACACGTACCTTCGGTACATGTCCCCTCTGGTCTGTGCACCGCTGACACCAGCACGAAACTCAGCATCGTCAGCAGATACCAGCTGCCGAGCCTGGCCAGGTTGGCCGGCTTCCAGCCGTCCGCCTGGACAGGACAGACCCAGGCGTTCGCCAGGGTGGCGAGGTTGCCGGCGATACAGATGAACCCCGCCACCAGCAGGAAGCCGAGCAGCATCG
Source organism: uncultured Caulobacterales bacterium (assembly GCA_903858185.1). Classification (GTDB taxonomy): domain Bacteria; phylum Pseudomonadota; class Alphaproteobacteria; order Caulobacterales; family Caulobacteraceae; genus Caulobacter; species Caulobacter lacus. The sequence continues at coordinate 33,200 of CAIOHT010000028.1, forward strand.
GCATCCGCCGCGTTACGCGGTCCGGCGTGAACCTGAACCCTGACCGGCCGAAAATCGCCGCCGTCGCAACGAACAGCGGCCAGCGCAGGTCCTCGATGTAGTGGTGGCTGAAGAAGTTCAGATAGGCCGCCACCGCCAGCGCCCAGGTCGTCCAGACCGGCGGATAGTTATCGAAGCGGATGTCGAACAGTCGCCAGGCGCGGGCGATGTAGCTCCCGACGCAGGCGTACATGAACCCCGAGAACAGCGGCACGCCGCCGATCCGCATCAGGCCGGGCTCCGGGTAGGCCCATGACCCGTGCGCGGTCTTGAACACCTCCATGACCGTGCCGACGATATGGAAGATCAGGATCACCAGCGCCTCCTCCGGCCGCTCGAGCCGCAGGGCCAGCAGGCCGAACTGGAGGGTAAGGGCGGCGACCACCAGAAAGTCGTATCGGTGCATCGCCGCGTCCGCGGGCCACCACAGCCGGGTGCCGATCAGCAGCGCCAGCATCAGCCCGCCGAACAGACAGGCCCAGGCCTGCTTCAGCCCGAACAGCAGGAACTCGTAGGCCCAGCCACGCCATTTCGACCGCGCCGCCCAGGGGCGCACGCGCCCGTCCATCGCCGCCACCAGCGCCTTGATACGGTCGTTGAGGTTCATATCCCTCTGGCCCGATCCGCCCGGAGAGGGCCATATGCGCCCATGACCGAGCCCCTGTTTCCCACCGCCCCGGACACCGACGCCCTTGAGCGGGGCGCGGTGCTGGCCCCGCGTTTCGACTCCGCCGGCCTGGTCGCCGCGGTGGCCCAGCATGCCGACACCGGAGAGGTGCTGATGCTGGCCTGGATGAATGCGGAAGCCCTCAAACTGACCCTCGAGACCGGACAGGCGCACTACTTCAGCCGCTCACGGAACGCCCTGTGGAAGAAGGGCGAGACCAGCGGCCAGCTGCAGGACGTCGTCGAACTGCGCGTCGACTGCGACCAGGACGCGGTGCTCATAAAGGTCCGTCCGCGCGGAGACGGCGGCGCCTGCCACGTGGGCTTCCGGTCGTGTTTCTATCGTGTCGCCGTGCAGGGCGGGGGGTTGGTAGAGCGGGGGTAGGACCGTGCGTCCTTCGAGACGCTCGCTAGACGCTCGCTCCTCAGAATGACGCAGAGGGATTGATCGCCAATCCGCTCGTCATGCTGAGGAGCGGACCCTCAGGTCCGCGTCTCGAAGCACGCACGGCGCCCTAAACCGCCTTCAACCCGCTCACGCCACCGCCGGCGACCGGCGTCACGGTGTAGGTCCGCATCGCCCTCGCCGTGTAGTCCGTCGACAGGATCGTCGACACCGCGATGAACTCGGCCTTCGCCGTCTCGCGCGTCAGGGTCAGCAGGACATAGCCCTTGGCGCTGTGGTCGTTGAACACGACCTCGGGGTTCTTGTCCTCGAAGCCCTGGTTCAGCGGCACGCCCTGGATCACGTCGCCCGCGCCCGGACTGGTCACGCCGGTCGTGCCGAACTCGGCGGCGACCCGCGCGCCGCCGGCGTCATGCAGTTCGTTGGCCCAGAAGGCGTGGCTGTCGCCGGCCAGCACCAGCGGATGGGCGCCGGTCGCCTTGAACGCCCCCAGAACCCGCTCGCGGTCGATCGGATAGCCGTCCCAGGCGTCGAGATTGTAGGGCAGGCCGAAGGATCCCAGGGCCGAGAGCTGCGTGACGGGAACCCGGTACTCTTCCGGCAGGCCGGCGATGATCTCGCCCCACTTCGCCTCGCCGAGCGTGGCGCGGAAGTCGGGCGCCGAGACGCGGGCCATGACGATCTGGTTGCCGATGATCTGCCAGGTCCGCCCGGCCGCCACCGATCCGGCCAGCTCGGTCGCCAGCCAGGATAGCTGATCGGGGCCGAGCAGCCGTCGCGACGGGTCGAGCCATTTGGCCTTGAAGGCCGCCGCGTCGGGCTTGCCGTCGACGATCGGCAGGTCCTTGCCGTAGTCGAGCGGCTCGGTGCGCGCGGTCAGCCGCGTCTCGACCATGAACAGCGAGGCCAGGTCGCCGAACTGGAAGGCGCGATTGGCCATCTCCGCGGTGCGGCCCGGCGCCGGTTCACGGATCGGCATCCACTCGTAATAGGCCTTCAGCGCCACCGACTTGCGCGTCGCCCAGTCGCCTTCGGCCTTGTCGGGGTTGTGGTTCTCCGCGCCGCCCAGCCAGCTGTCGTTGGCCGTCTCGTGGTCGTCCCAGACAACGATCCAGGGCGCCCGGGCATGGGCCGCCTGGAGCTGCGGGTCGGACTTGTACTGCGCGTGCCGCTGGCGGTAGTCGGCCAGGGAGAGGATCTCGCGCGGCGGATTATGGGGCCGGCTCGGCGAGACGGTCGTGTCGTCGCCGTAGGAGCCGGGGCCGCCGTACTCGTAGATGTAGTCGCCCAGGTGGATGACCGCGTCCAGCCGCTCCTGCCTTGCGATATCGCCATAGGCGTTGAAGTAGCCGCGCGGGTAGAGGGAGCAGGAGGCGACGGCCAGGACCAGGTCCGTAGTCGGGCCGGACGGCAGGGTGCGGGCCCGTCCGATCGGCGAGGCGGCGCCTTCCGACTGGAACTGGAAATAGTAGTCCGTGCCTGGCTTCAGGCCGCTGACGTCCATCTTGACGGTGTAGTCCCGGTCCGCCCCGGTCTCGAAGTCCAAGCTCTTCACCGCCGCGGCGCCGCCGAGTTCGGGTGAGGCGCCGATCAGCAGCCGCCCCTTGACCTTCGCCTTGCCGGCGGCCGACGCGGACGGGCTGATCCGCGTCCAGAACACGATCCGGTCAGAAAGAGGATCGCCGCTGGCCACGCCATGGGCGAAGGCGACCATCTGGACTTCATCGGCCGCCACCGGCGTCGCCGCAGCCCCCGCGCCTGCCCCCAGCAGCGCCAGCAGTCCGCGTCTGTTCATCGCCATGACCGATTCCCCCAGTGATTTCTTGTTGTCGCGCGACTTCACAACGACGCGATGACGCCTGTCCAGCGATCGGAAAAAAGAAACCCCGGCTGCGGAGGCTCATCTGCCATGCCCCCGGCGCGTGCGGGCCATGACGGCGGTGGAGGGAAATTGAGTCCCGATGGTGCGCGAAGGGCCGCTGCGCGTTAGGAGTCTGCAACCCCGATCCAACGGAGCCACCGCATGTCGAGTGAAGGCCTTCACGTCCCCCGCGAAAAGCTGGGCAAGAAGACCCTGCTGCAGCACTACGCCATCACCTCGCTGATCGAGGAGCTGGAGGCGGTGGACTGGTATCGCCAGCGCGCGGACGACTGCGAAGACGAGGAACTGAAGAAGATCCTGCTGCACAACGCGGCCGAGGAGCTGGAGCACGCGGCCATGGCGCTGGAGTGGCTGCGCCGCAGCGATCCCGAGGTCGACAGGAACCTGCGCGAATATCTCTTCAAGGAAGGCTCGATCACGGGCCACGAAGAGACGGCGACCGGCAAGGCGTGACGTTCCTGGACAGCCTGCCTGACGACGAAGAGGTCGAGGTCGACGCCGGGCTCGGCGAGGAGCGGCTCATCGTCGTCACCCCCGAAGACGCCGGCGGGCGGCTGGACAAGGTGTTGGCGGACCGGGCCGGCGAGCTGTCACGGGGTCGCATCCAGACGATGCTGGCCGCTGGCCAGATCAGCCTGGCGGGCAAGGTGCTCAGCGATGCTTCGGGCAAGGCCGTCGCAGGCGAGTATCGACTGATGGTCCCGGCGCCCGTCGCCGCCGAGCCGAAGCCCGAGGCCATTCCCCTGGCGGTGCTGTTCGAGGACGCGCACCTGATCGTCGTCGACAAGCCGGCCGGCATGGCCGCCCACCCTGGCCCGGGGACGCCCGGCGGCACCCTGGTCAACGCCCTGCTGCATCACTGCGCGGGCAGCCTGTCCGGCGTCGGCGGCGTCGCGCGGCCCGGCATCGTCCACCGGCTGGACAAGGACACCAGCGGCGTGATGGTCGCGGCCAAGACCGACGCGGCGCACCAGGGCCTGTCGGCGCTGTTCGCGGCGCACGACATCGACCGGCTCTACGTCGCCCTGACGCGCGGCGCGCCAAACCCGGCGAAGGGCACGATCACGACGCAGATCGGCCGCAGCCAGCACGACCGCAAGAAGATGGCGATCCTCAAGACCGGCGGCCGCGAGGCCACCACCCACTACCGCGTCGAGCAGGTGTTCGGACCGCAGGCCAGGCCGGTGGCCGCGCGGGTCTCCTGCCGGCTTGAGACCGGGCGCACCCACCAGATCCGCGTCCACATGGCCAGCAAGGGCGCACCCTGCCTGGGCGATCCGACCTATGGCTCAGGCCCCCCCGCCCCTGCCGTGCGCGAGGCCATGGCCGCGGCCGGCCTCGAGCGCCAGGCGCTGCATGCGGCGGTGCTGGGCTTCGTCCACCCGATCACGGGCGAGCTGTTACGGTTCGAGACGCCTCTGCCCGCCGACATGCTGGGGCTGGAAGCGGCGCTATCAAGACTTCCTTCTCCCTGAGGGAGAAGGTGTCGGCATAGCCGACGGATGAGGGTTTACGGCGACGATCGATCTCCACCGTAACCCCTCACCCTCCCGCCGCTGCGCGCCGGGTCCCCCCCTCCCCCTGCGGGAGAGGGGATTTGAATCTGCACCGGAAGCACGAGACTCCCGGGACATATCTTCTCGGGACAAGGCGAGACATCGTGGATGTTCCAGTGGACATTTCTCGCCATCGCCCTCGCGCTCGCCACGATAGCGGCCGGCCCGAAGGACGCCGCTCCGCCCGCTGCCCCGTCGGTCGTCGCCGCGCCGGGCCTCGTCCCCTTGCCCTGCGCCGAAACAGGTTCGCTACGACCGCACACCCGAGGCTATTGCCTGACGCAGCGCCACTACGTCCGCGAAGCGCCGCGCGCCGCGCTGCTGAAGGCGGCCGCCGCCATGGAGGCGCGCCACCCCGGCACGATCATACGCTACATGGAGGGCTCCTGGCCGCTCGGCACGCGTCCGATGCCGCCACATCTGTCACACGGCGACGGGCGGCA
>CAIOHT010000029.1 GCA_903858185.1 uncultured Caulobacterales bacterium
CCTCCGAATACGGCGTCAGCCGCGAGCGGGTGCGCCAGATCGAGGTCCGGGCGTTCGAGAAGCTGCAGAAAACCATGCGCGCAGCCGCCCTCGAGCGGCAGATGGTCGAGGCCTGATCAGGCCGCCCTGGAAGCGTCCGGTACTTCAGGAGGCATGAACACCAGCAGGCTGCTGATGGCGCCGTCCAGCGCCACACGGTCGGTAACGACCTCGTCGGTCAGCTGTCGACCGAGCGCGGCAGCAGCCTCCATCATGGTCAGGTCATTGGAGGAGACGGCCACCTTCTGGATGTCCGCCGCCTGAGCGAGCAGCGCGCGGCGGGCCTGGGGCCAGTCACTGTCCAGCGCGGCGGACGCGGCGCGGACGATCTTCAGGGCCTGGGTCAGGCGCGTCACGTCAGAGACCTTGCCGTTGTCCGACTTGCGCTTGCGCGGTCCGGCGTAGTCACCGGAGTTGAAGCGGCGACGGTCCGGTCCGACGTACTGCACCGCCTCAACCCAGTCGCGCGGCTTCAAAGCCACCGCCTCCAGACGCCGCAAAAGGTCCTTGATGGTGAACGGCTTGCGCAGGAACTCATGCACGCCCGCGTCGCGCGCGCCGAGGATCGCGCCCGCCGTAGCCTCGCCGGTCACCATGATAATGGGCGCCTTGCGGCAGCTGAAATCACTGCGGCGGATCGAGCGCGCCAGGCGCACACCGTCCAACGATGGCCCGGAATGCTCCATGAAGATGATCTGTGGATCGACCACCGCGGCCATCTGAAGGGCTTTCTGGTCTGTCGCCGCGGTCACGATCTGCGTCGCCGCAATGGACCGGAGCAGGTCTGCAAGCAGCTTCACGGCCGCCGGCTGCGGGTCAACGATGAGGGCCCGCTGGACGTGCGGAGCCAATCGTTGATGCAACTTGTCTTCGGCAGTGAACAAGGCTGGCTCCGGAGTCCCTGAATGACCCGGTATTACTGAGCGGAACCGGTAAAGATCGGCTTGACGAAACTCAGATCGCCAGCTGTTCCCCCAGGTAGCCCTCAAAGTCCTGGAAGATGTCGATAGCCTCGTCGACCATCACCATGGCCAGGCGACTTGTCGGAAAACGGTACCGCCAGAAACTGGCAATGTGCGAGACCTGACCGACCTTCTCGCCGAGCGACAGAAACTGCTGCGGGGCGTCGAGCAGGAAACGCCGGAAGGCGGCCGGGTCGCCCCTCTGGGTCAGACCTTCGAAGGCGCGGTCATAGGCCCTTAGCGCCCTGTCTATCTCGCCTCGCTGGGCCAGAATGGCGCGCTTGATCCTCTCGCGCGCCAGATCAAGATACTGCCCGGTCTCGAGATCCCGGGGGCCGGAAATCGTCAGTGTGCCGATCTCCCGGGCAACGGCCGCTAGTTGCGGCTGGAGCACGGTCAGCATCCATTTGTAGTAGAGGAAGCCCTTCCAGCTGAAGACGCCTTCGCTGAACTCCTGCCCCTCCAGCATTAGCGTGGCGCGGAGCGGTTCCAGACGCTCGTCGATGTCGGTCGACAGCAGTGCCTCGACGAGCCGGGCGGTGAAGGCCCCCTGGCCCATCCGGGCGCAGGCGAGCTTGACCAGTTCATCGACCTGCAGCGCGACATAGCCGTGCATGGCTTCAAGGTCGGCCGTCGAGATCGCGAAGTAGCAGGGCGCGACATGGTGGTTGTGCCGCCGCAGGTGCTCCCGCAGCAGGAACGGATCGAGCGACGGCAGGCCATCCAGCAGCCGCAGGACGGTAAGGTCATGGTCAAGCGCGCGGCTGTCGGCGCAGGCCTCCCGCAGCAGATCCATCCATCCACGCTGACCAACAAAGAACGATTGGCCGCCAAGCGCCAGATCGCTGCGCTCGAAAGGAATTATGATCTTGGTCGCCGAGGTCCGGTAGTCGTCAAAGACATAGGTCTCGTCCGGCCGCAGCCGGTGCTTCAGAATCATCGAGGCATTGAGCACGCGGTTGCGGAACAGAGGACGGTCGGTCCAGTCTTGGCGCCCGACGTTGTGGGCGGCGATCGCGAGCAGGTTCAGCACGCGACTGGTCGACGCGGTCCGCTCAAGCGAACGCAGACTGCGCGCCGTGCGGTCCGTCGTCGCCGCCAGTTTTGCGCTGCGTCTCGCCCGCACCAGATCCCCCTGTATCGAACAAGGTTAGACCCCGGTGCTGAGCATTCGATTACCGGACAGGGTTAATGATTCAGCCCTGGAACGGATCGCGCATGAGGATCGTGTCGTCGCGCTCGGGGCTGGTCGAAAGCAGGGCGACGGGCGCACCGATGAGTTCCTCGATCCGTCGCACGTACTTGATGGCGCTCGCATTGAGGTCCTTGAACGAACGGGCGCCGGCGGTGCTCTCGCTCCAGCCGTCCATTTCCTCATAGATCGGTACGGCGGCGGCCTGGTCGCGCATGCCGGCGGGCAGATAGTCGTAGGTCCTGCCGTTGATGTCGTAGCCGACGCAGATCTTCAGGGTCTTCAGGCCGTCCAGCACATCCAGCTTCGTCAGGGCGATGCCGGCGATGCCATTGATGGCCACCGACTGGCGCACCAGCACCGCGTCGAACCAGCCGCAGCGCCGACCGCGTCCGGTGTTGGTGCCGACTTCCCGACCGACCGTGGCCAGGTGCTTTCCGACCTCATCGTCGAGCTCGGCCGGGAAGGGGCCGCCGCCGACGCGCGTAGTGTAGGCCTTGACGATGCCCAGCACATAGCCCGGTCCGCGCGGCCCCATGCCTGACCCGGCCGCAGCCTGGCCGGCGACGGTGTTCGACGATGTGACAAACGGATACGTGCCGTGGTCGACATCCAGCAGCGCGCCCTGGGCGCCCTCGAACAGAATGCGGCGACCGGCCTTGTAAGCCTGGTCCAGCAGGCGCCAGGCGGGCTGCGCATAGGGCAGAATCTTCGGCGCCAGTTCCAGCAGTTCGGCAAGGAGCGCCTTGCCGTCAGCCTCCGGCAGGCCAAGACCGCGACGCAGGGCGCCGTGATGCGACAGCAGCCGGTCGATCTTGGCTTCGAGCGCCTCGGGGTCGGCGAGGTCGGCGACCCGGATCGCTCGCCGGCCTACCTTGTCCTCATAGGCCGGGCCGATGCCCCGGCCGGTCGTACCGATCTTCTGGGTCGAGGCGGCCTCGCGGGCCTGGTCCAGGTCCTTGTGCACCGGCAGGATCAGGCAGGCGTTGTCGGCCAGGACCAGCACGTCCGGCCCGATCACCACGCCCTGTTCGCCGATCTTCTCGATTTCGCCCAGAAGGTGCCACGGGTCGACGACGACGCCGTTGCCGATCACCGACAGCTTGCCCTGGACGACGCCGGACGGCAGCAGCGCCAGCTTGTAGACCTTGCCGTCGACGACCAGGGTGTGGCCGGCGTTGTGGCCGCCCTGGAACCGCACGACCACATCGGCGCGGTTGCTGAGCCAGTCGACGATCTTGCCCTTGCCCTCGTCGCCCCACTGGGCGCCGACTACGGTCACATTGGCCATGGATACGATCCTCCCGCCTGCCGGGACGATCCAGCGCGCCCTTCGACAGGCTCCTCGGCGCGTGGACTTGGGATCAATTGTGGGCCGCGCGAGGCGACCGCGGCGGCGTATAGCGAGCGTAGCCGGGCCCGTCCAGACCCCGCCGCGCCTGAGCCTAGGTTCCGCCTCGGGTGACCGCGCTCCAAGACCGTCCCTCGCCCGTCGGGGCCTTGGCGGTCGCAGCCTTGAGCCAGGCGATGTTGTTGGCCGCCTGCTCCGGCGGGAGGTCCTGGCGCACCAGCTGTTCGGCTTCCGCCAGGCGGCCCTGCAAGCCCACGACGAGTGCGAGATTCTGGCGCACGCGTGCATCCGCGCCCGGCAGCGCGACGGCCCGCCGCAGCAGCTGTTCCGCCTGGACCAGATCACCGTGACCGGCATGGAACATGGCCAGATTGGTCAGCACTGCGGGCTCGCTCGGAGCAAGGGTCAGCGCCAGGCGATGCGCGGCCAGCGCCTCGTCGTCGCGGTCCGCCTGTTCATAGGCCACCGCCAGCAGGGCGACCGGTCGCCAGTCGCGCGGCGCGAGGGTCTGCGCGCGGCGCGCAGGGTCTATGGCATAGAAGCCCTGTCCGCGGCCGATCTGGGCCCGGGCGGATTCGAGCAGGGCGTCGATGTTGTCGGGCTGGATGACGAGCACCTGCCCGGCGGCGTCATAGGCCTCCGGGAAGCGGCCAAGCTGGCGCAGCGAAACGGCGAGGCCGAGGCCGGCTTCGACGTCGCGGGGATCGATCTCCAGCTCACGGGCCCAGAACGCTGCGCGGGCGAGCGGGTCGATGCGCTTCGCCTCGGCCCGCTGAACGGCGCCGGCCTTGGCGCGCAGGAGGGGCGAGGCCGGTGCGGGCGTCGTCGACACCGGAGTCGGGCTCGTCGGCGCCGCGAACACGGGCGTGGCTGCGAGGGTCAGAACGGTTGCGGCGAGGGCCGGCATGCGACACATGGGAGGCGAGCCTTTGACGAGGTCTGACCCGCAGCCTCGCCCGTTCGGCTCAAGGAATCGTTAAGCATAATCCGGCGCCCATGACCGAAATCCTGCTCTCCGCCCCTGACGGCCCGACCATCCCCGTTTCCATTCTGGCCGAGGGCGATCTCGCCGGCCTGTCGCCCTTTGAGCTGGGGCTGGCCACGACGGCCGAGTTCAGGGGCAAGGCAGGCCAGCTGCTTGCCGTGCCAGGCGAGGACGGCAAGACGGTTCGGCTTCTGTTTGGCCTGGGTGAACCCGGCAAGGCAGAGGCGATGCTGTTCCGGGGACTGTCAGCGCGGCTGCCGGCCGGAGACTATCATCTGGAGAATCTGCCCGACGGCCTGGACCCGACGCAGGTCGCCACGGCCTTCGCGCTCGGCGGCTACCGGTTTGACCGCTACCGCAAGAAGCGCGACGCCCAGCCACGACTGGTGTCCCCGGCCGGGGGAAACCTCGCCGAGGCCCGCGAGACCGCCCACGCCTGCGCCCTGGCGAAGGACATGGTCAACACGCCGGCCAACGACATGGGGCCGCTGCAGATCGAGACGATCGCGCGGGAGATCGCCGGGCGCCATGGCGCGACGTTCAGCGTGATTTCCGGCGATGACCTCCTGGAGCAGAACTATCCGTCGGTGCACGCCGTCGGGCGGGCCGCCGATCCGGCGCGCGCGCCCCGGATGATCGAGCTGCGCTGGGGACAGGCGGGCGACCCGCTGGTGGCCCTGGTCGGAAAGGGCGTCGTCTTCGACACCGGCGGTCTCGATATCAAGCCGTCCGCGGGCATGCGGAACATGAAGAAGGACATGGGCGGGGCCGCCCATGTCCTTGCGCTGGCGCGGATGATCATGGCGGCCGGTCTGCCGGTGCGGCTGGCGGTGCTGGTCCCGGTCGTCGAGAACGCCATCAGCGGCGACGCCATGCGACCGGGCGACGTGCTGGACACCCGCAAGGGGCTGACCGTCGAGGTCGGCAACACCGACGCGGAGGGCCGGCTGATCCTGTCGGACGCCCTGACCCGGGCCGGGGAACTGGAGCCGGTGCTCACGATCGACATGGCCACCCTGACCGGGGCGGCGCGCATCGCGCTGGGACCGCAGGTGATCCCGTTCTTTACGGATGACGAAGCCCTGGCCGACGAGATCGCGGCGGCCTCGCGCGCAGTCAGCGACCCGCTTTGGCGCCTGCCTCTCTGGCCGGGGTACGAGGAGGCGCTGGACGGGGATCTGGCCGACCTGAAGAATGATCCGGACGGCTGGGCCCAGGCAGGGTCGGTGACCGCGGCGCTGTTTCTCAAGCGGTTCGCGCCGTCCGGATCCTGGGTCCATCTCGACATCTTCGCCTGGAACCCCAAGGGACGCCCCGGTTACCCGGTCGGCGGCGAGGCCCAGGCCATCCGCGCGCTCTATTCCGTGCTCAAGACCCGCTTCGGCAAGACCGCCAGGTAGCGCGCACGAAAAAGGCCGCGACGGACGTGCCGGTCGCGGCCTTTCGTAAATCAGATTCCCGCAAGTCTACTTGGCAGCGGGAGTGGGAGCCGGAGCGGCGGCGGCGGCCCCTTCCACCGGCGCGGCGCCGGCAGCCGGAGCAGCAGCGGCGTCGGCGGCGGGAGCAGCCTCGGCCGGAGCGGCGGCAGGTCGGGGAGCCGGCAGCGGCAGGGTCGCGCCGAGCGTGTTCAGGTAGGCCATCATCGCAACCCGGTCTTCCTGTTTTTTCAGGCCGACAAAGGTCATCTTGGTGCCCGGCATGTGCTTGGCGGGAGCCTTGAGGAAGTGGTCGAGTTCGTCCCAGGTCCACAACGGGTGGCTGGCGGCGTATTCGACCATGGCGGGCGAATAGGCGAAGCCGGGGCGAGCGCCAGGCTTGTGGCCAAGAATGCCGTAGAGGTTCGGACCCGTCCCGTTGGCGCCGCCGGCGTCGAAGGTGTGGCAGGACGCGCACTTGGCGGCGACGGCCTTGCCGACCTCGGCGTTCGTCACCGGAATAACCGTGCCCCAGTCCGGCGCGACCTCTTCCGCGGGACCTTCGTCCGGGCCCTCGGCTACGGCGATCGCATAGCCGGCCTTTTCGGGCTCGTGGTGTGCGAACATGACGGTGGTCAGCTCACGCAGGCCGAAAATGACAAGTCCGGTCGCCAGCAAACCGCCGGCGATCTTGTTGAACGTAAGATCGCTCATATCCGCCTGTCTCAGTCCTCAAGTCGGCCCGCGCCGCGAGCCAGAATCAGCGCTGTGGGAATCCCACGACGCGCCCCTTATTGCGCCGGGCTCTCTTACACGCTACCGCCCCTCGCGCAAGACGGACCCGGGGGTCCGGACAGCCGAATTGATCCATGCACAGACCGATGAACCCGATCGTCCTCATTCCGGCCCGCATGGCCGCCACGCGACTGCCGGACAAGCCGCTGGCCGATATCGGCGGCCTGCCGATGATCGTCCGGGTGCTGCGCCAGGCCGAGCTGGCCGGGGTCGGCCCGGTAGCGGTCGCAGCGGGCGATGCTGAAATCGTTGACGCCGTGCGCGCCGCGGGCGGCGTAGCGGTGCTGACCGATCCGGCGCTCCCGTCCGGTTCCGACCGGATACAGGCGGCGCTGGAGGCCCTCGATCCGGACGGCGTCCACGACGCGGTGATCAACCTGCAGGGCGACATGCCCTTTGTACCGGCCGCGATCATCGCCGCATGCGCGGGGCTGCTGGCGCGGGAACCCGGCTGCGACGTGGCAACCGTGGTCGCCCCGGAGTCCTCATCCGCTGACCGGTCCAACCCGGACGTCGTCAAGGCGGTGCTGGCCATGGCGACTGACGGCGCCAGCGGCCGCGCCCTGTATTTCACCCGCTCGACCCTCTACGGCGAGGCACCCGTCTGGCGGCATGTCGGCATCTATGGCTATCGGCGCGCGGCGCTGGAGCGATTTAACACCGCTCCGCCCTCGCCCCTCGAACGGCGCGAGAAGCTGGAGCAGCTACGGGGCCTCGAGATGGGTCTCTCGTACTGGGCCGCCGTCGCGGACGAGGCCCCGATCTCCGTCGACAACCCGGCCGACCTCGAAGCCGCCCGGGCCTACGCGAAAGACTTCAACGCATGAGCGTTCTTCCCAAGATCGCCTTCCAGGGCGAGCCCGGCGCCAACAGCCACGAGGCCTGCCGGACCTATTTTCCCGACCACCAGGCCGCCCCGTATCCGACGTTCGAGGAAGCCTTCGAGGCGGTGAAGTCGGGCGCCTGCGCGCTGGGCATGATCCCGGTCGAGAACTCCATCGCCGGCCGGGTCGCCGATGTGCATCACCTGTTGCCCAGCTCAGGCCTGAAGATCATCGGCGAGCGGTTCAAGCCAATCCGCTTCCAGCTGATGGTCAACAAGGGCGGCAAGCTGGCCGACGTGAAGACCGTCTCCAGCATGGCCATCGCCCTGCACCAGTGCAAAGGCAGCCTGAAGAAGCTGGGCGTGGCCATGGAGGCCGTGGGCGACACCGCCGGCGCCGCCCGCGCCCTGGCCCAGCATCCCGACCCCACGCGCGGCGCCATTGCCCCGGCCCTGGCGGCCGAGATCTATGGCCTCGACATCCTGATGCGCGACATCGAGGACGAGCGGCACAACACCACCCGCTTCCTGGTGATGACCGCAGACAAGGCGCCGGCGCCGCCGCCGTTCACCAGCCGCTGCATCACCAGCTTCTGCTTCAAGGTGAAGAACATCCCGGCCGCTCTTTACAAGGCGCTGGGCGGCTTCGCGACCAACGGCGTCAACATGACCAAGCTGGAAAGCTACATGGAGGGCGGCGCCTTCACCGCGACCTTCTTCTATGCCGAAGTCGATGGCCGCCCGGAGGACCGGGGCCTGGCCCTGGCGCTCGAGGAGCTGGGCTACTTCTCCGAGAAGGTCGAAATCCTCGGCGTGTTCCCGGCCGATCCGTTCCGGGACCGGGTCTGACCCAACCTGTCATCCCGGACGGCCCGAAGGCACGATCCGGGACCCAGCGGACGAATCTGGGTCCCGGCTCTTCGCTACGCTGCGGCCGGGATGACAGGGATGGATTGCTCTGATCCCACCCCTTCGCAGAGCGTTCGCCTCAGTCTAGCCTCCCCGCAACCAACAGCCTGGGGAGGCAACTGTGATTCAAGGCATTCCGTATCTTCAATCCGTCCTGGCGCCGGTTCTGGCGCTGATCGTCTGGTCGCTGCTGATCTGGGTGTGGATGTACGCGAAGCGCATCCCGGCCATGGGCAAGGCCGGGATCAAGCCGCAGGACGGGCGGTTTCCCGGCTCGCTGAACGGGCTGCCGGACGACGCCCGGGCCGCGGCGGACAACTACAACCACCTGATGGAACAGCCGACGATCTTCTACGCGCTGGCGTTCCTGACCTATCTGATCGGCCAGCAAAACGACTGCACGGCGTTGTGCGCCTGGGCCTACGTCGGCCTGCGCGTCCTGCACAGCCTGGTGCAGATCACGGTCAACCTGGTGGCTATCCGTTTCCTCGTGTTCACCCTGTCGACCCTCGTGCTGATGGTTTGGACCGGGTGCGTGGTGCTTGGGGTGGCGGCGGGCTAGGTGCGTCCTTCGAGACGCGGACCTGAGGGTCCGCTCCTCAGGATGACGAACACCAACGCTCGTCCCGGTGATGAGCGAGCCTCAAGCGCCCCCGGACTTGATCCGGGGCTCGAACCACGCAGGCCCTGCTCCTACCCCTCACCCTCCGCCCAGCTCTTGACCAGCTGGTGGGCGATGGCGAGCGGGGGCGGGGCGAAGCAGCCGTCGTAGCCGCCGTTGACCAGTTGGCGGGCTTCCTCGCGGGTGAACCAGCGCACGGCCTCCAGCTCGGTCTGGTCGGGCCGGGCGTCGGCGCTGTCGACCTCGGCGATCAGGCCGATCATCAGGGAGTTCGGGTAAGGCCAGGGCTGGGTCGAGTGATAGTGGACCTTCGTCGCCGTCAGAGCCGCCTCTTCCATCAGCTCGCGGGCGCAGGCCTCCTCCATCGTTTCGCCGGGCTCGAGGAAGCCGGCCAGCGCCGAGTACATGCCCTTGGGCCACATCGCCTGACGACCGAGCAGGCACTTGCCCTCGAAGGTCGCCAGCATGATCACCACTGGGTCGGTGCGCGGGAAGTGCTCGGCCTTGCAGCTGGTGCAGACGCGCTTCCAGCCGCCCTCGGCGACCTCGCTCTGCTCGCCGCAGGCCGCGCAGTGGCGGTGCTTGCGGCGCCATTCGAACATGCCCTTGGCCGTCGCCGTGATCGCCGCCTCCGCCGCCGGCAGTGTGGTGGCCACCGCGCGCAGGTCCTTGAACGTGCCCACGCCCTCAAGCGGCCCGTCACACGGGTCGAGGCCGCCCTCCATGTCGACGGCGAACACCGCGGTGTCCTTCCACAGGCCGAGGAACAGCAGTCGCTCCCAGACGCCGCCGGCCAGCTCCAGCCCCATCTTCGCGGGCACATAGGCCAGCTGGACGCCGCCGTCCTTGCCCTTCTCGGTCAGGGGCTGACCGTTCCACAGGGGGATCGCCAGCGAGCCGGGGTCGGCCAGCAGGCCATCGAGCCAGTCCCGGTCGCCGCGGCGTTCGCTCACGCGGTTCAAGGGGTTGCCGGAGAAGACGTTGGAGATCGCTGAAAGAGCCATGTCGGCTTCGTGGCCCAAAGAGACGTTGGCGGCAACCATGAACATCCTCCCCTGCATCGCAGGGGAGGGGGACCGCCGAAGGCGGTGGAGGGGGCAGCGCGAGCGCGAGCCGCCACATCCTGAATTCCGGTCCTTCCGGCCACTACGGCGCAGCCCCCTCCACCATGCTCCGCATGGTCCCCCTCCCCTCTGCGAGGGGAGGATCGGCCGATGGGTTGCACTTGCCCCTCCGATCCACGATATAGGCCTTGGAGATCGGCGATGGGCGGACGCCTCGCCAACCTGGTCAGGGCCGGAAGGCAGCAGCCACAACGAGATTTGCTCCGGGTCGTTGTCCGGTCTCCACCCTTCCCCATTTCGCTGAACCAGTTTGCGTCCTTCGAGACGCCCGCATTCGCGGGCTCCTCAGGATGACGAAGGGTGGTGGAATCCGCTAAGGGTCGTCATCCTGAGGAGCGAGCCCCCAGGCGAGCGTCTCGAAGGACGCACAGATTCGAGTCCCATGCCCGACGAACCGCACTCGACAGAACCGCCGCCCTGGGAGGAAGACCTCCCGGAGCGCGATCCCGACACCGCGGACATCTTCGGCGCGCCCGAGCCTGCGCCCGTGCCGGCTGCAGCGCCGGCGCCGGCGCTGGCGCCGGTGGCCGAGCCGCAGGATCAGGGCGCGGCCTACACCGTACTGGCCCGCAAGTACCGCCCGCGCAATTTCGAGGACCTGATCGGCCAGGAGGCCATGGTCAGGACCCTGACCAACGCCTTCGCCAGCGGCCGCATCGCCCACGCCTTCATGCTCACCGGGGTTCGTGGCGTCGGCAAGACGACGACCGCCCGCCTGCTGGCGCGCGCGCTGAACTTCGAGAGCGACACGGTTCACCAGCCCTCGGTCGACCTATCCGTCGACGGCCGCCACTGCCGCGCCATCGTCGAGGGCCGGCACATGGACGTGCTGGAACTGGACGCCGCCAGCCGCACCAAGGTCGACGAGATGCGCGAGCTGCTGGACGGAGTGCGCTACGCCCCGACCGAGGCGCGCTACAAGGTCTACGTCATCGACGAAGTGCACATGCTGTCGACAGCGGCGTTCAACGCCCTGCTGAAGACGCTGGAAGAGCCGCCGCCGCACGCCAAGTTCATCTTCGCCACCACCGAGATCCGCAAGGTGCCGGTGACCATCCTCAGCCGCTGCCAGCGCTTCGACCTGCGCCGGGTCGAGCCGGAGGTGCTGGTCAAGCATCTGGGCCGGATCGCCGAGGCCGAGGACGCCCGCATCGACGCCGAAGGGCTGGCGCTCATTTCACGCGCCGCCGAAGGCTCGGTGCGCGACGGCCTGTCGCTGCTCGATCAGGCCATCGTCCAGGCTGATCGCGGTCAGATCGTTTCCGCCGCCATCGTACGCGACATGCTGGGCCTGGCCGACCGGGCCCTGACCATCGCCCTGTTCGAGCAGATCATGGGCGGCCAGACAGCCGCCGCCCTGCAGCAGTATCGCGACCTCTGGGGCTTCGGCGTCGATCCGGCGCAGGTGATGCTCGACCTGCTGGAGCACAACCACGGCGCCTCGGTGGCCAAGGCGCTCGGGCCCGACGCCCTGCACCTGCCCAAGGACCAGGCGGCGCGTCTGGCCGCCATCGGCGCCACGGCATCTGCGGGCACCCTGTCGCGGGTCTGGCAGATGCTGCTCAAGGCCTATGAGGAGGTGCGCCGCGCGCCTGATCCCTCGGCGACAGTCGAGATGGCGCTGATCCGCCTCTGTTACGCCGCAGACCTGCCCGGACCCGAGGAGGCGCTGAAGGCGCTGCGCGACGGCGAGCCGATGCCGGGTGGCGGAGGCGGCGTTTCGCCCTCCGGCGGTGGCGGAGCCACAGCCCAGGCCGGCGGCGCCTTCGCGGCCCAGGCCCGGATCGCCACGCCCGCCCCGCTGGCCGCGCCCCAGGCGACCACCGCCCTCGCCTCGTTCGAGGACGTGCTGGCCCTGATCCAGAACAAGCGCGACATCACCCTGCTGATGGACGTGCAGCAGTACGTTCGCCCGATCAGCTTCCGGCCCGGCGCCATCGAGTTCGAGCCCGCGCCGCGCGCGCCGGCCGACCTCACCCGTCGACTGTCGTCGAAGCTCAAGGAATGGACCGGCCAGACCTGGCTGGTGGCCACCGCCGGCGGCGGCGGGGCCGAAAGCGCCTGGGAACGCCAGAAGCGCGAGGAGGTCGAGGCCCGCGCAGCGATCCTCGCCGACCCGTTCGTGATGTCGGTGATGGACGCCTTCCCGGGCGCCGAACTGCTCGGCGTTAGGCAGCTTGCGGTTCCGCAGGGGGAAGCGGTTAGCGTCAATCCCGACGAGGACGTCGAGGAGGACTGAGCCTTCCTGCGTGCTTCGAGACGCGGACCCGAGGGTCCGCTCCTCAGCATGACAGGCAGTGTTGGGTCTCCCTCTTCGTCATCCTGAGAAGCGAGCCTCAAGCGAGCGTCTCGAAGGACGCACCATGGATCCGCGCCGCCAGATGCGCTGACCATCAAGGGAGTTGAACCATGTCCAAAGCCAATGGCCGCAAGGCGATCTTCATCACGGGCGCGGCCTCGGGCATGGGGCTGGAGACGGCCCGGCTGTTCGCGGAAAAGGGCTGGTACGTCGGCGGCGTCGACGTCAACAAGGACGGTCTGCGCGCGCTGGAACAGGAGCTTGGCTGGGACAACTGCATGGTCCGCGAGCTCGACGTCACCAACCGCGACGCCTACCGCGCGACCCTGACCGAGTTCACCGAGGCGACCGGCGGCCAGCTGGACGTGATGTTCAACAACGCCGGCATCGGTCGGGGCGGTCCCTATGCGGACATGTCCTGGGAAGACGCCATGGCGGTGATCAACATCAACCTGGTGGCGGTGCTCAGCGGCATCAACCTGGCCATTCCGTTCCTGAAGGCCACGCCGAACTCACTGTGCTTCTCGACGTCGTCGAGCTCGGCCATCTTCGGCATGGCCAACATCGCCGTCTATTCGGCGACCAAGCACGCGGTGAAGGGCTTCACCGAGGCCCTGTCGGTCGAGCTGAAGCCGTTCGGCGTTCGGGTGGCCGATACGCTGCCCGGTCTGATCGACACGCCGATCCTGCCCGATGAAGCGAAGGTCAACGCTCCCACCGAAGGCATGTGGCGTCTGACCCCGCCGCGTGAAGTGGCCGAGGCTGTCTGGTCCGCCTACCACACCGACAAGATCCACTGGTACGTGCCGGCTGAGCTGGAAGCCTTCGACCAGCTGCAGACCGCGCAGCCGGAGATGATCCGTGACCAGATGATCCAGGCCGGGCTCTTCAACAGGGAGCAGCCGTAGGGGTGTTGCGTCCTTCGAGACGCTCGGACGGGGCCTCGCTCCTCAGGATGACGAACAGGGTTGAGCTGCAAGAGTCTTCGTCATGGTGAGGAGCGATCCCTCAGGATCGCGTCTCGAACCACGCACCCTTTCCCCGCTGCGACAGCCTGCTAAGACAGGTCCATGGCCGCCACCGCCGGACCCGAGATCGAGCGACTGATCGCCCTGCTGGGCAAGCTGCC